>PNBO01000177.1 GCA_003136095.1 Myxococcales bacterium
CGCCACCTGATGTCCCTTCTTGCGCAACATCAGGTTGTACTTCGGCGAGCGATAGCCGGACACGACCTCGACCCGGGGTGAGTGAAACTTGAGCGCGGCCGCGGCGAGAACCGTGGCCAGCCGCGTGTCGGCCCAGGTGGACTCCTTGGTGTAGTGATCGCGCAGGAAAAGCTGGAACGGCCGCTTGTACGGCCGGCCTGCGAGTAGCGGCATCGCCTCGCGGTTCCAGAGGTTGTAGAGGGTCGCGATGGGCTGGATGCGGTTACCCACGGGCGGCATGCTCTCGGCCAGGCGCGCCTCGGCCTCCAGGTTGGGGGCGAGCGCTTTTCTGGCAACTTCTTTGCCTCGGTGCCTGGGCGCGAGATCTGCCTCCTCCGTGCGCACCGGGGCCCGCCACGCTTTTTCGATCAGCCACAGCTCCTTCTTGCTGCGCTCGCGCGACGCCGGCGCGAAATGGGGTTGTCGCTCGTCGCGCGTGCTGGCCAACGGGTCCGCCGGCAGGATCGCGCCCAACGCCGCGTCGTCCGCGGCCATCGCCGGGAAAGGGGCGGCGACCAGCAACACCATCATGGCCAGCATGGCACGTATCATACCTGTAAGGATGGGAACCCTCGAAGGGTTAGCTCTGTACTCGGCACCTGCCCACCCGCCCTGCCTCCCCCGCGCTGTCCCCTTCGGGGACTTCGGGACCTGCACCTCCCCCTCCACCCCCGCTCGCTTCGCTCGCGCCCTCGCGCGCGGCCTCGCCCAACCCTCCCGCGATGATTCGCGCCGAGCGAAGCTCGCCGGCTCCTCACGCGACTAGACGGGACGAACATTATCTAGCAGGATACGGCCGGCAAACGGAGCAGGGCAACATTTTCACCGCGAGGCAAACAACATGTTTAAGATCCAGACGCTCAACAAAATCGCTGCCATCGGACTCGATGAGCTACCGCGTGATTCCTTCGAGATTGCATCCGAGATTCTGAATCCCGATGGGATCCTGGTGCGGAGCGCCGACCTGCACGCGCTGGAGCTTCCGGCCTCGCTCAAGGGGATCGCCCGCGCCGGCGCCGGGGTGAACAACATCCCCATCGACAAGTGCAGCGAGCGCGGCATCGTGGTGTTCAACACGCCGGGCGCCAACGCCAATGGCGTCAAGGAGCTCGTCATCGCCGCCATGCTGCTGGCCTCGCGGCGGATCCTTCCTGGCGTCGAGTGGGTGCGTGGCCTCAAGGGCAAGGGCAAGGAGGTCGGCCCGCTCGTCGAGAAAGGCAAGAACGACTTCGTGGGTCCGGAGATCAAGGGCAAGAAGCTGGGCGTGGTCGGCCTGGGGGCCATCGGCGTCATGGTGGCCAACGACGCCATGGCGCTGGGCATGCATGTCGTGGGCTACGACCCCTACATTTCGGTCGAGGCGGCCTGGGGGTTATCGCGCGGGGTGAAGCGCGCGACCAGCCTCGACCAGCTGCTCTCGCAGTCCGACTTCATCACACTGCACGTGCCGCTCATGGATGCAACCAAGGGCATGCTCGGGCGCGAGAAGTTCGCCATCATGAAGAAGGGCGTGCGCATCGTGAACCTGGCGCGCGGTGCCCTGGTCAAGACCGCGGATCTGAAAGAGGCCCTGGCGGCGGGCACCGTCGGGTGCTACGTCACCGACTTCCCCGAGGACGATCTGCTCGACGAGAAGAACGTCATCCCCATNNGCGATCATGGCGGCGCGCCAGATGAAGGACTTCCTCGAGCTCGGCAACGTGAAGAACTCGGTGAATTTCCCCAACTGCGAGATGCCCACCACGGGACGGGCGCGCCTCGTGGTCGGCAATGCCAACGTCCCCAACATGGTCGGCCAGATCACCACCGTGCTGGCCGCGGACAAGATCAACATTGCCGACATGATGAACAAGAGCGCCGGCGAACTGGCCTACAACATCATCGACGTCGAGGGCGATCTCGGCGAGGCGACGGTCGCGAAGGTGCGCAAGATCGAGGGTGTCATCATGGCGCGCCTCATCCCGAAGGGTTGATTAGCGCACGAAAACGATCGGTGTGGGGATGGTCAGCTCGGTTCCGGGCCGGACCGCGAAAGGATGGCTGCCCATGCGGGTGATGCACGTCGCGAGCTGCGCATCCGGCACGTCATCGACCTTCATCTCCTTGATGGTGCCGTCGGCGGCGATGGTCCACGTCGCCTGCACTCTCCGTACCTCTGAGCTGCCGCGCCGGCGAGATGCGTCGGCGCAGGCCTGGAAAAAGGGCAGGCGGTTCTTGATTTCCAGGCGAATCTGATCGAACACCGCCTCGTCGAGCATGACCGTCTCCGGCTTCGCTGCGAGGGCTGGCGGCGTCTCGGGGAGTGGTGCGGCCTCCATGGCGGTCGGAGCCGCGGTGGGCGGAGTTCTTGCCGTCGGGGCGGTCCCGGCGACGGGACTCTCGCCGTGCGCCGTCCGGCTCGATTCGGTTGCGCTCGCCTGCGCGGCGGTCGCGGCCAGCTTCGCGGCGGTCGCGGCCAGCTTCGCGGCGGTTGCGGCCAGCTGCGCGGCGGTCGCGGCCAGCTTCGCGGCGGTCGCGGACGGCTTCGCGGCGGAGGTGAGTGGTTCCGGCGCGGGAGGGATCGGAACGACCATGCGTTCCTCGGGGACGACACCAGCCGGAGCTTCCTCGATCTTGGCATCACCATGCGGCCTGCTGGTATCCACCAGCTTGCCGGTATCGCCCCGGCGGTACGCGGGGAGGCGCACGGACAGCCCGGCCTTCTGGGGGGGGTGATGTGCGTCTCGCGAATCCGGCGCGGCCGTGCGCGCTGGCCATCTTTTCGCAGGAGCTGGCTTGGCACCTTGGGGCTGCTCGCTCCCGCCGGAGATTGGCTCTTTGGCTGGTGCGGCCTCCGCGGCCCAGGTCGGCGCGGACAGGGCGGTCAGACACAACAGGGCAGTGCACGCAGCTATCCCCACCCACGACCTGGCGGAAGCCGCATCTGGCCCCGCGGGTCGCGGCCGTTTCGTCTCTCGCTGCGCCCCTACCATCGAGTGTCCCCAATAGTATCTTCTTCGGCAGATTCGTGGGTGGATTGGAGTCCCCGCGAGATGCCATGCGAAGGTCGTGGAAGTCTGCGCGGTTACGCATGCCGCGCAGCGGCAGGGAGGATCACACCACGATGCGCTCGCAATTCGCGGCGATGGCGGCGGCCTCCTTGGCCACGTCGAGCTTTGCTTCGACGGCTTCGACGTCGGCCAGTCTGGCCGCCGTGGCGGGATGCGCCGGGACGAAGAGCGAGCAGCAATCCTCGTAGGGCAGCGACGAGGTGTCGTAGGTCCCAATCTGTCGCGCCAGCGCGACGGTTTCCATCTTGTCGTAGGTCAGAAGCGGCCGCAGCACGATGTGCCGGGCGGCCTGCTCGATATTGGCCATGTTGACCAGGGTCTGGCTGGCGACCTGGCCCAGGTTCTCGCCGGTCACGATGGCTTGGCAGCGTGTGCGCTCGCACAGGATATCGGCCACGCGGACCATCATGCGGCGGTAGAGGACCACGGCCAGCTCGGCGGGGCCGGCCTCGCGCAAGCGCTGCTGCGCTTCGGTGAAGTGCGCCACATGCAAGGTCGTGGCGACCTGCCAGCGCGAGAGGATGCGTAGCAGCGACACCACCTTGTCCTTGGCGCGCTCGCCGGTGAACGGTGGGGAATGGAAGGTCAGGGCTTCGAGGGCCANNAGCCCGCGCCCGGACACGCCGACGGGCAGGCCACCCGGCGCGGGGCGCATCTCGGCGAAGATGTAGACCGCGCTCGAGTGCACCTCGATGCCGATGCGCAGGCTGGGCTGGTGCACGTCCACGCGCAGGCCGAGGGCGTCGATGACCGCGCCACCTACATGGCAGTCGATGTCGTGCGAACGCATGGGGAAGTGCTTGTTCGAGCGGCGCGTCTCCACCTTGAAGCTACGTCCAAGGTCGGGATTGCGCGCGATGGCCATCCGCGCCTCGCTCACCGCGGTGGCGGTGATGGTCTCGAGGTTGGGTTCGGCCTCGGCGCCGGCCGAGACCGAAACCAGGCCGAAGACGCGTTCCACGCGCGCGCACGCGTCCTCGCGGATCGCGTCGGGCACGCGCACCAAGATGCGGCCGTAGGGCGTGGAAACCTTGGCGTCGGGCAGATCGCGCACTGCGCGCCGCACGTTGTCGGCCATGGCGCGGAGAAAAAAGCCGCGGTTGCCGCCCTTGAGGAACAGCTCGCCGTAGCGGCAGAGGATGGAAATCATCGTCCTGGCTTTACCATTTTTTCGACCACCGCGACCGACTCCGCCAGGGCGCGCGCGGCGTGCTCGATCTCGTCCACGGTGGTCAGGCGGGAAAGCGAGAAGCGCAACGCGCCGGCGCTGGCCGGAATCCCGAGCGCGCGCAGGACGCGGCTCTGCTCGTGGGTGCGCGTCGAGCAGGCGGCGCCCTCGGAGGCGTAGACTCCGCGCGCCTCGAGCGCGTGCAGGACGGGCTCGGCCGGTAGGCCGGGCAGAAGGACGCTCGCGATGTGTGGCGCGCGCGGGGTGGCGAGCGGCACGGTGGGCCGGGCCGGCGCGACCTGCGCGAAGATGAGCGACTCCAGGCGATCGCGCAACTCGACCACGTGCGCGGCGGCCCCGCCGTCCTGGCGCGCCTTCGTCACGGCGACGCCGAAGCCCACGCATGCGGGAAGATTCTCAGTGCCGGAGCGCAGGTTGCGCTCTTGCCCACCCCCACCGTAGAGAGGCAGGAGAGTCTTGCCCTTGCGCAGCCAGAGGGCGCCGACGCCCTTGGGGCCGTGCAACTTGTGTGCTGAGACGGCAATCGAATCAGCACCCTTGGTGCGCACGTCAATGGGCAGCAGACCCGCCGCCTGAACCGCGTCGACGTGGAGATGGATCTTGCGGCCGAGCGCCCGCACGGCGCGGGCGATGTCGGCCACCGGCTGCAAGGTGCCGATCTCNNNAGGCGCGCGGCGCGGGCGGCGCCGACCAGTCCCAAGGCATTGGCCTCGGTGCCGCCGCCGGTGAAGACCATTTCCGCGGGCTCGGCGTGCAGCAGCGCCGCGACTTGCTCGCGAGCCGTGGCCAGCGCCCGGGCCGCGCTCGCGCCCAGGCCGTGCAAGGAGGAGGGATTGGCGAAGTGCTCGCGCATGGCCCGGGCCACGGCCTCGATGACTTCGGGCAGGGGCTCGGTGGACGCGGCGTTGTCGAGGTAGGCGGTAGGCAAGACACCAGCATAACCCGCGGCCACCGGTGGGAAAATGGCGACCTGCTGTCGCTCTCTCATCTCCGAGCACGGCCAGGGAGCCCAAGCTGCGTTCGCTCGTCCACCACGCGTGGTGATGCAGATCGGGGCTAGGGTCGCAGGCTCTTGAGCGCGGCCAGCACG
>PNBO01000267.1:0-18353 GCA_003136095.1 Myxococcales bacterium
GAGGACCGCCTCGTCAAGGTGACCAAAGCGGACGGTACTGTGGTCGAGAACGTGTACGACGTGGATGGGGTGCTGGTGCGAACGGCGGTCAACGGGGTGGGGACCGACTTGCTGGTGGACACGAGCGGTGGCTTGAGCCATGTGGTGGCGGAGGTGGATTCGAGTGGTGCAGTCAGCGTGCTGTACGTGCGTGCGGGCGGCACCCTGCTGGAAGAGGTCCGTGGCGGCGTCGCGAAGATGTACGAGGCGGATGGGCTGGGGTCGACGCGGAGCTTGCTCGACGGTAGCGGGGCGACGACCGACACGTACTCGTACGATGCCTTCGGGAACACGGTGTCGAGCACTGGCACCGACGGCAATCCATATCGGTTCGCGGGCGAGCGCCTCATCGAAAACACCGGGATGTACCAGAACCGCGCACGATGGTTGGATACGCGGACAGGGCGGTTTGTCAGCGTGGATCCGGCCGTGGATGCAACCTCGAGTCCCTACGGCTACGGATCACAAGATCCGGTTAACAGGGTGGACGCGACAGGCGAATTCGACACTCTCACTGGTGTGATGGTAGGGCTCGGGGCGGCCTCCATACTGGCTGGTTGTGCAACGCCTTCATTCACCAGCAACGTGAACACTGCCAAGACCACGCCGACGCAGACGCTGTTCCTCTACAACAACCTGATTTCGTTTACCAGCCAGATAGGCCGGGACATTAACAGCGTTATTAACCCACCCGTTGGTACGCTGACGAATCCGCTGTACCAGGACGATCTGATCCGTCGGGTCACGCGAATCGTCGGCAAAGACAAGATGATCCACCCGATCCCCGTGTTGGTCAGCTCGGGCCTGGACATCATGAGAGCGCTCGAGCGGCCCGACTACAGCAACGTGGTCTACTTTGGGCACGTCGTTGGAGATCTTCTGCAGCCAATGCTTCCCGGCGGTGACTTCCTTTCCGCTGACGACTTTGGTCTTTCGGTCCACCCCGTGAGCAGTATCAGCTTGATCGGATGCTACTCGCTGGGATTTGCCGACTCGCTCCGGACCGCAATGCGGGCTCACCAGAAACGTGGCACCGAGTACTGGGGAACCGACACGTTGGTCTACCAAGACGTCGCCGGAACCTTCAAGGACGGCGTCAAGACTACGAGCATCTATCAGGACGTGAAGGGCATGGAGAACGTCGGCTTACAGAAGGTTCTGACTGGTCTGCTCAGGCTCGAGTGATCAATATGAGGTACTTGCGCGGGTTGAAGTTGGCGGTTCTTGGCGTGCTGGTCGTCGTGCCAAGGGCATCGGCTCAAGACGAGGAGTGCGCCATCGTCCGGGCTGTTCTTGAGGCGACCTGGGGTGATGCACGGGATGAGCTGGTGTCACCTGCAATTGAGCAGGAGTGCGCCCTGAAGAACGGCTTCCGTGATGGGGTAGTGCTCGTCGACGCTGTGGCTGCAGCGAAGGATACCCGCAATGGCCGATGGCAGCCGTTCTTGCGTGCCGGACAGACCTGCGGTCATGACGTAGTGGCGATGCCCCCATCGAGTATTCCGTTGTCGCCGGAACGGCTGATCAAGATCGTGGGCGTCGAACTGACACCAAGGTCGGATGGCAGCTACCAGTTCGATCTTTCTCTGAAGCCGGTGCGGACGACAGATCCGCACCAGACGAAGGGTGTTACGGGGACCACGTGCCTGCCAGCGGCCAGCGGCACCGTACAACGACGTGGATCCCAATGGACGGCGCAGGTAACAAATGGTTTCGGGCGTTACGAAGTGCGGCCGGAGCTGCGCGCAAAGCAACTAACTGCGTTGCAGGCGCGTGGCTTTGCTCCACGGCGCTGGCCACATCCCGCGGAGGATACCGGCATTCGCTTGCTCGGCAGCGTCCAGGAACGCAGGGGACGTTCAGAAATCCTGCTGAGCGTCCTGAATCTCACTGGTCGGCCGGCATTCCTACCGAGGCGGATGGCTCTCGGCGCACCAACCGCCTCGGAGGCAGCACGGGACGTCTGGTACGAGGTGAAGGACAAGGATGGGAAGGCGCAGTCATTCACCTGCTCTACGAGCGTACCGCCCCTCACCGCGAAGGATTTCGAGAGGTTGGACGACGGTAAGGCTTTGGGCGCTCTGCTTCCGTTTGACCTTTGCTACGGCCTGCGAAAGGACCAGTGGTACGACATCAAGGTCCACTTGAAGTACGCGCCTCAGGATCCAGCGGGTCTGCCAAGCGGGGCGCTGCTAAACGAGATGGTGACGGCTCCGATCAGATTCCAATACCGAGGTCCCGATCCCATGGACGTGTACATGGAGAAGCTGGTGAAGCCGACCGGGAGGGACGGAGAGTAGGAGCCCTCGACCGGGAATTCGGCCGGAAGACCGCGCGAGTTGCGGTGCCTGCCGCGGCAAAGGAGATCTTATGGATGCGTTTCGCTTTCGACGGTTTGACAGCGTTGGCGATCCAGATGCCGAGCGCGACGCTGACTACCTGACGAATTGCTTCGTGGACACCGGGGACATAGCCGTCCTCCGTGATTGCTCGGACCAGAAGAGCATCGTCGTCGGCAGGACCGGGGCCGGGAAGAGCGCGCTGCTCATCAGGCTGAGGGAACAGGTCGGGGATCGCGTGATCGAGGTCAAGCCCGAAGCGCTCGCGCTCGAGCACATCTCCAACTCCACCCCGGGGGGCGGTGCCAGTGTCTTGTTGGAGTTCGCCTGAACGGTGCCCGCGATCGACCTCGCGGGGAGCCGGGGGAGATGGTGAGGACGGCAAACTCGCCGTGAACCTGATCGCTTTCGGGCTGCCCAGGGCCAGGATCAGGGCCTCAGAGAAGCGGATTCCCCGTCGGTGGCGATCGCAGGGCAGATCCTTTCCTTAACCGCTCTGCCAGCGGCGCCGTCAGCACCGTGGTGGCCAGCCCTGGTCAGGCTGGGGCGTTGAAGGGCAGCGGCGGCGGGAAGGACCAGAGGGGGAACATCTCCCCAAGCTCGCGAGCGCGCTCGCGCAGGCGGAGAGCTCCGGCGCGGAAGGCGTCGACGAAGGCGCGGTAGGCGGTGCGAAACTCCATCTCGGTGGAGTCGTAGGTGGCGTGCACGAAGGGCGCGGGGCTGCGGTCGGTGGTGGCGGGCTTGCTGTGCGGGTCCTGGGCGAGGATGGCGGCGACGCCCATGGGCTGCCTGCCCTTCTCGCGGTTTTCCGCGTCGGCCCTGGCTTTGATCTCGGCGACGACGCGGCGACAGTGGGCCTGGCGCTCGTCTTCGGTGAGGTGCTGCAGGCAGGGCAGGGGCGTCAGCTTGACGTCGAAGGTGGTGGCGAACTGGGACGGCAGCACGTTCTCGGCGCGCTGGCGGGCAAGGAACTCTTTGCTGCGGTCGAACCAGGTGCCGCGCAGGAGCGCGCCGGTGGTCAGCGCATCGACGCAGTTGGGGCCTGGCCAGGAACCAGGGCTCCCAATGAGACCCTCCTTTGCCCCATGGGCCAAGACGTAGCGCAGACGAGCGTGCGCGGCTTTCTCGTCGGCGACGACGATGGCGCGGTAGCGACGGGACCACAGGCGGTCGCGCCAGATGTGGAGGCGTCCGGCCTCCTTGGCGACGTTTGCGTTTACGAACTGCATGAACAGCGCGAGCTGGCCGGCGCTGGAGGGCGAGAGCAGGAAGTGCGCATGGGTGGACAGGAAGACGAGGGCGTGGATGGTCATGCCGTAGAGGGCCTGGGCCTTGCCGATGACGCCGAGGATGAGGTCGGTGAGCTCGGGCGAGGGCTTGAGCAGCAACCTGCCTTGCAAGGTGCGGGTGGTGATCTCGACGAGGGAGTGTTCGGGGATGAAGCGAAGAGGGCGCGGCATGCGGGACTATCGGCAAGTGCCCACGGGAGGTTGCGGAATGCCAGGCTGGACCGGGGCGGCGGGGTCCATTTGCCGAGCTGCGGCACATCCAAGATCTGCTCGGCCATGCCTCGGTGGCGACGACGCAGATCTACACGCACGTGTCGATCGGGCACCTGAAGGAAACGCTACAACGGTGTCACCCACGGGAGAGGACCGCAGAGGTCGGGCCCACGGCGCCGGAGGAAACATGACCACCTGCACAGGACAGCGCGCAGACGTGCTACGCTTGAGGCACGGAGGCAATCCGATGGCCACGGCCCACGCACACACCGCTGCAACGCTGGAAGAAGCGCTGGCGAAGCTCAAGCGCGACCCGTCGCAGCCTGTCCGCGCGCAAGTCGACGATCTCGACGTGGAGCTGCGCGCGGTGCCGCATCGACGACGGCAAGGGCCTGGGCTCGGCACGCGGATGGCGGCGCTGGGACCGTGGCAGGGAGAATCGACGGAGGAGATCATCCGCATTCTGCGCGAGGGGCGTGAGGCTGGCGGGAGAGCAGCGCCACCCGAGGAAATGTGATCTGGCTGCTCGACACGAACATGCTGGTGTATGCCCGCAACGGGAAGACACCAGTGGCGGCGAGGCTGGACCAGGCTTGGGAACAGGGAGACGTGGTGACGAGCCTGCTGGCAGTGGGCGAGCTGATTTACGGCGCCGAAAAATCCGCGCGCCGTGAGGAGAACCTGGCGGCGGTCGAGCAGCAACTCGCCATGCTCGACGGGGTCCTACCGCTGACGATCGAAATCGTCCATCGCTTTGGACGTCTGAAGGCTGATCTAGAGCGGCGCGGGGTGACCAAGCAGGACATCGATCTGCACATCGCTGCGACGGCGATCGAGGCTGGCGCGACTCTGGTGACGAACGACCGCGCCTTGCTCGACGGCACCATCCCCGGACTCACCGTCGAGAACTGGCTCGTCTGACGACGGGCCTTTTCCTTTAACCGCTCTGCTTGCTCACGGCGCCGAGGTGAAGGCGTCCAGCGAATCTGAACCCCGAAAAGCAGCGAGAAATTGGCATCGGATCAGGTCGCGGTTGCACCTCGAACGTGCATGAACTTGGCACTCGCGTGCTCTTGTACCTGGGATCTGCTCCGGGAAATACGGTCCAGGCAGACTGCGCCCGCGCTGCGCGCGGGTGCGGCACCGGGGCGTCCCGCGCGCTCAGGCTGCGCGCAGATCGACGATCGGCAGATGGGCCTTGCCGTCGACGTGGGTAAGGACCAGCTCAAGGCGCGAGCCCTTGCCCGCCCGGAGCTTGCGCCTTCGCGTGGGGTACTTCCGTCGCGTCTCGAACCGTGGCCCGAAATGTGCCGGCTGGACGCCGCGGTAAATTTCGTCGGGCGTGGCGCCGTGCAAGCACCAGCCATCGCCACCAGTGCGCCTCCAAATCGATGGTCTGGAAGTTGAGCTGCGGGTGGTGGCCGCGCCGCGACGACGGCAGGGTGGGCCCGGACTGGGCACCCGAATGGCGGCGGCCGGGCCGTGGGAAGGCGAGTCGACGGAGGAGCTCATCCGGATTCTTCACGAGGGACGATATGGGAGAGGGAACGGCGATCCGCCCGAGAATCTGTGACGGTGACGGCGTGAAGCACAGGGACACGACAAGGGGGGCCGCGAAGGCGAAGCGCGAGGCGATGGAATACGCTCGTGGTGCAAGCCTCTGGATGAACCTGCGCACGAGCATGGACGACTGCCGGGCGCGCGGGATATCCATGGCCGAGGCGAAGCGTCTGCTGCAACAGCGCCTTGCTGCCAAGGGCCGGGGGACGGCGAAAAAGACTACCCAGGGCCGGAAGTCCGCGCGCTGACCGTCGGTCCTGGGCAGGGCGTAGGTGTCTCGGGGAGAGTAGCTTCGGGCACCAGGCGAGTCATGCGACACATCTTTGGAAGCCGAACGACGAGCTGCGGCACATCCGGGATCTACTCGGCCACGCCTCGGTGGCGACGACGCAGATCTACACGCACGTGTCGATCGGGCACCTGAAGGAAACGCTGCAGCGGTGCCACCCGCGGGAGCGTGATAATCTTACGGACAAGGAGCCCGACGATGACCCGCATGCAAGCGCAAGACCTTGCGAAGAGGATTCAAATCCTGCCGGACGCAGAGCAGATCAAGATCTTGTCGCGGGTGATGAAGGCCGAGGGAAAGAAGGTAGGCTGGTCTGAAGTGGAACGGATTCAGCAGCGTATGGCCAAGCTGAAGGTGGACGAGGATCAGCTGACACGTGACATCGTGGAATCGGTGCGCGAAGTGCGGCGCGAACGCCGGCGCAAGAGCCGCAGCTAATCTACCGTGCCTGCCCACAACCTCCGCGCGGTCCTCGACACGAGTGTCCTCGTGGCCGGTATCTTGCAGCCCGCCGGACCGTCTGGGCAGGTGCTGCGGGCTTTCCGACAGAGCCGCTTCACGCACGTCACCTCGAGCGCGATCCTAGACGAGATGGTGGATGTGCTGTCCCGAGCAAAGATACAGCGGACGACGCATCTGGGTCATGATGAGATTGCGAACCTGCGGCTGGCCATCGAGGAGCGCGCGGAGGCGGCATCACGTGAGTACCAAAACTTGGACCTGGTCGCGAGCGACCCCAAGGACAACCCCATCGTCTCGGCAGCGCTGGAGATGCAAGCGCAATACGTAGTCACCCTGGACGCGGCCGACCTACTACGGCTGAAGGTCTTCCTGGTGTACGGTCACCGGCCCGTGCAAATCGAGTCCCCGATGGGATTCCTGCGCCTGCTGGGACGCTGAGTTTCTTCCCTTATCCGCTCTGCTTCGGGACGACGACCGGATGTCCAGCGGGGGCGGTGCCAGAGTTTTTCTGAAGAACGGATAAACGGTGCCCGCGATCGGCGTGGATCGGCTGTGCGAAGGACGTAGATGACGGTCAGAAAGGTCATCACGGACGACGCTTTGTCGTAGAATTGGGGCAAGTGCCAACAACCGCGAATACCGCCACGCGCGTGGCTTCGCGGATTCGCGAAAAACCGCTGATCCGCGGACCGAATTCGGGTGATGTGCAGACATGCGCTGGATGGTCACGGGTGCAACAGGGTTCCTAGGCCGGGCGATCGTCGCCTGCTTGGATCGTCCTGTCATTCTCAGTCGAGCCGCTTCGCGTGCGCAAACGCTGTTTCCCGGACTGGAGATTCATCCATGGGATGCGGAAGCGAGCCCGCCTCCCCCGAATGCTTTCAAAGACGTGCAAAGCATCGTTCACCTCGCTGGGGCGCCCGTGGCCGATGGGCGGTGGACTCCACAGCGAAAGCGTCGCATCCACGATAGCCGCGTCCTGGGTACCCGCAGCTTGATCGCGACTCTCGAGAATCTGTCGGTGCGTCCCCAGGTGCTCGTGTCAGCCTCGGCCGTGGGCTATTACGGGGAAGGGGAGGATGGTGACCTGGACGAGAACACCCCGAAGGGGGAAGGATTCCTCGCGGAAGTCTGCGAAGCATGGGAACGGGAAGCGCATGTGGCCGAACGTTTGGGGATCCGGGTGGTCTGCGTGCGAATCGGAGTGGTGCTTGGGAAGGGCGGTGGGGCACTGGCGAAGATGCTTCCACCTTTTCGCATGGGCCTCGGGGGACGCTTGGGCAGTGGCCGACAGTGGATGCCTTGGGTGGCCATCGAGGACGTCGTTGGGATCTTTCTTTTTGCAGCCCGAACCCCCGACGTGCGTGGAGCCATCAATGCCGTAAGCCCTCACCCAGTGACGAACGCGGAATTCACCGAAGCCATGGGGAAGACCCTTCATCGACCCACGCTGCTTCTCATGCCCGCTATCGCGTTACGCCTGGCCTTCGGGGAAATGAGCCAGATGCTTCTTGCGTCNNGATCTGCGGACGTACTTGGAACAGGTTTTGGCAAAGTCGAAGACCATTTGAAATCGTGCCGGTGACGGCGCCGGCGATCCTCGACGAACAGATCGATGTCATCACACGTCCGGCGATCATGCGGCGGGACCGGCACTCAGCGTGGCACAACCCGGGCGTCCGACACGCTGGGGCGCGGCCACAACCGCTGCGACATCTGGTACATACGGCAGCCCACGCAGAATCCGAGCGTACCCTCCAAGATCGCGCATAGGGCGAATGGCACGCCGGCCGTCAGGCCGAGAGTTTCCTGGCCGAAAAAGAAAGCCAGCGCCACGACGACCGAGAAACCGAACCCGAGCTTGGCGGCGAAGGCCTTGGGGCCAGCGTTAGTCGGCCGGGGTGCGAGTCCGAGGAGCGCCACGAGCGATCGCGACAGGCGCGCCACCGGACTCCAGCGGCGGCCGCCGAAGCCACGCAAAGCAAAATCGGTCGCCAGAAACAGCGCCGGCCACGGAGAGTGCAGGGCCAGCGAGAAGCCCAGCGGGACCAGGACGATGAGCGCGCACAGACGAGCCCCCCGCTCATCCACCGTTTCCTTCGTGATGGGGCAGGCTTTGCTCATGTGACGCTCTCCTCGCTGTGCCCCGTGGTCCTTTCCCACCCGCGCGGGCGGTGCCGGGGCGTTTCCTATCTGTCGGTTGGATGCCCGCTCCGACGTTTGGTTGCACATTTTGTCTTGTATGCAAGACGCCGTCCGGCGTACCCTTCGCCGGCGAGAAAGGCGAGCTTGACAAGGCAGAAGGGCGCACTGGCGGTAGGGACTGCCGTCTCATCGCGGATCCTTCCCCGCGTTACCGCCGCTGCCGCCCTCCGTGCCCCTCTGCGGTTCTCCCCTTGACACCTCACCTTGGATCGCTAAGGTAGCCGCCCTGGACAAGAACTCTGCACAGGCGCGTAGCTCAGTGGGAGAGCACTACCTTGACACGGTAGGGGTCGCCGGTTCAATCCCGGCCGCGCCTACAAACCCGTCGTACGACCGCGGCGAAAGCCAAGCAAAGCGCAGCGCGGGATGCTATCCTGCGCAACCGTTGACTCACTTGCCCATAGCTGTCCCGAAGCTCGCGCGACCGCGGAACGCAGCCTTTCTCTCTTCGCGCTCGGAGTGCATGGCCCGTGAGTGAGCCTGTTCGTCCCCGCAACAAGGGGGATGTGCCCGACGATCCTTTGTCCCGTCTACGGCACTCGGCGTCACACGTGATGGCCGACGCGGTTCGCCGGCTGCGCCCGCACGCCAAGGTGACCATCGGCCCCGCCATCGAAAACGGCTTCTACTACGACTTCGACACCGAGCCCTTCGCGCCCGACGACATCGAGCGCATCGAGGCCGAGATGGTCAAGATCATCGCGCAGAATCTGGCGTTCGAACGCAAGGTCATTTCCCGGCAGGAAGCGCTCGCGCTCTTCGAGGGCAAGGGCGAGTCCTACAAGGTCGAGATCATCAAGTCGATTCCCGAGGGCGAGGAGATCTCGCTTTACCAGCACGGCGATTTCGTGGATCTGTGCGCCGGCCCGCACGTCGAGCGCACGGGGCAGATCAAGGCGTTCAAGGTGCTGTCCTTTGCCGGCGCCTACTGGCGCGGAGACGAGCACAACGCCCAGCTCCAGCGCGTCTACGGCACGGCGTTCCCGTCGAGGGACGAGCTCAAGGCCCACCTCCTGCGCCTAGAAGAGGCCAAGCGCCGCGACCACCGCGTGCTCGGCAAGCAGCTCGACCTGTTCTCGGTCGACGAGCTGGTGGGCCCGGGCTTCGTGCTCTGGCACCCCAAGGGCGCCATCGTGCGCGGGGTGCTGGAGGACATGATTCGCAAGGAGGTCGTCAAGCGCGGCTACCAGCCCGTGTACACGCCGCACGTCGCGCGCGAGCAGTTGCTCGAGAAATCCGGCCACCTCGCGCACTACAAGGAAAACCTCTTCGGCGGCATGGAGCTGGAAGGCCAGCGCTACCTGGTCAAGCCCATGAACTGCCCCTTCCACGTGGCCATCTACCGCTCGCAGTTGCGTTCGTACCGCGAGCTGCCCGTCCGCTACGCCGAGCTGGGGACGGTGTACCGCTACGAGCGCTCGGGCGTGCTGCACGGGCTTATGCGCGTGCGCGGTTTCACCCAGGACGACGCGCATTTGTTCATCACCGAGGATCAGATCGAGGCCGAGCTGGCCGCTTGCGTCCGCTTCGGCATGGATGTCCTGCGTATGTTTGGTTTCGAGGAAGTGAAGTTCTTCATGGCCACGCGGCCCAAAGACTTCATGGGCGAGATCGAAGCCTGGAACCGGGCCGAGGCGGCGATCCGTCGCGTGCTGGAATCTACCGGCATGCCCTTCGAGGTCGACGAGGGGGGCGGCGCCTTCTACGGGCCGAAGATNNGACGCCCTGGGCCGCGAGTGGCAGTGCACGACCTTCCAGCTCGATTACCAGATGCCCGAGCGCTTCGAGCTGGAGTACGTGGCGGCGGATGGCTCGCGCCAGCGCCCCATCATGATCCACCGCGCGCTGCTCGGCTCGATCGAGCGCTTCATCGCCGTGCTCATCGAGCATTTCGCGGGCGCCTTCCCGATTTGGCTGGCGCCCGTGCAGGCGCGCGTGATCACGGTCAGCGAGAAGGCCGAGGCCTATGGGCGCGAGGTGGAGGGCGTGCTCCTGGCGGCCGGGCTGCGCGCCGACGCCGATCTCTCGGCCGACAAGCTCAACGCCAAGATTCGGAACGCTCAGCTCGAGAAGATTCCGTACATGCTGGTGGTGGGGGAGCGCGACATGGCGGCGCGGGTGGTGTCGCCGCGGACGCGCGATGGCAAGCAACTACCGGCGCAGCCCATCGATGACTTGGCCAAGACCTTGGTCGCCGAAGCAGCGGTTCCGTCGCTCGGCGTCCCGAATTCCAAACCGGCGTAGGCGAAAGCAGGAGGAAAGAGCATCCCAAGACCAGGCGGCTATCAAGGATCCGGGCGCGGCCCGGGAAGCGTGGCAGACAACTACCGTGTGGGGCGTCGCATTCGCGTGCCCGAAGTGCGCGTGATCGGAGGCGACGGCAGCCAGGTCGGCATCGTGCCGACGCACGAGGCCCTGCGCATGGCCGAGGACCAGGGTCTGGACCTGGTCGAGGTCAGTCCCCGCGCCGTGCCACCGGTGTGCCGGATCATGGATTTCGGCCGCTTCAAGTACCAGGAGTCCAAGAAGGAACAGGCTTCGCGCAAACACCAGTCGGTGGTGGTGCTCAAGGAGATCAAGTTCCGCCCCAAGACCGACACGCACGACCTCAATTTCAAGCTCAAGCACATCCGCCGCTTCCTGGGCGAAGGCAACAAAGTGCGGCTCATGATCGTCTTCCGCGGCCGCGAGATCGTTCACCCCGAAACCGGCCAGGCCATGCTCGACCTGGTGTCCAAGGAGGTTGCCGAGATTTCGGTCATCGAGCAGAAGCCCTCGATGGAGGGGCGGCGCATGGTCATGGTCCTAGGCCCCCGCGCGGGCGTCATCCGGGCGGCAACCCCGCCGGTCCAGACCGGCCCCATTTCGCGCCCCGCGTTACCAGCCGACATCGGCACCCCTCCGGATTCATCGGGCTCCGACGCCCCCAAGTCGTAGCCCCCTGGAGAGCCCACGCGAAGCGTGGTGCAGCATCGTGGCCCCGCCATGCTGTAAATGCTTGCGCCCCTCCGCGCCGTGGCTATACTGCGCGCCTCTTATGCCCAAGCTGAAGATGAAGACCAAGAGCGCGGTGAAGAAGCGCTTCAAGCTTACGGCCAACGGCCGTATCAAGCGTAAGCACGCATTCCAGCGGCACATTCTCACCAACAAGAGACCAGGCAACAAGCGCAAGCTGCGCAAAGGCGCCTACATCGCCAAGAGCCAAGAGCACCAGATCAAGGCGATGATCCCCTACGGGCTATAGCTACGAGATCGAGGAGTTTGACTCATGCCCCGCGCTAAAGGTGGTTACAAGACAAAAGGCAGACGCGACCGCATCCGCAAGGCAGCCAAGGGCTTCCGCGGTGGTCGTTCGAAACTCTGGAAGGCAGCCGTCGAGGCCGTCCACCACGCGTGGCGTTTCGCCTACTTCCATCGCCGCAAGCGGAAGGGTGATTTCCGCGGTCTGTGGATCGTGCGTATCAACGCCGCCGCGCGCGAGGTGGGCGTTTCCTATTCCAAGCTGATCGCGGGCATGGAGAAGGCCAACATCGCCATCGACCGCAAGATCCTGGCGGATCTGGCCATCAGCGATCCGAACGCCTTCAAGAAGATCGTCGAAGCCGCGCAGGCGGCCTAAGCGCCACCCAGGCCGCCATGGCTAGCGAGGGTGCAGGGACAGCCCAAGGCCTCGTTCTTTTGTTCGAGAGTCTGGCCTCGGTTTTTTCCACCGAGATCGCTACCCTGCAAACCGAGCCCGAGATCCGACTGGCGCAGGCGCGCTACCTCGGGAAAAAGGGCAAGGCGACCGAGCTCATGAAGCAGCTCGGCCGCATCCCCCCCGGCGACCGCCCGGCCGTGGGCGCGGCGGCCAACCGGGCGCGCGAGTCAATCGAGAAGCTCGTCGAGGAGCGCCTGGCGGGGCTGGCCGAGGCGTCGCTGGCCGGCGAGCTCGCGCGCAGCGTGGACGTGACCCTGCCGGGTCGCGGCCGGCGCGCCGGGACGATCCATCCGCTGTCGCGGGTGCGCATGGAGATCGAGCAGATCTTCCTGGGTATGGGCTACGAGGTGCGCACCGGACCGCTCATCGAGACCGAGTGGAACAACTTCGACGCGCTCAACACCCCGGCCGACCACCCCGCGCGCGACATGCAGGACACCTTCTTCGTCGAAGGGGGCCTCATCCTGCGCTCGCACACCTCGCCGGTGCAGATCCGCACCATGCTGGCGGGGCCGCCACCGGTGAAGATCATCGCGCCCGGGAACGTCTTCCGCCGCGACGACGACGCCACGCACACGCCCATGTTCCCCCAGTGCGAGGGCCTGCACGTCGACAAGAACGTCAGCTTCGAGGACTTGAAGGCCACGCTCATCACCTTCGTCCAGCGTTTCTTCGGCCCGCAAACCGACATCCGCCTGCGCCCCAGCTTCTTCCCCTTCACCGAGCCGTCGGCCGAGGTGGACGCCTCGTGCTTTCTGTGCCAGGGCAAACCGCCGGCCCGCGCCACCTGCCGCCTATGCAAGGGCACCGGCTGGCTGGAGATCGGCGGCTCGGGCATGGTTCACCCGAACGTGCTTGCAGCCGTGGGCTACGACAAGTACGACGTCACGGGCTTCGCCTTCGGCATGGGCCTGTCGCGCATGGCGATGCTCAAGTACGGGGTCACGGATCTGCGACTTTTCTACGAGAACGACCTGCGTTTTCTCCAGCAGTTTCCAGCTGGTTAGGGACGTTTCATGAAGATCTCGTTGAACTGGCTGCGCGAACTGGTCGAGCTTCCATCGGAGGTGGATGCCGAGCGGGCCGCGGCCGCCTTGACCGGGCAGGGCCTGGAGGTAGAGGGCATCGAGCCGAAGGGCCGTGAGATCTCGGGCTTGGTCGTGGCCGAGGTGCTGGGTATCCGTCCGCACCCGGGGGCCGACAAGTTGCGCATCGTGCGCGTCCGCGCGGGCAAGCGCGAGGAGGACGTGGTGTGCGGCGCCCCCAACGTGCCGCCCCCGGGCAACCGCGTGTGCTGGGCGCCCCCGGGCGCGCGTCTGCCGGGTGGCAGGACGCTGGATGCGCGCGAGGTGCGTGGGGTGCTCTCGCCCGGAATGCTGTGCAGCGAGAGCGAGATGGGGCTCTCCGAGGCCGCGGAGGGCATCTTGATCCTCCCGCCCACGGCCGGGCCGGGCGACGACGTCGCACGGGTGGTCGGCGCGGTCGACGACGTGTTCGAGGTCAATGTCACGCCCAACCGGCCCGACGCGCTCTCGCACCTGGGCATCGCGCGCGAGTTGGCGGCGCATTTCGGCACCCGCGTTCGCCTGCCCGAGGTCGACCAGGTTCCCGAGGTCGACGGGGGCTTGGCCATGGACGTCGACATCGCCGATGCCCAGGGCTGCCCGCGCTATACCGCGCGGTTCATCACCGGCCTGACCCTGGCGCCGAGCCCCATTTCGCTGCGGCTGCGCCTCGCCTATTGCGGGATGCGCGCCATTTCCAATGTGGTCGACGCCACCAACTACGTGCTGCTCGAGACCGGGCATCCCCTGCATGCCTTCGACTTCGACAAGCTGCAAGGCCGCATCGTCGTCCGGCGCGCGCGGGAGGGCGAGCGCATGACGACGCTCGACGGGCAAGAGCGGGCGCTTATCCCCGAGGATCTCCTCATCACCGACGCGCGTGGCCCAGTCGCCATCGCCGGCATCATGGGGGGCGCGACCAGCGAGGTGTCAGCCGCCACCCGCAACGTGCTCCTCGAGGCCGCCACCTTCGAGCCGCGGAGCATTCGCCGCACGGCCAAGCGCCTGGGCATTCCCTCTGAAGCATCGTACCGGTACGAGCGCGGCGTGGACGCCAACGGCATTCCCTTCGCTTCGCTACGAGCGGCTTCTCTCATGGCCAAGCTGGGCGGCGGTAGTCTGGTGCGCGGCACGGTCGATCGTTTTCCCCGGCCGCCCGCCAAGGTGACGGTCCCGCTGTCGCTGACCAAGCTCCGGCGCGTGAGCGGAGTCGACTACGACATCACCTTCGCCATCCAGCAGCTCACGCGCTTGGGGATGGGATGCAAACCGCAGGGTGACGGCCTGCTGGTGACGGTCCCCTCGTACCGGCCGGACATCAGCATCGCCGAGGATCTCGTCGAGGAGATCCTGCGCATGGGCGAGTACGGCAAGCCCGCGCGCAAGGATCGCATCGCCAGCAACGCGACCGAGCTGGCCAATCCCGAGGGATCCGCCGACCGCGCGCGCCGGCTGCTCGCGGGCGCCGGTCTGTCGGAGATCGTGACCTGGGCCTTCGTGCCCAAGGCCGCGCTGGCCGCGATCAGTGGTGACGGCAAGAATGCGACGCTGGGGCAGGGGATCACCTTGCGCAACCCCATCTCGGCGGACTACGAGGTCATGCGCACCTCGCTGCTGCCGGGCCTCGCCGAGGCCCTCAAGCGCAACCTCTCGCGCGGGGTCGCCGATGCGTGGTTGTTCGAAGTGGGGCCCGTCGTGCGCCGCTCCCCTGGCGGGGACGCGACTCCGGTCGAGAACAACCACGCCGCGGGCCTGCTCGCGGGCCGCCGCTCCGGCTGGCTCAAGCCGGGCGAGCCACTCGATTTCTACGACCTCAAGAGCGTGGTCGAGGATGTGCTGCGCGGCTTCGGGATCGCCGACGCGCGTTTCGTGTCGCCCGGGACGGAGCCGTTCCTCCACCCCGGCGTCTCCGCGCGGTTTCTTTCCCCGTTGGGCGCGGCACTGGGCTGCCTCGGCGAGCTCGACCCGCGGGTCCTGCGCAAACTCGGGATCGAGACCGCGGCCTTCTACTTCGAGCTCCAGGTCGCCGCGCTCGCCGGGGCCGCGGCTCCCTTGCGAACCGCCGCGCCGCCGCGTTTTCCCGCGGTTTCGCGCGACGTTTCGTTCTGGATCGATCTGGCCACGGAAGCGGCGGCCCAGCGCGCGGCCTTCCTTTCGGCCGCCGAGCCATTGCTCTGCGACCTTGGCGTGCTCGAGGACTTCCGCGACCCCAAGTACGTGCCCGCGGGCAAGAAGGGAGTCCTGTGGTCCATGACCTATCGGGCGCCCGACCGCACTCTCACCGACGCCGAGGCCGACGATGCTCACCGGCGAGTCGTTTCGGCGCTTTCGTCCACTTTCCCGATTCAGATTCGCTAGCCTTCAACCCTTTGACAACATTCGGCATTGTGGGAACATAGCCGCATGACCAAGGCCGACATCGTCGAGACCGTCTACGAGAAGGTCGGTGGCTTTTCCAAGAAAGAAGCGGCCGAGATCGTCGAGACCGTCTTCGATACCATCAAGACCACCCTCGAGCGGGGAGAAAAGATCAAGATCTCCGGCTTCGGCAACTTCGTGGTGCGCGACAAGAATTCCCGCACCGGACGCAATCCGCAGACCGGGCAAGAAATCACCATTACCGCGCGGCGAGTGCTGACCTTCAAGCCCAGCCAGGTCTTGAAGAACTCGCTCAACGGCGAACCCACCGTCTAGACTCCGGCGCCGAAGCCCGCGAGGACGCTGTTGCCAAAACGCAAGGTCGGGCCGGTCGACCCGAACGCCATCCCGGACAAGCCGTTCTTCAAGATCGGGGAGGCGGCGAGGTTGTGCGCGCTCAAGCCCTACGTGCTGCGCTACTGGGAGACCGAGTTTGCCTCCATCAAGCCGCAGAAGACGCGTTCGGGGCAGCGGCTCTACCGGCGGCGGGACATCGAGCATCTCCTGCGCATTCGCAACCTGCTCTACGACCAGCGCTTCACCATCGAGGGCGCCCGCACGCGCCTGCGCGAGCTGGGCCACGACGAGGCCGCGCCGCCGCCGCTGCCCCCGCCCGAGCTGGACGTCGAAACCATGCGCAAAATCAAGCAGGCCCTCATCGAGCTGATTGGTCTTGTGGAAGATCCCTAGGTCCACTACATTTCGCATCCTCTTTCCTAACTTTTCGGGGCGTGGCGCAGCCTGGTTAGCGCACCTGACTGGGGGTCAGGGGGTCGCTGGTTCAAATCCAGTCGCCCCGACAAGTATCTCACGTAGAAGGCGGCGAGCTTTGCTCGGCTCCTGCCGTCGCGGGAGGGAATGCGAGTCCTCCTAGGTTTCTGATGTCGTCCTCGGACAAGCCACTCATTCTCATCAGCAACGACGACGGCGTGCGCGCGCCGGGCATTTTGTCGCTTGCCGACGCGCTGGTTGATGCGGGTGACGTGCTCATCGCCGCGCCGGATCGCGAGCGCAGCGCGGCTGCCCACAGCATCAGCCTGGATCGGCCCTTGCGCGTCGAGCGGGTGGCGCCCAACGCCTGGGCCATCGACGGCACGCCGGTGGACTGCGTCTACCTCGCGCTCCACCACCTGGTGCCGCGCAAGCCAGACCTCTGCCTGTCGGGCATCAACAACGGCTTCAACCTAGGCTCGGACGTCTTCTACTCCGGCACGGTCGGCGCCGCGATCGAGGGCGCCTTGCGCGGGGTACCCGCCATCGCCATTTCGCTGGAACGCCAGAGCCCGCAGGATTTCAGCCACGCGGCGGCGTTCTCGGCCGCACTGGTGCGCGACATCCTCGGCCGCGGTCCGGACGCCTTCGAGCCGGAGACCCTGCTCAACGTCAATCTCCCGTCCGGCCCCGTGCGCGGCCTGCGGCCGACCAGCCTGGGGCGCCGCATTTACCGCGACCAGGTTGCCGTGCGGAAGGATCTGCGCGGCAAGGACTACTACTGGATCGGCGGCCCGGAAGAAAAAGGGCCCGACATTCCCGGCTCCGACTGCACCGCCATCGCCGAGGGACTGGTGTCCGTGACCGCCCTCGGCCTCGATCTCACGCACCAGCCGACCCTCGACCGCCTGGCCGCCTGGTGGCCCGGCGAGCGCTTGGGATCGTAGAGAGGAGACGACCCGCTTGCGAGCGTCGCCGCTGCATCGGCATCGCGGTCGAGGGCGTGACCACCCTGTCGGCGGAACATGACGGCGGCGAGCTTCACGGCCAGCTTGGCCGGAACCGGAACCGGGAAGGTCCGCGCTCGACCTTTCGGTCTCACCGTCTTCGGTTCAGGTGGGGCCTGGCCCGATACGAGGTGCGCTTCCAGCCATCCGAGTAGTGCCTCGGATGCGCGCTCGCCGATGTCCTCTCCGCGATCGGCAAACGTCTGACTACCCGGACACACGGGGAACTTGGCCAGCGTCCGGCGGCCTGCCTTGGTGAATACCGCAGTGTAGTGCATGGTTTCCACCTCAGTTAGCAAGACTGCCACGGTTTCCCGCCCAGGTTATTCCCTCCAGCCACTCCCCGGCATGATCCGGCGCATGAATTCGTCGAACAGGGACACGGTGAACGCGGTGTCGCCGTGGCTGGGGCTCCAGATCATTCCTTTGAGAATGAGCTGGGTTCTCGTCGGGGCAAGGGCGGTGACCTTGCGATGGAGGGACTCGGCTCCCGAGTGACCTATATCAAGTTATTGGCGGTTTACAAGAACTGCATAGACTTCCTAACTTCGATCAAATTCCTCTGGTCCTGGACCTGGCCGACCGACGAGCATGGAGATGCGGGCTAGACTCCCGTCGCTGCACATTGCTAGGGTGGGGGAGGCATGGTCCTCGGAAAACGCCATCTCTGCCTCTGCGCCCTGGCCGCGCTTGGCTGTGCCACGAGCGGGGCCGACACATCCGTGCACGAGGATCACGTGCCGGGCGCCTGGCACGTGGTGGAGGCGGGCGAGACCTCGCTTTCCATCGCGCGGCGGGCGGGAATCCCCCTCGACGACTTCCTCGAGATCAACGGCCTGCACAGAAGCGACCCGCTCGAACCTGGGCGGCCGGTGTTTCTGTTTGGCAACACGCAGGGGTTGCCGCCGGCCGAACCCGGCCAGCCCGCGGCCACCGCCAGCCCCGAACCCGCCCCCGCCGCCCGGCCTGCCCCGGGAGAGCGAGCCGCGATCTTGCGTTGGCCGGTGGCCGCTCCCAGGCTGACCTCGCGGTTTGGCAAGCGCTGGGGCAAGCCCCA
>PNBO01000267.1:18414-52784 GCA_003136095.1 Myxococcales bacterium
GGCTGGCCAGGAGATCGCGCGGGTAGGGGACACCGGACGGTCGACCGCGCCGCACCTGCATTTCGAGGTTCGCCGCCGGGATGCCCCGCAAGACCCTCTGCAGTTCTTGCCGGCTTTGAAGTAGAAACAGCCCATGTCTGACGCCAAGCCGATCGACCTTCGCGCCCTGATTCGCGACATCCCCGACTTCCCCAAGCCCGGGATCCTGTTCCGCGACGTGGCCCCGTTGCTCGGCAACGGGCCGGGCTTCCGCGCCTGCATCCGGCAACTCTGCGAGCGCCTGGCGCCCCTGCGTCCGCAAGTCATTGCCGGCATCGAATCGCGCGGCTTCATCTTCGGCGCGGCCGTGGCGGCCGAGCTGGGCATCGGGTTCGTGCCCATTCGCAAGCCGGGCAAGCTGCCGTGGAAGACGCGCAAGGAATCCTACGCCCTCGAATACGGCACCGACGCCATCGAGGTGCACGAGGACGCCGTCGTCCCCGGGACGCGCGTCGCCCTGGTCGACGACCTGCTGGCCACCGGCGGCACGGCCGGCGCCGCCATCAAGCTGCTGCAAGTCCTGGGCGCCGACGTGGTGGCCGCGGCCTTCGTCATCGAGTTGGCCTTCCTGCAAGGCCGGGCTCGTCTGGGCAGCGTGCCCTGCCAGGTGTTGATCGCGTACGAGTAGCTACCCTGTGGCCGAGGTAAGCGCGGGCTGTTTCGCTACTCCTGGTGCCCCCCGCAGCTTGGCCAGCTCGCGCACCATCAGCGCGGCGGCGACGATGGCAAAGGGCAGATCCGCGCAGGGGCCAACCAGGTAGATGCCATAGAAGCCCAGCCACTTCGGCAGCAGCACGAACAAGGGCATGGCCACGAACTGGCGCCCGAGCAGCAGCAGCGCGGCTCGGCGGGGCTCGTGCACGCTCAGAAAGTAGTGGGCCATGGTGCCCGTGACGCCGAAGAGGGTGATGGGAACCACGAACCAGGGCAGTCCCCGCCGAACCATCGCGATGAGCTCGACATCGTTCTTGCTGAACAGTCCCGCGACCGTGCCCGAAAAGACGGCAACCAGGACGGAGAAAACCGCGCCCATGGCCAGGGTGGCAACGAGCACGCGCACCAGAATGGCGCGCACGCGATCCATGCGACCGGCGCCCTTGTTGAACCCGACGAGCGGCTGCATGGCCTGCATCACCCCGAGCGGCGGGTAGATGAGCAACATGGCCACGGTATTGAGCACCCCGAGCGCCGCCACCCCACGTGTGCCGGCCTGGCCACCGGCTCCGTGGTTTGCGGCGAGGAACACCATGGTCGCCAGAAGCTGCATCAGCCCGAAAGGCGCGCCCAGCGAAAGGATGGAACATGCGATCGCTCGGTCGGCCTTCATGAACGCGCGCCGGATGTGCAGCACGCTCGACTTGCCTTGCACGAAAGAGATCACGGTCAGACAGCCGGCGGCCTGCGAGATTGCCGTAGCCACCGCCGTCCCGGTCACCCCCCAGTGCAAGCCGTAGATGGCCAGCGCCGCCAGCCCAACGTTCAGCGCATTGCTCGACAGCATGATGAGCAGGCCGAGCATGGGCCGCCCCTGCACGCGCAGGATGTTGCCCATGGAAATCAGCGCGATGAGGAAGATCTGCCCGATGGAAACAATGCGCACGAAGGGGATGGCCATGGGCAGCAGCTCGGGCGCGCACCCGCAGGCCAGCAAAAGTGGCTTGGTGAACGCCCAGAAGAGCAGGGCGAGCCCGATGCCGTTGATGACAGCCAGCCGCAGGCCTTGGCCGAGCACGCGCTCCGCGCCCTTGGCATCGCGCTGGCCGAGGAGGACCGAGATGCGATTCCCCGTGCCGGTCCCCACCAGTAGCGCGAGCGCCAGNNCCGACGCCGCGGCCCACCAGGATTCGATCGACGAACATGTAGAGGGCGTTGGCCAGATAGCCGGCGATGGCCGGCAGCGAATAGCGGACGAGCAGCCGCCCAACCGACTGTTCGCCCATGTGTTTGACAGCTTCCATGGCGCCGGTGTGGCTAGCATCCTCGACGCGAGAACGCAACCACTCACCGCGACGGTCACGGACAGCCAGGTGAGCCCGTACCTCACGCTGTGAATTCTTGGGCACGGGCATAGGCGGATTGTAAAGATTTTGCCTGTGCTCGTGGCCGGCTGGCCTCCAGAAGTCAGTTGCTGCTTTACATAACTTCACAGGCTTTCGGCCTGCGCGATGCATGTGGGGAGCCCGAGGCCAACCATGAACCACTCTCTGCGCACGATTACCTTGCTCGGGCTGCCACTGCTGCTGGCGGCCGCCTGCTTGGACGACGGGAACACCACGGGCGGCTCCGACCCCGGCAGCTTCAGCCACGTGGCCGGCGGCAGCGTCGGCAGCAACCCGGCGGGCGCTGGCAGCCCAGCGATGCCTGACGGCGCGGGTTCCGACCCTGGCGGCGGGGCCGAACCTGTCCAGCCCGGCCAAGGAGGCGTCGTAGTGGGCCCATGCATGCCTTTCTGCACGGGCCTGGCCTGCGGCAGTGAAGATGGGTGCGGCGGTACCTGCAACGACGACTGTGACTGTGTGCCCTCCTGCGGGCCGTCCGACTGTGGCACCGATGACGGCTGCGAAGGCTCCTGCAACGACGGCTGTGACGACTGTACGCCCTCGTGCTGGCCGTTCGACTGTGGCACCGATGACGGGTGCGGCGGCTCCTGCGACGACGGCTGCTAGGCAAACCTGCGCGCTTCATCACAGGCGGCGCGTTTTAGTAGCAGTTTGAATTTCCAGCCCTCGTGCAGTGGCTACTCGTGTCCCACCAACCAAGTCTGCAAGGTCGATAGCTCGTTCGGCGCCTATTGCACGTCGAAGAGTTGTTCGGCCGATGGCGATTGCGATTGTGGGGCATGTCTCGGGGCCGGTTCCACGACGCCGGGCAACTGCTACGGACGGCTCGGGATTTGTATGTTCTATTCCGCCGGCGGCGCCTCGGGGTCGGTCGGCGGCTCGCAAGGGATCGGCGGGGTGACCGGCGCGGGCGGCGTGGACGGCGGCTGATCCGCGGCCCGCCGTCCGAGGATCCGATCAGCGCTTCAAGGCAAGCATCAGACGTCCACCACTGTCGGACCAGGTCATCGTGAAGGTGTCGCCCTCGACGGTGTAGGTGCCCTTGACCACGACGGCCCCGGACTCGGGATCCATGAGGTCGAACTCCTTGGGGCTGGTGTTGGGGCGAAGGGCGAGCTTGGTCACCTCGGATTTCTCGCCGGTCTTGGTAACCATCGTATTGCCGGTGATGGCAAAGGTGGCGCCCGCGAGTTGGTCGAATGGCCGGCCATCCAGCTCGGCTTTGGCCACGGACCAGTTCCCCTGGACCAGCGCTTGATCGTCCACGGTGGCGGACGGCGGTGCCGCGACGGCCGGACTGGCAACTGGCGGGATCTGCTTCCCCGCGCAGCCCGCGCCGGCAAGCAGCAACAGAAGGACAAAGGGAATCACCTTCGACATGGTTTGAGTCATCAGCCGTGGACACTAGCCAATCTTCAACACCGCGGCCCCTTGCAGCGCGCCGGTCCGCAGGTCCTGGAGGGCCTGGTTGGCGCGTTCGAGAGGGTAGATCGTGGTTTCCGCGCGGATCGAGATCGCGCAGGCCATACGCAGAAATTCCTCGCCATCCTTGCGAGTCAGGTTGGCGACCGAGCGCAAGACCCGCTCGCCCCAGAGGATCGAGTAAGGAAAGCTCGGGATGTCGCTCATGTGGATTCCGGCGCAGACCACGGTGCCGCCTTTGCGGACCGCCTTGAGCACGCGCGGAACCAGATCCCCGACGGGTGCGAAGATCACGGCGGCGTCGAGCTCGACGGGAGGCAACGCCTCCGAGGCCCCGGCCCAGACTGCCCCCAGTCGGCGAGCGAACTCTTGGCTGACATGGTCTGTGGCACGCGTGAATGCATAGACGCTGCGTCCCTGATGGCGCGCGATCTGAATTAGCAGATGGGCCGCGGCCCCGAACCCGTAGAAGCCGAGGTGCTGGGCCGCGCCCGCCATGCGCAGCGCTCGATAACCAATGAGACCGGCGCACAACCACGGCGCCACCACGGTGGCTTCCTCGTCTTCGGGCATGCGGAAGCAGAATCGCGCATCGGCGACGCAGTACTCGGCGAACCCGCCATCGAGCTGGTAGCCGGTGTAGCGCGCGTGATCGCAAAGATTCTCTTGTTCGCCCCGGCAGAATCGGCATTCGCCGCAAGTTGCGCCCAACCAGGGGACGCCAACCCGCTGACCGAGGCGGAAGCATTCGACAGCCGCGCCCAGGCCTTCGACGACGCCAACGATCTGGTGCCCAGGTACGAGGGGAAGCTTGGGTTCTTTCAGGTCTCCGTCCACCACGTGCAGGTCGGTTCGGCAAAGACCGCATGCCTCCACGCGAAGCCGTACCTGCGTCGGGCCGGGCTGAGGACTAGGTATTTCCGCCAGCCTGAGCGGTTCTCCCTGTCTTTCGAGGATCATGGCGCGCATGGTATGGAACCTCTCGGCATGAACACCAGATTAGCGCCGTCGAAGAATCCCGCCAGTCGGCGCGACGGAGCGGCCGACTTGGCCTTCGCGCCCGGCTTGCATTTGCCCGTCCGCATACGCCTTTCGCGGACGATGGCCCTTCTCGCAAGCACAGTCATCATCTCGGCCACCAGCCATGCGGACACGACAGGCGCTCTCGGCGCACTCCCGGACGAATTCGAAACGCCGGCGGACGCGCCCGTCTCGTCGCCACCGCCGAAGGCCACGACGCCTACCTCGGCCGCCGCCGGGTGGGGGAGAAACCGCAGCGTGGTTGCGTTCAACCTGGGAATAGGTTCGGCGGTCGGATTCCTGGGGCCTACCTATGCGTTTTCGCCTCTGCCGTTCCTGAGCACGGAGGTTGGTGTCGGGCTTGGAATCACGGGGGCCCAGTATTCGCTGATGCAGAAGATCGCCATCGGCGGTGTGCAGTCGACCATCCGGTTCAGCTCCGGTGTGGGCGTCTCCTACGCATCAGGTTCCACCGCCGCTCCTGATCCCTCGTTTTGGCTCAATCTCGACCTGGCCGGGTTGGAGGTGAGAGCCGCTAGCCATTTCGTCTTCTTCCTCTCGGGTGGGGTCACCATCGGGCTGGCTGGCGGAAAGCTCGACGATAACGTGATGGGGGGAGACGACTGTTCGCCGTACCCTGACTGCAAGTACACCGCGAAGGTTCGCGGGTTCGTCGCGCCGCAGTTTCGGCTGGGGCTCGGTCGCTGGTTCTGACGCCTACCCGAGTGGTGCATGCCGACGACAGTGGTGAAAGCTCGACCGAGCTGTCCGCTATCTGGCGGGGATGAGCAACGGGTTGCGCGGGTCATGGGTCGCGCACTTCGACCGAACCCTTGGGACCGAAGGCGAGACGAGGCAATCGCGCTACTCCCCGGCCAGCGCGCCGTCGCGCGCCCGCAGGACGAACGTCACCGGGCCGTCGTTGACCAGCTCGACCTCCATGTGAGCAGCGAAGCGGCCGGTGGCAACCTCGATGCCCTCGTTGCGGATGCGCTCGGCCACGCCTTCGTAGAGCCTCTGGGCCAGGGCGGGATCCTCCGCGCGATCGAAGCTGGGACGATTGCCCTTGCGGGTCGAGCCGGCGAGGGTGAACTGGCTGACGACCAGACAGGCGCCCGCGACGTCCTTGATGGACAGGTCCATGGGCGTTCGGCCTGGGAAGATGCGCAGGGCGCACAGCTTGCGCGCGAGCACGTCCGCGTCGGCTTCGCCGTCGCCGCGCTCGACGCCCACGAGAACCGCCAGCCCCAGCCCGACCTTGCCGACAACCTCGCCGTCGACGCGAACCTCGGCGCGCGACACCCGCTGAACGACTGCGATCATCTCGTGACCCCGGCCTGATTCGAACAGGCGACCTACGGTTTAGGAAACCGCCGCTCTATCCACCTGAGCTACGGGGCCAAACGTGGGAAGCGAATGTATGGCGCGGGGGCTGGTACCAAGTCAAGGGCAGCAGATAGCACTTCTTCAGGGCCTTGCGAAGGCGCTTCCAGAGGGTGTTCGAGATCTTGAAGTCGCAATTTGCGACTTCAAGATCTGATTGGGGAGGAAGTCGGAAGCCTCCCACCGCCTTCACAGAGCACGGCGCCGTCATGGCCGCATCCGTCCTGAGCTCGCCCAAGGCCGTCGAGATGAGCGTCGAGGTGGTCAGGGCCTTCGTGCGACTCCGGCAGATCCTGGCCTCGAACCGCCAGCTCGCCGCCAAGGTGGAGGAGCTGGAGCGCAAGCTCGCCGCCCACGACAAGACGCTCCTGGGTCATCACGGCAACATCAGGTCGCTGTTCATGGTCATCGAGAACCTGATGCCCGCCCTATCCAAGAGGCAGATCGGCTTCCGAGCCCATGGCGAGCGCAAGAAGCCCCCAGCTGATCGGAAACATGAACGCTTCGGGCATGGGGCTGCAACCGCGCGGGTGTACCATCGGAAACGCGATGCTCGTTCGCCTCGGTTGCGTCGGAATCCTCCTTGCGCTGGCCAACGTGGCCCATGCGGCTGCGTTGCGGGCATCGGCCGAACCGCCGCTCTCTGGCGAGCGACTGGGCGACGCGCTTCGTAGCTACCTGGACGGAAGGGAGGTCACGGTCGAGCCCGCCCCCAGCGCTGCGCTAGACGGCAACCTACCGCCAGACCAAAGCGGCAGTGTCAACATCACGCTGCGCCGGAGCCGCGGGCTGGGGGAAGACGCGGAGGTGGTTCTGGTCGACGGAGAGGAGACCATCGTCGCGCGCTTGCCCGGCGCCCTGCGCACCGAGGATCTCTACCGCGCCGCGGCCCTCAAGGTGCAGGCTCTCTTGCAAAGGCGGACGTCGGTCGCGATGCCCCCGCCAGCCGTCGGGGTCGTGAGCGAGTGGCCCCCGCCGCCCGTACCCGTCCCGCGCGATCGCTTCGTGCTTGATGCCGGCCTGGCCTGGATGCAGCCCTCCGACGGACTCGCGCGGGAAGCCTTGCGCCTGGGTGCCGGTCTGCGCCTGGGCAACCGCTGGCGTCTGGGACTGGGCACGTATCTGGAGCCGCCGCAGTCGACCACGTCCCAAGGAATCGACGTCTCTTCCTGGGAGATCCCCTTGTGGCTCTCGCTCGGGTGGGCCTGGCACAAGGGCCTGTGGGAAAGCTGGCTGGACGCAGTGGCGCATGCGGCGATTCGGAGGATCACGGCCAAGGCGACCGGCATTGTTTCCACTTCCGACACGACGCTATCGCCGCGGGCCGGTGGAACCCTGGGATTCGCCATCGGCGTCGCGCCAGGTCTTCGCGCCGAAGCGGGGGTGTCGCTGCTGGCGGTTCTGGCCGACACGCGGTACCGGGTTGACGGCCAGGTGGTCTGGCCCGCGGCTCGGGCGCTGGTGATGGTGGAACTGGGGCTCGCGTACGGGGTCCGCTGATGCAGTGTCTCCCGGGTTTCCTCTCTGCCGACCTAACCTTTGTGGCTCGCCGGTCCACACTATCTAGTGTGGAACCCGAGCTCGACAGCCTCGGAGCCGGCGGCGAAGACGATCATGTCGCCGACTACGTGCGCCGCGCTCAGGCGGGGGATGCGGAAGGCTACCGACAACTCTTCCGCCTGCACGTTCGGCGTCTGCACCGCATGGTGCATCGGCTCGCGGGTCCAGGCACCGACGTGGAAGACCTGGTGCAGACCATCTTCGTGCAGGCCTTCCGCGCGCTTGCCGGCTTCCGCGGCGATTCCTCGTTCTTCACCTGGCTGGGGCGCATCGCCACCCGAATCACCCTGCGCCAGTCCCGCCACGCCCGCCAGCGCGCCTTGCCGCTCGACGAGACACGGGATGGGGCGGTGGACGGCTCGCCGGAAGGCGCCTCCGACGCGCGCCGCGCGCTGGCGCGCTTCGACGCCATCCTGGCTTCGCTTTCCGAGAAACGGCGCTCGGCCTTCGTGCTCCACGTCCTGCAAGGCCACAGTCTGGACGAAGTGGCGGCCATGCTCGACGCCAGGGTCGGGGCCGTCAAGGTACGGGTCCACGACGCGCGCGCGGAAATCGAACGGCGGGCAAGGCAGGATCCCTACCTCGTCCGCTACTTGCAAGGGGAGACCGCGACATGAATGCGTGCAAGGAAACACAAGCGCTTCTGTTCGAGAAGGTCGACGGGCGGGTCGACGCCGAGTTGCGGGCCAAGATGGACGCGCACCTGGCGATCTGTCCTCACTGCAAGCAGGCCTTCGCGGTCTGGACGGGAGCCCTGCCACGGTTGCGCAGTCTCTCCTCCGACGAGATCTCCGCCGTCAGCTTGCGGCGTATGGAAAACGAGGTTCTGCGCCAGTTGCACGGCACGGCGGCGCCACGATCTCGCCGGACGCTCTGGTTCGCCCTGGCGGCCGGGCTGGTCCTCGCCGCCGGCGTGGGCATGCTTTCCCTGCGCTCGGCGACTCCGCAACCCTTCGCGCGCATCCAGACCCTGTGGGGACGCGTGACGCTTTCGGGGGTGGCCATGACCAAGGGCGCGGCCATGGGCCCGGGCGGCTTGCTAGAGATCGCCGCCGAGGGCGAGGCCGCCTTCCTGGTGGGCCGGGCCGCGGATGTGCGGCTGGTGGGGCCTGGGCGGCTTGCCTTCGATGGCACCACGCGAAACCCGCGTCTCCGTCTCGAGAGCGGTCGCGTCCTCGTGCAGGTCGCTCACCGGGAAGCGGACGAGACGTTTGCCGTGACCACCGCGCATGGCCGGGTCGAGGTCAGGGGCACGCGTTTCGTCGTCGGCTATGCCACCCATGGATCCTACGTTCACGTCGAGGAGGGCGAGGTCGCCGCCTTCCGCCCGGGTGTGGCCGCCCCCTTCGCGGTCAAGGCCGGCGACACCTTCATGTTCGAGCCGGAAGTGCCCGTCGGGTCAGCCCCCACGCCAGCCATCGCGCCGCCACCGCCCGCCGAGCCGCGCCTCTGTTCAAAGGCGAACTGTGGCGAAGAAGGGGCGAGGGCCCGCAAGGCCATGCGCGCCGGCAATCCGACGCGCGCTATCGAGGTCGTGGACGGAGCCCTGGGTCGGGGCGCGGAGTGCCCGCCGACCTCGCGCTGTCTCGACGAGCTCGGCTACCTGCGCGCCGAGGCTCTGCGGCAAGCGGGGCGCCTCGATGCCGCGGTCACGGCCTACAAGTCTCTGAGTCGCGCCGGCGCCACGCGGGCCATGCGCCAGAACGCGCTCTACGCCGCGGCCCAGATCGAACGGCGACTGGGGCGGCCCGAGGACGCGCGCCAGAGCCTGGAGCGCGCCTACGCCGCCTATCCGAACGGCGCGCTGGGCGAGGAGGCCATGGCCGCGCTCCTGGATCTCCTTGACGCCACGGGCGCGGACGCGCGGCCAACCGCCGATCGGTACCTGGCTCGCTACCCGCAAGGCATCGTAGCGGCGCGCGCGCGGCGCATCCTTTCGAGGACATCCCGCCCCCGTTGAGCCGATGGCAGACTGTTTCCCCGTTCGCGCGATCTTTCTCGTCGCGCCGCTCGTCGCGCTCGGGTGCGTGCGCGACGTCGAACTGGCGACCACGCCCCGGCTCGTGCAATGCTTTGGCGACGGGGTGACCTGCGCGACGGACGGCGATTGTTGCTCCGGCACCTGCGCCGACGGAACGTGCAGCCATGCCCTCTGCGCCGGAGAAGGCGTGGCCTGCCAGCGCCCCGAAGACTGCTGTTCTTACCTTTGCCAGCAGGACAGCAGAGGGCAACTGGTCTGCGCCTCCGCCGCCGGGTGCTCCAGCGATGGACTCTTGTGTGGCCGAGCCGGGGCATGCTGTGACCTGGGTTGCACCAGCGCGGGAACCTGCGGCGGCACCATCTGCGCCCAAGCGAACGCGGCCTGCGCGGCCGCCAGCGATTGCTGCTCGGGACAGTGCACGGCGGAAAAGTGCGCGCCACCACCGCCCGGGTGCCACGTGGCCGGCGAGACCTGCGCGGCCGCGGGCGACTGCTGCGGTGGCCAATGCGGCGAGGTCGTCGAGGGCGCAAGCGGCTGTATGCTCCTTCCCGGATGCCGGGTCGCCGGGGAAACCTGTAGCAGCGCGACGGACTGCTGCGCGGGGCTGTGCCAGGTGGCCCCCAACGGCGCGGCCAACTGCAAGGCCCTGCCCGGGTGCAAGATCATCTTCGAGCGCTGTGCCGCGCCCAAGGACTGTTGTTCGGGCATTTGTGGCGCGGACGGGCGCTGCACGAGTGCCGGTGGGTGCTTTCTCACGAACGAGCGTTGCCAGTCGAACGATGACTGCTGCTCGGGCACCTGTCGGACGGTGCCAGAGGGCGTGCTTCGCTGCGCCGACGTGCCTGGCTGCAAGGCCACGGGCGCGGCGTGCAAGAAACCCACCGACTGCTGCGACAGCGCCGCCAGCTGCGACGCCAATTCCCACTGCTCCATTGCTGGTGCTTGCCGGGCCGAAGGCCGCCCTTGTTCCCTGGCCGCGGATTGCTGCTCCGGGATCTGCTCGCCCAGCACCGCCGGCAAGCTCGCCTGCCGCGCTGTCTGCGCCCCGGACGGCGCGCCTTGCACCACCATCGCGGACTGTTGCTCGGGCAGGTGCGCCGGCTTCCCCGCGCGGTGCTTGCCCGGCCCCTAGTTCCGCCCGTCACAAGAACGGGCGTCACTAGCCGGGCCAGGCGATTCTCGCGCGCTTCACGGAATTGGTATGGAGGAAATGCAGCAGCCGCTCACGCAGGTGGTGCCCGAGACGCAGCCGATGAGCTCGCCCTCGGCGCCGATCTGCCCGCACGGGTACGCGTCGGTCGGACAGGTGAGGGTGGTGCAGCAGCCGTTCAAGCAGCTCTCCCCCTCGTCACAGGCGGCATAGCCGCCGCCCTCGGCCATGCCCTCGCCGCATGCGCGGGTGCTATCCGGGCACCCCGGGGGAGGCGTGGTGCTTCCGCCCGCGCAGAAGACGATGCAGGCTTCGCCGCAGTCGCCACCGGCCTTGTTCTGATCGCCGTCGTGCACGATGACCTGCAGGCGATACGAGTGCCCCGGCTGGAAGGTCACGGCCCACTTGACCTCGGCGCTCCACCCCTCGTCCTTGATCCCCGACGGGACCGGGTCGGTGATGCCGAGGTTCCAGTCGTTCTTCGCCGGATCGGCGTCCGGCGTGACGGACACCGTCGCCGGCGAGGTGGTCTCGTCGACGGTGCGCACCGCGGACTTCCAGGTGCCATACACGGCATTCGGATTGATCGGCCGGCCGCCCATTTGCCAGTCACCGGCGCGACTGTCCGGATTCTTGGTCACGTCGGTCACGTACAGCACCGGCCACAAGGGCCGCAATGAAGGATCGAGGCCGCTGTTGTCGCCCACAAGAGCGTTGGTTCCGGTCAGCGGATTGAGCACGCTGCCCGGGTTGGACGTCAGGGGGGACACCGAGTAGTCGGTGCTGGTGCTGCCCGCCGCGGTCTTCACCACGACCTGGCGCACGCCCATGGTCAGGGCGTGCTCATCGTTGTAGAGAAGACTGACGATGCCTCCCGCCGCGTCGATCGAAGGACGGATCGCGCGCAGGACCTCGCTCTCGTTGAAAGCCACGCTGGTCAGGGCGACATCGCTGGTGTACGGGTAGCCGCAACCCGTCACGATGGCTCCGACCACGCCTGGGGCGCAGGTCGCGGAAGAGGCGCCACCAACGCCGCTGCCCGCGCCGCCCGCGGTGCCGCCGCCGGCGCCCTTCCCCGGCGGCTTGGCGTTCCCGCCATCCCCGGTGACGACCCAGGTTCCTCCTGAGTCGCCGCCAATGCCGCCGCCGGCGCCCGTCTGGCCGCTCCCGCCGTTTCCGGTCACCGCGCCTGCCGCCCCTCCGCCGCCTCCGATCAACGTCCCGCCGCTGCCTCCACCGCTCCCCACCCCGGTACCACCGCAGGCGAGAACGAGCGCGCTCGTAACCACAACGAAAAGCTGGTCGGTCTTTGTCATGATGACTCCTGTCTGTGTAGTGGCAGGGAAAGCCCAAAAAGTTAGGTGAGGTTCTCCTCTGGTGGCCCGACGGACCGGCGCGGATTCATCTCCCCGGCTTGCGTGGGGGAGCTTGCGACCGGGTAGGCGCGGGGGGTGAGGCGGCGGCGACCGGGTTACCGAGCACCGCGCCCGCCATGTCGAGATCGAAGGGCACTTCCTCGACCGGGACCGCCGCTTGCGGAGTCGGCGCGGGGACCTGCCCGGTCTTGTGGGCTGGCTGCTGCGTCAGCGGCTTCAAGCTCACGGTGCCCCGTACGGTGGTCGGTGGGCGGCCGGGTGGGGCAGGGGCGGGCGCCGGGGCAGGGGCGCGGCGCCCGGTCGCCGGAGTGAGATCGACGATGTCCGCGTCTTCGGGCGGCGCTGCTGCCACCTGCCCCTGGGCCGGCATCACCGCGCGCGACGATGACGGCGCGCCATTGAGCGCGAAAGCGCCGGTCTTGCGCGGGCTGTGCGCCATGTATTGCTCGGCGTCGTCGACCTGCCGTTCGAGGGCGCGGGAGACGTATTCCTGCCGCCGTTCCCACACGAGGTTGATGGTGAACTCGTGCAGCTTGGCCTTGACCACGTGGTAGGGCCGCTCGACGCTCATCCCGCGCGTCAGCACGTGGATCACGTGGTAACCCTTGGGCACCTTGAATGAGATGCACCCATCCTTGGCGGTGGTGACGGGCTTGCCGTGCTCCTCGTCGAGCCACACGCGCGCCCCCTCCACCGGGCCCTGGTCGTCCATGACCTTGATCTTGAACTCGGCCTCGGCGGCTTCCAGTACGTGGCTCACGAACACGGCCTTGCGCGGCAGCACGATGGCCTCTTGCGGTGGCTCGTGCAGGACCATCGTCTGACGGCCGCGGGTAAAGATGCCATAGAGATGCACGTACCATTTGCCGCGCGGGATCCCGCGGAAAGTCGTGTTCTGCTCGATGTTCCACGCCTCGAAGTGGCGCTTGCGCCTGCCGATCCATTCCATTTTCTTGCGGTAGGCGCCGAGGTTCTCGATCGTCGGGGTCTTCTGGGTCTTGGAGATGAGAATCGAGAACATCTCTTCCTTGGCGTCCGAATCCCACTGCACGCGCACCTGAATGGTGCCGCGCAGGGAGATCACGATGGTCCAGCCGAGGGCCGCGAGGAACGCCATCACGGCCAACACGACCATGAGCGGATTGAGCATGACCAGGCCGGTTGACCGCCCGACCAGCGAGGCTTCGAGCCGGTCGGTGCGCTGGTTGGCGCTGTCGTGCAGAACGAGCTCGACGGTCACCCAGGGCGCGACGCCGGAAGGCCGGATGCGATAGAGGAGAAGGGCGCTGGCGCCCATGTCATGGGCCATGCTGGAGATGCCTTCGTCGGTGAAGCGCCCGGGGGGCAGGACCTCGGTGTCTAGTTTCGCGTTCGTCGCGCGCAGTTCCCAGGGCGGGCGCATGAGCGCTTCGAGCAAACCTTCCGCCAGGTTTTGCTTGCGCACGAGGAAAGGCCAATAGAAGGGCTGGCCGCTGCCGGGCATGGGGGCGATCTGGATCGAGGAAAGGCTCGGCTCGTAGAGGGCGCCGAACTCCTGGAGAACCGGCAGGAGGTTCTTGGCGAGAGCGCTCGGCGGTCCCGTCGGCCGTTGCGGGCCGGTATCCACCTCGAGCTCCTTGGCCTCGTCCTGCCGGGCCTTGATCTGCTGGCTCAAGCCCGCCGCCGAGCTATCCGCCTCCGCGCTCAGGCGCACGCTCAACGCCTTGATCTGCTCCGCGCTCAGTTCCTCGACCCGGATCATTCCGGCGGTTTCGCGCGCCGCCGCGCCGCCCGCCAGGGCTCGGGCCGCGAGCGTGGAGACCAGCCCGGGTTCCTGTGCCGACAGCTTCTGCGCGGCCGCGAGCGCCGCGGCCTCGACGCGTGGCCCAAAGGTTCCCGGCGGCGTTGCCGCGATGCTGGGCAGGACCTGCCGCCATTCCCCGGCCGGCCGGCCCACGAGAGGTGCCAGCGCCTCATCCTTCTTCGCCTGCGGGTCCCCGCGCTCGATGGCGAGCGACACCTGGGCCAGAGCGAGAGCCGTCAGGTTGCGCGCCCCCTTGAGCAGGGCCAGCTCCTGCTCGGCCGTCTGGAAGTCCTTGAGCGCGGCCAACGCGCGCACCCGGGCCGCGCGCAAGGGCACGTTCTTCGGCTCTTTCGCCAGGCCTGCGTCGGCCAGTTGCGCGGCCATGTTCCACTCCCCGCGCAGCAACCTCGCCTGCGTGCGGGGCAGGGCGGGCAAGCTGGCGTCCTCGGCGATGGCACGCAGCACGTCCCTGGCGGCCGGCAGGCGCTCCACGGCCTTCGGCAGCGCGAGATCCGTGGCGCGCGACGCGGCCACGGCGTCGCCCGACACGAGCGCGGATTCCGCCGCGACGAAAGGCCGCAAGTCGCCGAGGCCGATGTCGGGCATCTCGCCCACGGTCGCGCCGATGACCGGCGCGAGCTTCTTGGCGAGCTGCCCCGCGAGCGCGGCCACGTCGCCGGTCGCGGCCGTGGCGTAGATGCGCAGCAGGCGCTTGCCGCCGCGGCCGAGGCAGGTGCCCGACACGGTGGTTCCCTTCTTGCCGATCTCGAGACTCCACAGCACCAGGCCGTCAGCCGCCAGCCGTTCCATCAGCTTGGGGGCGAGGTCGGGCGACACGGTCAGATTCTTGCCCGGGGAACGCCCGGTCACGGCCTCGATGGCCAGCCCAAGCTCACGGCGGGGCACGATGGGCCGCGTGCCTGGCTTGAGATAGGAGCGCACGAGCAACGAAACCGCGCCCGACAGTTCGGCCTGCTCGGCGGCGGCCGTCGGATCGGGCAACACCACGGCATCGGCCCGCGCGGCGAGCGGAAGGGCGAGCAGCAGGGCGCCGCCCAGCCACGCCCCGAGCTGGTGGCCAAGGACCACCCCATGCGTTCTCGGCAAGGTGGTGGTGCGCGGCCGGTTCATGCTCGGGATTCTCCTAGGATTCTCGACAGATCTCACCGCTAAGTTGAGGTAGTCGATCCATTCTCGGGACACCTGCCCAGAGCCAACTCGGCGATGATAGAGTGTCGCCACATGTCGAGGCTACGCTCCCTAGGGTTTTGCTTCGTGGTGCTCGCGGCCGCTCTCCCGCTGGCGGACTGCAAGTCGCGCGCGAACCAGCCGATCGCGCCGCCCGATTCCTATCTCCTCTTCGTTCCCGATGAGGGTGCAACAGGGCAGGGGACTGCGCGGGTGCGCCGCGCGGACCTCAAGATCGAGGCGGTGCAGCCCATACCGAGGCTGCTCGAAACGGGGTTCGCGTCCGAGATGTTGCGCACCGTGTACCTGGCCGGGCAGTTCCTGCGCGACGCCACGGTGGACGGCCGGCCATTCCCGGAGCCAGCGCGCAAGAACGGCAGCTTGCCGGTCTGCCTGGTGGTGGGGACAGACCAGCTGCCCTATGCGCGGGGTCTTTCCGTCAAGGGCGGCCTCGGCGGCGTGACGGAGTGGCCGGATGTGCCGTGGCTGGGGATCCCCGCGAATCCGTCGCGCGACAAGGCGCTGATTCAGACACTGACGGCGCGTTTCGCGGCGTATGCCGCGCATCTGGTGGCGAGCGGGGGGCTGCTCGACAAGGCGCCGGCGCCGTTGCCCAAGCCGCTCGTCGACGGCTACCGCATGGCCATGGAGGTGGTGGCCCGGGAATGGCGCTTCACCGCCGGGCCCGCCGGCGTGATCCAGGTCGAGGAAGGAACGGCCGAGCAGCGCGCTCTCTTCGGCGACGTCCGCGACAATCGCTACGTCACCGACGAGTCGCACAAGACAGTGCGGGGAGCCCAGGAACTGCTCGATTCCCCCGGCGTGGCCGCGACCATCTTCTACCGCATGGCCCAGTCGCGCACCGTGGGCGCCCGCGTGGCGCCCGAGGGCTTCTACGCCCCCTACGCCAAGAAACGCATGCCACCGGGGGTCAGCCCGGCCGCCATCCTCGGCACCTTCAGGAATTTCCAGGCCAAGCTCCTGGGCGCGTGGGCGAGCGCGGTCCTGCGCGGCCAGGCGCCCAAGGACATCGCCGATCTCGTCGACATCTACGGGGCGGCGTTCCCGGCCGAGCGCGCCGAGGTGATTCGCGTCTTCGTGGTCACGACCTTTGGCGGCACGGTCAAGCCGGGCGGTTGCTCGACGGACCCCAAGGACGCGCAGCGCACCCTGGCCGAGCTCACCACCCTGGCGGCCGAGGTCGGGGCAGGGCGCAAGAGCCTGCGCGGGGCCCTGGCGAAGCAGTCGGAGTGATCTGCCAAGTGGCGGGCGGCTCGATTTTCGGAGTATGAAAGCCCTGTGAGCGAGGTCGATTTCTCGAAAAGCCGAATCATGGTCACCGGTGGCGCCGGTTTCCTGGGTAGTTATGTCATCGCAGAGCTGAAGCGGCGGGGGGCGCAGGAGATCTTCGTGCCGCTCATCGGCGACTACGATTTGGTCGACCGCGTGTCGTGCCGACGGCTCATGGCGGACGTCAAGCCGGATCTCGTCTTCCACCTGGCAGCGGAGGTCGGCGGGATCGGCGCCAATCGCGCAAACCCTGGGCGATTCATGTTCGCGAACGCGATGATGGGGCTCAATATCTTCGAGGAGTGCAGGCTGGCCAGGATTGGCAAGCTGGTGGCGGTCGGCACCATCTGCGCGTATCCGAAGTTCGCGCCTCTGCCGTTCAAGGAAGACGACCTGTGGNNGGCTACCCGGAGGAGACCAACGCGCCCTATGGCATCGCCAAGAAGATGATGCTGGTGCTGTCGCAGGGTTATCGCGAGCAGTATGGCATGAACAGCGTGGTACTCTTTCCGGTCAATCTCTACGGCCCGCGCGACAACTTCGATCCCGGGTCGTCGCACGTCATCCCGGCGCTCGTCCGCAAGTGCGTCGAGGCGCGGGAAGCGGGCCGGGACGAGATCGTCCTGTGGGGCGACGGCTCGCCGACGCGCGAGTTCCTCTACGCCGCCGATGCCGCGGAAGGCCTGGTCATGGCCGCCGCCAAGTACGATGCCAGCGACCCGGTCAACCTGGGCACGGGCACCGAGATCTCGATTGGCGACCTGGCCGTGCTCATCGCGGAGCAGACGGGGTTCCGCGGGCGCCTGCGCTGGGATCCGAGCCAGCCCAACGGGCAGCCGCGCCGCCGGCTGGACGTGACCCGCGCGCGCGAGCGATTCGGCTTCGTCGCCAGGACCACGTTCGCCGACGGCCTGCGCGCGACCATCGATTACTTCGAGGAACAACACGCAAAGGGATCGCTATGAAACGTGCGCTAGTCACGGGCGTCACCGGGCAAGATGGGTCGTATCTCGCGGAGTTTCTGCTCAAGAAGGGCTACGAAGTCATCGGCGTGGTCCGCCGGTCCAGCACCTTCAACACCGACCGCATCGAAGGCATCTACCAGGATCCGCACGCGAACGACTACCGTTTCCGTCTGGTCTACGGCGATCTCGAGGACGCCAGCTCACTCAACCAGATCATCCGGACCACGTCACCCGAGGAGATCTACAACCTGGGCGCGCAGAGCCACGTGCGGGTCAGCTTCGATGTTCCCGAGTACACCGCGGACACCGTGGCGATGGGAACATTGCGCCTCCTGGAAGCCGTGCGGGAAACCGGGCACAAGTGCAAGCTGTACCAGGCCTCGTCGAGCGAGATGTTCGGCGGTTCGCCGCCGCCGCAGACGGAAACCACGCCGTTCCGTCCGCGCAGCCCCTATGCTTGCGCCAAGGTCTTTGCGCACCACCTGTGCGAGAACTACCGCGAGGCCTACGGAGTGTTCATCTGCAGCGGGATCCTCTTCAACCACGAGTCGCCCAGGCGAGGTATTCCGTTCGTGACCCGCAAGATCACCCGGGCCGCCGCGCGTATCAGCCACGGGCTCGACAAGAAGCTGTACCTCGGCAACCTGGACGCCAAGCGCGACTGGGGCNNATGTGGCTCATGCTCCAGCAGGAAAAGCCGGACGACTACGTGATCGCGACGGGCGAGGCGCACTCCGTGCGCGAGGCCTTGGACGTCGCGTTCGGAACCCTGGGCCTCGATTGGAAGAAATTCGTGGAGATCGATCCGCGCTACTACCGGCCGACCGAGGTCGACCACCTGTGCGGCGATTCCAGCAAGGCCAAGGCGAAGCTCGGCTGGCAGCCGCGCGTACGCTTCAAGGAGCTCATCGAGATGATGGTGAAGTCCGACGAAGCCGACGTGCGCGCCAGCCTGCAAGGCCGGGCGCCAGCGGTGTAACCGCCTAACAGCTTCTAGCCCGCGGCCGGCGCAGGGAGCCGCAAGAACCTGACGGCCAGGGGGTACCAGCGCGGGGTATCGCTCGCCGAGAACAATCGGCGTGGGTCGAACAGGCGCAAGACGCGCGTGCGATCAAAAGCGTTCTCGCACCAGACCGGCGAAGCCGACAGGTCGTCGAGGTAGTAATGGGTGAACATCTTGAAGAGGTCGGAAGTCGTCCTGGCCGTGAGCGCGTGTTCGAAGTACCGAGTCCGGGCGTGATACTCGAATGTCGCCACGAACGAGTCGCCCTGGAAGAACTCGTTGATCGCCCGCAGCATCCCCTGACGAATCGATGGCCTGATATGCTCGAATACGGAGATGGTCACGATATGGGTCACTTCGGGGCGCGCGACCAGCAGTGCCTTGAGTCCGTCGTAGGTCGCGGCGGACCGATCGAACTCGACGTTGTCCGGTGGCAACGCCTCCGCCTTGATGCTGGGATCCATCACGATGACCCGTCTGGCCTGTGTGGACAACAGCGACGAGAAGAACCCAACCCCCGTCAGAGGCGAACCGCCGCCGATGTCGAGAATGACCGAGCGGCTATCCAGATTCATGAGCTCGACGGCGCGCAGGTACTCCCAGAATCGCTGGCTGAGCCGGCCGCCCCCGTAGTGGGGGCCGTCCCACTCCGCGGGGTGGTCAGGTGAGGCGTACCGCCGCCAAAGCTCGGCTTTGAGACGGTCGGTTGTACTTTGAGGCAGCATGAGCGTGCGTCGCGGTCGTGCGACCTTAGCGAAGTTGCCGCCCTGTGTCCACGGCGTTCCCACACCCCCAATCGCCGCTGGCAAATGTCCGATAACAGATATTATGTCAACTAGAAGCCTGGCCGCCGATTNNCTCCGCGGAGCGCGCGGGCTGGGCCTCGATAGCCGCGATGGTCTTTTCGAGCGCCTCCTTGTCCCGTAAGGCGCGCGCCCGGATGGCGTCGTACATCTCGCGGAATCCGGCGTGGAATGCCTGCAACTCGTCACCCTTGCGCAGGTGCCGGAGGTCCTCGGGTATCTTGTTGTCGCGGATGCGCGCGAAGACCGAGCCAATGTTGTGCAAAGGTCCGGCGATCTTGTGCGTCATCCAGATCCCGGCGGCCGTCACGGTCAGCACGAGCAGCATCCCGAAGCCGGCGACGGCCCACAGAACCACCCGGTCCTTGGCCTGGAATTCCTGCTGCAGCTCCCGCTCCGTGCTCGGATCGACCGAGGCCGTCAGGGTCACGATGCGCGTGGTTTCCTGGATGGCGACGTAGATGCGAGAGCCGAGAACGGCGGTCAAGAACACCGCCACCGCGATGATGAACACCGTGTAGCGAAGCTGAAGCCCAACATCGAGAAGATAGTTGCGCAGTCGCCGCTTGTTCTGCGGCTCTTTATCGTTTTTCGTCATGGACATGCTCCTTCGCCTCGTTCCATCCGTTACTAGCCCCCCTGCGACTTGAAGTAGCCGACAAGACTGTCCGCCAGCTGGCCGGCGGAGGCCTCCAGGCAGTCGTGCCGAGCGTTTTGCCGATCCCGATCACGCTTGCCCCCTTGTACCGCGGCGCCGGCGCTCGTCCACAGGATAACGCTCCGCGATGGCCAGCGGGCGATCATGACCTTGACCTCGCAGCTCGTCTCCAGCGCGGACCCGGACTCCTTGTCATCGAGCTTGAGCACGTTGCCGTCCACCAGGAAGGCTGGCCGGCCTCCCTTGCCGAGGTTCTTTTCCTCCGCGCCTTCGAGCACGACGACGTTCGGGAGATCGGCCAAGGACTNNCCCGGAGCGAGGCCAGCGCCTTTTCCGTCTGGCCGCGCACGAACCCGTCCTTTTCGCGCTGGAGCAGCGCCTTGAGCGCGACGGACGCCGTGTCCCCGCCGAGCTTGCCCAGGGACTGCGCGGCCATGGCCCGCACCGTCTTGTTGTCGTCGCCAAGAGCCCGGACCAGTGGATCGACACCGGACTTGTCGCCGAGCTTGCCGATCAGCAGCGCGGCCTGGGTGCGCACCTTGAAGCTCGGATCCGAGAGCAACGCGGCTGAGAGCTCGTCCATCTTGCTCGCGGCGAGCCCGCTCGACGCCATGCCGATGGCCAGAGCGAGCGTGACGGCGACAGGCATGGCCTTCATTCGGACCGAGGCGGCTCCTCGACCGGCCAGTGCGTGGAGAACTCGACCACGAACGCGGTTCCCGCGCGGGGGGTGTCTTCGATCGACAACGAACCGTGGTGAGCCTCCACGATGATCTTGGCCAGCGCCAGCCCCACCCTGTGCGCCGCGCGCGTGGGCTTCTCCTGCATGTGGCCGGCGAATGGATCGAAGATGCCGCTCCGGGCGGCGATGGGGATCTGGTGCCGATCCCCGTACACACGCAGGCGGGCGACGCCATCTTCGGTGGAGGCGCGGAGAAAACACTTCTGGTTGTCGGCCTGGCGCAGGACGAAGGTCGCGAGGCCCGAGATGGCCTCGTTGAGGCACTTCTCGTCCCCGCGGACCGGCGACGAATACGCCGAATTGTCGACGACGATGGCTTTGCGCAGGCTGCAGGCCAGGTGCCCGAGGCCGGAACGGACCGTCTCGCAAACCTCGGAGAGCAGCAGCATCTCCTGCTTGAGACTGACGTCGCCGGCTTCGAAACGCTCGAACTCGATGACCGTGCGCAGGTTGCGGACCATTTCGCGGAAGGTGGCGCGGGTCTCTCGCACGCACTCGTCGAACTCGGCCCGCAGCTTCTTGTCAGGGATCTCCGATTGCTGGGCGACGTATTCGAAGTTGGCCTGAATGGCGCCGAGCGAATTCTGCAGATCGTGCACCAAGCCGCGGACCCAGCGCCGTTTGTCGGAAATGGCGTTGCTTTGTGCCTGCCGCCTGCCGTCCACCCGCCGAAACATCGCCTGCGAGCGCAGCAGCGCCCACAAGCGGGCGCGCCGTTCCGCCTTGCTGGTGCCGACGAAAAAGACCGCGTCGGCGCCAGCCGCCGTGGCGTCGAGGCGATACAGATCGCTCGGCCGGCCGTGCAGAAAAAGAATGACCGGCAAGAAATGGGTGCGCGCGTTTGCCTTCAATCGCGTGCAAAGATCGACCCCCCCTGCCTCGGAGATCCGCTCGTCGATGAGCACCACACCCGGCCGATGAAGCAGCGCTTCCTCGAAGCCCAACTCGGCCGAGCTCACGGCCTGGACGTTGATACCTTCCGCACGCAGAAACTCGAGCAGCGGCCGAGACGAGTCGCGATTGGGAGAGATGACCAAGCCCTCGACCGTGCGAGGCGACGCCGCCACTTCTTCTCGCGTCGTCCGTTGATTCGGAAGCATGCGGCGCGTTCTCCTCCCGTGGTCACGGTAACAAAGGCGTCTCTATCTTTCAATGTGGTTGGNNTGCATGAGCAAGATGACTTCAAGTCCCGAGACAGCGTTCGCCAGCCCAGAGAAGCGCCAGCACCTTCGCTTCGACAAGGTCTTCCCCGTGCGCGTGGAATCGGTGCTCTTCGGCGAATTGCCCGGCGTGGCACGCAACGTATCCGCCGGCGGCATCTTCATCGAAATGCGCGAACCCCTGCCCCTCGGCTCTCGCGTTCGCGTCTCGTTCTGCAACCCGGACGAGACGGCGGAGATCGTAGCCATTGGCGAGGTCAAGAACCACTACTTCATGAACTACGTTCAGGCGGGCGCGACGCGTTCGGTGTCCGGGATGGCGGTTCGCTTCGAAGGCTTCGAGAACGAAAGCCGTCAGATCCTGGAAGACTGCCTGAACCGCTTCCGCATCCTGAATTGATACTTTCCGCTCCTACTCCGCGATGCGCGGGCGGACGACGATGCTTTCCTTGAGCGGCACGGTCACATCCGCATCGATGGGTATTTCGACCTCGCGCGGCCCCGCCACGATGGCCAAGGTCTTGGCGCCCTCGCGGATGCTGATCTCGTAGCGCCCAGGAAGGATGCCCGCGAATTCGAACCGTCCGCTCGCCTCGTCCAGATTGGCGACGGCAGGCCGGGGAAAGGCCAAAGGCGAGGACCGGCTCACGAGCAACGCCCTCGTCCCAGGTGAGAGGCGAAAAGCGGCCTCCGGCGAGACGTGGCCCTTGACCCGCGACCCCTTCTGTTGGAGCGAGAGCGTCACATCGACATCGCCTCCGTCGGGGAGCTCGATCTTTTCCGGCGGGTAGGCCAGCATGTCGCCCTTGCGCGCCCAGAGATAGTACGTGCCTGGCGCGAAGCGATCCTGCGCAAAGGCTCCCGTGCTGTCGGTGGTCCAGAAGATCGGCGTGGTCGGCGTGCCGGGAACATCCGAGAGCACGGCGGCCACCGTAGCGTTCGATTCGGGATCGCCGTCCTTGTCCCGGACGACCCCGCGGATAACCGTGGCGCGCGTTACCTTGATGGCAACGCGGCCGCCCGCGCCGGCCTGCACTGCCTTCACGATCAACGGCCGCCAGCCGAACTTGGTAATGCGCAGGAAGTAGCGGCGCGTTTCCAGTCCCCCCAGAACGAAGCCGCCGTCGTCCCCGCTGCGCGCGCTGCTGCTCTCGATGCTGTCCTCCAGCGTGCGCAGTGCCGAAACCTCGGCATCGGTGACCGGCACCGCCGATGACGAACTGTCCACGATGCGGCCCTTGATGACGACCTCCGGCCCCAGGCGAAAGACACGGGGCTGACTTCCCGCCGTGCTGGACGCCAGCTTGTCCGCGGGCAAACGGTCGAGGATCTCGCTGGCCAGGCCAGGCCGACTGAAGCGTAGCGAGTAGTTCCACGGTCCACCGCGCAGACGCAGATGGAAGGTTCCGTCCTTGCCGGACAGGTCCTGCGCCAACGCCGTCTGCTGGGTGCCGCGCGACACCCAGACGTCGACCCGAGCGCCCTCGATGCGCCGCCCATTCTCGTCGACCAGGCGGCCCGCCACCTGCACCTCGGGCCGGTCCGAGGTGTCGCGGTTGAACACGGCGCGCTGGAAGGCCAGCTCCGAATTGAACACGCAACGCGGCTTCGACGACCAGGGCAACGCGCATTCCGCCGCCAGGGCGGTGCAGAATTCCACGCAGTCGTCCCCGTCCTTGGGGTCGCAGATCGTAGGACGGGATTGATCGGCGTCGAGGAACGGAGCCGGCAAGACATCGCGGCCCGAACAGTACATGCAACCCTCCGGTTGCTCCATGCACAGCACCTCGCGCGGGACCGGCGCCACACTTCCCGCGGGCTGGCTGTTCTTCGTCCCCGCGGAACGTTTACATCCCCACGCAGCCGCGAACAGCAGCAGGGCCATGGCGAATCTGGGAGCGATGGGTCGTCGCACGGGGAACTCCTGGCGGCGAGTATAGGCCAGCCGCCGCTCGGCAAGAGGCAAGATTGGTTGGACCTAGTCGCGGAAGATTGAAAGAACCCTGCCAGGGTTCTTTCGGTATAAAAGACCGGACGTGCGCGGAAGATTCATCGTCCTCGAAGGCATCGACGGTTCGGGCACCACGACGCAACTCGACCGGGCCGTGGCATTCGTCGGCTCGCTCGGCCACCGGACCGTGGCGACCCGGGAGCCCAGCGCGGGCCCCATCGGCCGACTCTTGCGTGAAGCGCTGCACGGACGGTTATCCATGGAAGATGGATCGCGAATAGATGGCCGCGCCATGGCCCTGCTCTTCGCTGCCGACCGCATCGACCATCTGCAGCGAGAAATCGAGCCGCACCTCGCCGCCGGCACGACCGTGGTATCCGACCGTTACCTGCTTTCCTCGCTGGCCTACCAGGCCGAGGAAGCCGATCGCACCTGGGTTGCGACCCTGGCGCGCGGAATCCTCGCTCCCGACCTGACCGTGCTTCTCGACTTGCCCATCGAGGTCGCGGCGCGAAGGCGGGAAGCGGCTGGCCGGCCGATCGAGCGCTATGACGCCGATTCCTGTCTGGCGAAGGTCGCCGCGAACTATCGCGAGCTCGCACGGGAACAGCCCGCCGTGGTGGTGGTGAACGGCGCGGCTACCAAGGACGAAGTCACCGCAAGCATGTGCCGCGCCATTGCCTCCCTTTTCGCTTCCGCGCAGGAGCCGTGAGACAATCTGGCTCATGCAGTATTCGCGCCTCCTCCTCGCCTGCACCGCGCTCCTTTTCTCGGCCTGCGCCGCGACCGCTCCGGAAACGGCCGGGCTGGCGCCCGTGGGACCCGGACCAACGCCCATCGAGGCAACGTCGCCCGCGCCGGTCACCGCCCCTGCCCCGCCACCACCGCCCACCTGCGACATCTTCGTCAGACCGGGAGTGCTCAAGCGCGCATCCCTGATCCGTCTGATCGACGCCGGACTCGCCCGCTGGCTGCAAGGTGTCGAGGGTGACCGGGCGCTCGCCAACCATCGTTTTGCCGGCTGGGTAGTGAAGAGCGTCCATCCCGGCGACCCTTGCTACCAAGATGTGGATCTGCGCCGGGGCGACGTCGTGCAGAAGGTAAACGGCAAGTCCATCGAGAAACCGGAGCAGGCCTTCGACGTCCTCGAGTCCCTGCGAGTCGCACCGGCCATCGTCGTGGAATACCTGCGCGATGGCAAGCCGCGGCAGTTCACCATCCCGATCGGTGAAGAACCGTAACTACCGCTTGTGCTTGGGGGCCGGACGCTTGGGCGCCGGCTTCTTCTTCACCGCGGCCACCTTCTTGGCGGCCGGTGCGAGCCCGGCAGCAGGCTTGGTCCCGCTGGTCGCGCCACCCACGCCGGTGGCGCCGCCAGCGGGGCCAAGCCCCACAGCAAGGGACTTGGCCGGCGCCGAGCCGGGAACGCCTGCCCCCCCCGGCGGCACGTCGGCATCGCGCGCCAACTGCCCCGGCTGGGCCGCGGGACCTCCCGCTGCTGGGGGTGCCGGCGGCTTGGCCGCCGCCAGTTCCACGGCGGGAGTCGCGGCGGGCACGGCGGCGCTGCCCTTGCCCTTCCCCTTCACCATCATGGCGATGACGACGATGAGGGCAAGAATCACGACCGCGGCGATAATCAGTATCAGGGTGCGGCGACCGCTGCTGATCTCCCCGACCATCTCGTCTTCGTCCATCTTCTCGCCCGGAAGCTCGGCGCCGGCGGCCGGGAGCGCCGTCGCGGTTCCGCCGGTGCGCAACGAGAACTTCTTGCGATCCTCGACCGTGACCGAGCCGTCGTCTGCGTAGCGATCCTCGAGAGGACGCGCATCTTCGGGAAGCACGGGGGCCTCGCCCGTGCCCTTACCGGCGGCCTGCATTTTGGCCTTGGCGTCCGCCACGAGCTGCTCGACATCGCCTTGCTTGAACCACAGGGTCTCGCGAAAGGCGGCCCCCGCCTTGGGCGGTGGCGCCTTGCCCGCTTCGTGCGGTTTGATGACCGACTGGGATGGGGCAGGCTGCGCCGGACGCGTGGGTTGCGCCGGCGGGGGCGCGACCGCGACCGGCGGGTGCTGACGCTGAGGCACCGAACCCGGAGTAGCCGCGGGCGGCCGGTGGGCCGGCGGAGGCGTTGGCGCGAAGGGCGCGGGCGTGACCTGATAGGACGCGACTGGCGGCGGAGTCTGTGCCTGCGCCGCGAAGGGCGCGGGGTGCGCGGGGCTTATCGGTCGCGCGGCCGTCGGCTGGACTGGCGCAGCGGCTGGTGGAGCCATCATGCCCACGGCGACGGTCGGGCCCATTCCCCCCACGGCTGGCTGCACTGGCGCGGCCGGCTGCACCGGCGCCGCGGCCGCGGGCGTTCCTGCCGCCGCCGCTGCCTTGGCCGCCCTGGCCTCGGCGACCATCCGGGCGATATCGGCCTGGTTTCCACCGAACATCATGGTCTTGGCCAGCGCGGCTTCCCCGGTGGTCTTGACGGCTCCGGCAGGTTGCTCCTTGATCGCATCGAGCTCGTTCAAGAACAAGCGCAGGGTCAGGTGGCGCCGGCTGGAGCTCTTGTCGAGAGCCTTGAGGAGCAGCTTGTCCGTGTCCGCCGGCAACTTCAGGTCGGGCCGCCGCTGGCTGACCGGCAACACCGGCGTGGACACTTGCATGTCGAGCACCGCCTGCACGCTCGGGCCAGAGAAGGGCGGCTCGCCCGTCAGCATGTGGTACAGAATGGCCGCGAGGCTGTAGGTGTTGGAGCGCTGATCGACCGGCTTGCCTTGCACCTGTTCGGGAGACAGGTAGGCGGCCACGCCGGCCACCCGATCGTTGATGGGCTTGGCGAGCGGGAAGTTGATGACCTTCACGTCTCCCGTGGCGGATACGAGAATGTTCTTGGGCGCGACGTCACGGTGAACGAGCCCGACCTTCTGGGCTTCCAGCAGGGCCAGGCCGACCTGCCCAATGATGGACTTCGCTTGCTCGAACGCCACGGGCCCAGCGGCCAGAATGCGCTCCAGCGAATCGCCCGGGCAGAGCTCCATCGCCACGCCGAACCCGGCCGTCGCGGTCTTCTCGCATTCGATGATGGTCGCGATCTTCGGGCTCGCCACCCGCGTGAGCTGTTTGAACTCGCGTTCGGCCCGGGCAAGGATGGCCGGCGTGGCCACGACGTCGGGCGCCACGACCTTGTAGGCCACCTCGCTGCCGGTCTGCTCGTCGCGGGCACGCCACACGTCGCCCGTATGTCCCCCCCCGATCCGCTCGATGGGCTGAAAGCGAGCCGGTGGCTGGACGACGACCATTTGAAGGCGTTGGGGCCCCTCGGAAGTCGCACAAGTCTCCTGCGGGCAGAAGTTCGCGTCCTCGGGGTACTGCGTTTTGCAAGTTGGGCAGAATTTCATCCGGTACCTGGAGGTGAGGTCACTCCGGCCGCACGGAAACCCCGTTGCGGGAGCGAAGTCCGGCGATCTTAGGGCAGAGCCCCTGCCAAGATCAACATTCGTCCCGACGAGTTGCGAGAATCGTCCACGCCGCTAACGCAAAGCGGCAACGGAGGAACTACTTCGTCGCGCTCTTGGGAGCGGGCTTTCCCGGTTCGCCAAGTCCAGCAAAAAGCTCCGAATCCGACGGGGTCGAGTGGCGGCTTTCCTTGTTCTTGCGCTTGCGTCCGGCATTGGAGTGCCGGCGCGTACGCTTCTTCCAGGTCTGGCGAGAATTCGATGCCATGGTCGGGTTGAACTAGCAGAGGCGGCCTGTGAGGTCAAATGTAATGGGAACCCTCGCAGGGTTCCCAAACCCTCCCGCGCTCTGGCGGAGCCGGGCATGGCCCGGCTTCGCCTACGCGATGTAATGGGANNGGCGGAGCCGCGACGGGGCGCGGCCGGAGGCCGCGAGGGGCAGGGCGCGTTGGGTGTGGTCCCTAGTGCCGACGAAGTCGGCGGGCATGGCCCGGCTTCGCCTACGCGATGAAGAAGGCCGTTTATCGGCCACGGATTCGGGGCCGGACGCCGGACGCCGGTTCCGGATCCGACACCAGTTCCGGCCACGATTCCGGATTCGGCAGCGGAAACACTAAAGCCGCGTGGCGGAGATGACACCGTCGAGGCCCTGGATGGCGCGCAGGACTTTCTTGAGTTGGTCCACGTGGCCGACGGTGACCTGAAAGGTGTTGAGCCCGCGGCTGTCCTCGGTGGCCTTGCACTTGGCCTGCGCGATGTTCACGCTGTGCTCGAGGAAGCACTTGGAGATCGCGGCGAGAATTCCCGGTTTGTCCTCGGAGATGACCTCCACGGCGACCGGCCGCAGAAGGCGGGCGTCGTCGTCCCAACTCACCTCCACGCTGCGGGCGGGATCCAGATTGAACGCCTTCGGACACTGGCGCGTGTGCACGATGACCCCCCTGCCCCGGCTGATGAACGCGACGATGGGATCGCCGGGAACCGGGCTGCAGCACTTGGCGAAGCGAACCACGATGTCCGCCTCGCCCTGCACGCGTACGCCACCAATGCAGCGTTTGGGCTCCCGCCGCGGCTGAGCGGGCGTCGCCTCGCCGAGGGCCGGCATGTTGTCGACGCTGGCATCGGGGGACTGGAGCTGCGGGTAGATGGCCAGCGCCGCCGCCTCTGGGCTCAGCTTGCCATAGCCGACGTGGACCAGGATCTCCTCGCCGGTGCCTAGGTGGAGCGCCTCGGCCGCCTTGTCGAGCAGCTTGTCCTTCTCGGCCGAGGCCAACGACCGATGATGGTCACGCAAAGCCTTGGTCAGCAGATCGCGGCCGAGCCGGCGGCTGCGTTCGCGCTGCTCCCGACGCATGTGGTGGCGAATCTTGGTCTGCGCGCGGCTGGTGGTGACGAACTTCAGCCAGTCCTTCGACGGTCGCTGCGTCGGCGAGGTGATGATGTCGATGATGTCACCGTTGCGCAGACGGTAGCGCAGGGGAACCATCATGCCGTTGACCCGGGCACCCGAGCAGTGATCGCCGATCTTCGAGTGNNGGTCTGCATGAACTCGGCCGGATCCGAGAGATCGCGCTGCCATTCCATGAGCTGGTGCAGCCAGGCGAAGGCCTTGCGATCACCGGCCCCGAGCGCTGCCCGTTCCTTGTACTGCCAGTGCGCGGCAATGCCCTCCTCGGCGGTGCGATGCATTTCGTGGGTGCGGATCTGCACCTCCATCCGCTCCGAGCCCGGCCCGATCACCGTGGTGTGCAGCGACTGGTAGAGGTTCGGCTTGGGCAGCGCGATGTAGTCCTTGAATCGGCCCGGCACGGGCATCCAGTTCGAGTGAATGGCTCCGAGCGTGGCGTAGCAGTCGCGGACGCTGTCGGCGATAATGCGAAAGGCGATGATGTCGTAGACCTGTTCGAGGTCGCGGCCGGTGCGCCTCATTTTCTGGTGAATCGACCAGGTGCCCTTGGCCCGCCCGCTGACCTCTCCCTTGATGTCGTTTTCCGCGAGCACCTCGGACAGCTTCGCGCACACCTCGCGGATGTAGGCGGCCCGCTGGGTTTCCGTGCCCTCCATCTGACCGCGCAGGTCGTTCCACTCCTGCGGCTCGAGATACTGGAAGGCGAGATCCTCGAGCTCCACCTTCATCCACTGAAGGCCCAGCCGGTTGGCGATGGGCGCGTAGATCTCCCGCGTTTCGCGCGCGACGCGTTCCTGCTTGTCGCGGGACACGTACTGCAAGGTACGCATGTTGTCGACGCGATCCGCGAGCTTGACCAGGATCACTCGGATGTCACGCGCCATGGCGAGGAGCATCTTGCGGAAATTCTCGGCCTGACGCTCCTCGCGCGTCGTCCACGGAATCTGACCCAGCTTGGTCACCCCGTCGACGATCTTCTGGATCTCTTCACCGAACCTGGTCCGGAGGTCCTCGGACGTGGCCGAGGTGTCCTCGACGCAATCGTGGAGAATCCCCGCGCAGATCGAGGGAACGTCGAGATTGAGATCGGCGATGATCTTGGCCACGCCCATGGGATGGACTAGGTAGGGATCGCCCGAGCGGCGTAACTGCCCTTGGTGGCTCTCGGCCGCGAAGGCGTGGCAGCGGCGAAGTAAATCGAGATCGGCGTGGGGGGTGTGCCGGAGAACCGATGCGCAGATTTCGTCGATGGTCACCATTACGGGTCTAGCGGCCTCCGCGCTGCCGCTTCGGCAAGAAGGGCCCGCGCCACGCCTTCCCGCCGCTTGCGTGTCGTGCGGGCCGCGACATAGACGGCGCGCAGCTCTTCATAGGCCCGGGGAAGATTGTCGTTCACCACCAGGTAATCGTACTCGCCGTAGTGCTCGAGCTCCTTGCACGCCATGGCAAGGCGGCGGTCGATGACCTCGGGCGCATCGGTGGCGCGGCGGCGCAGGCGTCTTTCCAGCTCGTCCATGGAGGGCGGCAGGATGAAGCACAGCACGCTGTCGTCGGGCCACTGCCGCCGGATCTGCCGCCCACCCTGAAAGTCGACGTCGAAGAGGCAGTCGCTGCCATTCCGCACGGCTTGCTCGACGGTGGTGATGCTGGTGCCATAGCGGTTGCCGTGCACCACCGCCCATTCGGCGAATTCCTGGGCCGCGATCATCTCGTCGAAGCGCGCGTTGCTCACGAAGCAATAGTCCTGGCCCTCCACCTCGCCGGGACGCGGGCTGCGGGTCGTGAAGGACACCGAGAAACGGAGAGCGAATTCGGCGGCCAGGCGGCGGGCCAGCGTGGTCTTGCCGGCGCCCGAGGGTGACGAGATGACGAGCAGCAGGCCGCGGGGGGCCGGCGCGCACATTGCTTCCGGGGACTTCTCCATGTTCTGGGGTTCTACTCGATATTCTGGGCTTGCTCGCGCAGCTTCTCCAACTCGGCCTTGCCGTCGATGACCAGCGCGGAAATGGCCACGTCCTGGATTTTGCCGCCCAGGGTGTTGAACTCGCGCCCGATCTCCTGCGCGAGGAAGTCGATGCGGCGGCCGGGTGAGTCCTTCGCCTGGCCCGCGAGGAGCGAGCCCAGGTGGCCGAAGTGGGCGCGGAGGCGCGCAACCTCCTCGCTGACATCGAGGCGCTCGGCCAGGACCGCCACCTCGTGCGCCAGACGCGCGGGATCGATGGCGGGCGTGGCGGCGGCGAGCGCGGCCAGGCGCTCCTCGAGCCGGCGGGCGGCGCGGCCGGGCACGGCGGTGGCCAGCCCGGCGATTTTCTCGACCACGGCGCATAGGTTGGCCAGGCGAGCTTGCAGATCGGCAAGCATCGCGGCGCCTTCGTGCGCCCGCATCGCGAGGAGACCATCGAGCGCCGCCGTCAGCGCCGGTGCCAGTTCCGGCCAGCAGGCGGCGGGCAACTCCGCCGTCGGGCCGGACCGGCCGGCAGCGAGGTACGTCCCCACGGTAGCGAGATCCACGGGCACCGCGTGGCCGAGCTCCTTCCGCAATGCCTCGAGAGCCGCGTGCATCTGCCGCGCCCGCGCGACATCGAATCCAGCCACGGCTCCTTCCATGCTCTCGTCGCTGACGCTGATGGCGACCGAGCCGCGCGTGAGCCGGGCGCGAACCATGCGCAGCATCTCGGTCTCGATCTCGGGCGCCAGCCGCAAGTCGTGCGCACGCACCTTCACGTCCAGCCCGCGGTGGTTGAGCGACCGAATCTCCACGCTCACGGTACGCGGCCCGAGCGCCGCGCTGGCGCGCCCGAATCCGGTCATGCTGACGAGGTCTTGGCTCATGGATCATGCCCACGCGGGCCGCGCGGCCCGACAGGGGAAGGTGGTTCTAGCGCAATTCCTTCCCCTCTGTCATGCCTGGCACCGGCCCGATGCTTTCGTGGTCGCGCTGGGCGTTGTTGCGGGGGAACGGCAGGCCGCGCAAGCCGGCGCCGTACTTCGTGTCGAGCGGGAAGGGTTTGCCGCCGAGACGCGCAACCTGCACGCGCCACAGCCCCGCGGCATCCTTGTGCATCGAAAGTGAAAAACGGCACTGCTCGCGCTTGACCTGGCGGGTCGCAGGTTCCACCCCAAACCCGGTGAGCACCACCGGCTCCAAGCGTGCCGCCGCCGAGAGGACTGGATTCGCTGCCAGGCCGCTCGGCAGGAGCCGCCACGTGGTATTCGTCCCCGCCACGTCGGTCACCTTGAGCTCCGGCTGCGCGGCGAACCCGAGCTGGACTCGTCTGACGTCGCCCGGGATGGGCACTCGGAGACCGAGCGACATCGTCGGTAGCTCGAGCACGCGCAGCGCGAGCCCGCGCAGGGCGCCGGCCTGTCCCGCTGAGGGACGCACCAGCTTGCCCGCCAAGAGGTAGGCAATGCGCCGGCCATCGGCCGAGACGGTGTAGGCCAGGACGCGGCCATCCTCGGAGGTGATCTGGAAGAATCGCCCAGTTTCGGGAATCCAGGCAAAGATCTCCTGGTTGAGGCCGAGCACCAGCACCCCTTCGCCGCTGACGTTCACCGGCGGTTTCGTGCGCGCCACGAAGAACATGCCCTGGCGCGCCTGTTCGCCCCACGCCGCCGCCGCCTCCCTCCGCGCGGTCTGGATCGTGGCGTAGACGGACTGGTCTTGCAGGATGCCGAGGTCCGCCGCTTCCTCGACCTCGCGGTTCCAGGGGACGTAGGCTTGACGAATCAACTTGGCCGCTTCGTCCGCGGCCTCCGCGTAACGGCCCTGACGCGAGTAGCTGCATGCCACGTTGAGCGCAGCCCCGAGCAGATCGGGATCGGCGGCGAGCGCCGCACGGTATTTTTCGCGCGCCTCGTTCCAGCGTTCCTGCCGGTAGAGCTGCTTGCCCTCGCCGTTGTAGCGCATGGCTGCCGCCGCCGGCAGTTTCGCCACCGCGGGCAGTCCGGGCCGGCCGGCGACCGGTGCGGAGGCCGGACAGGCGGCGGCCTGGAGGACGAGGAAGAGCGCGAGATTCACGGGTCGACCCAAACCGAATGGAAGTCGAGGCGATCACCGAAAGCCGCGAGGCCATGCACGCGCTTGCCGACCAGCATGGGCACATCGTGCCGGTAGAGAAAGAGGGCCGGCCGGTCCGCGGCCAGCAACTCGGCCAGCTGCGCGAGCCAGGGCGCGCGCGCCGATGGCGTCGGCGCCACGCGGATGAGATCGACCAGCGCCGAGAAACGCTCGGCCCGGTAGCCCGTGTACTCGAACTCGCCCTGACCGGTGAGCAGCAAGCGCGGATCTTCATCCCCTCGCCCTTCCCAGGTCAGCGCGGCCATGTCGAAGTCGCCGTGCTCCACACGGGAGAAAAGCGAGGCCGCATCGAGACTGGCCGTATCGAGGAGAATGCCGGCGCGGCGCAGGTCCATGGCAAAGGCGCGCACCTCGGCGCCCAGGGTGCGCGAGCCGGCGGGCACCAGGAAGGTCAGGCGGATGGGGGCGCGGCCGACATCGCGCACACCGTCGCCATCGGTGTCCCTGAATCCGGCCTGCTCGAACAGCCGGCCGGCCTGGTCGCGGTCGAATTTGTCGGCGGCTGCCGCGCCGAAGGTGGGCGCGCCGATCGGGCGAACCAGACCGTGATGGAATTCCGAGGCGAAGCGCTGGCGATCCCAGAGCAGGCTCAAGGCGTGGCGAAAATCCTTGTCCGCCAGCACCCCGCGCCGCGTGTTGAGCGCGACGAACGAATAGCGATGCGGCGTGAGGACGTGCAGGTCGAGCACGTCGCGCAGGGTGGCCTGCGACACCTGCTCCGGATAGTGGACCTCCGAGACGCGCGGCAGGATATCGAATTCTCCCCGGCGCAACCGCGTCAGGGCGTGCGCCGGATCGGCGTCGATCTCGAATACGATCTCGTCGAGCCAGGGACTGTCCGCCGCGTCCAGGCTGCGGCCGCGCACCAGCTTGATGCGCTTGCCGCGTTCCCAGCCCGCGACCCGGAACGGCCCGGTACCGAGCGGCGCGCGGCCGAGTTGCGCCAGGCGTGACCCGCCGGTGCGTAGCGGCTCGGCGGGCAAGATCGGGATCTCGCACAGGGCTCGCAAGGTCAGCCCTGACGGCCGGAGAAGGCGCAAGCGAACCGCACGCTCGGGGAGCACGTCGACGCCTTCGAGATCTGCGATCATCGCGTGCAAGAGCGCCGAGCGTGCGGGCGAACGCATGAGGTGTTCGAGCGTCGCCTGCACGTCGATGCCGGAGAAGGCCTTGTCGTCCTGCCAGTGGGTTCCAGCGCGGAGGTGCAAGTTCACCCGCAGCCCATCGGCCGACAGTTCCCAGGTGTCGGCCAGCCCAGGCAGGTAGCGGTCGCCTCGACATTCGATCAAGGTTTCGTACACCAGGCCGGAGGTGACGCGATCGATGACCTGCAACGTGTCTTGCAGGGGGTTAAGATGCGGCGGCTCCGCCTCGAGATGGACCTTGAGGGTGCCGCCGCGGCGGGCGGACTTGCCCGCCGGAGGAGGGCTTTCGGGCAGCGCCATCATGGGTGGGCTGGAGGTGGGTGAGGGATGCGGGACAGCCGTGGCGCCACCCACGTCGAGCACGGGCAGGGGCTGTTTGACGCTCTTGTCGTGTCCCCGGCGGCTACACGCCGCCCCGGCCAGGAGCAAGGCCAGGCAGGCGACCCCCAAGCGCGGGACTTGTCGGCCGGATCTGCCCGTGTTATTGAGGGACAAAAGATGCGTGCCGCATGGTTGTCGGCCGCCGTTCTTGGAAGAGGGGAAACACATGATCCGAATCTGCATATTCTCGGTGTTCGCGCTGGCTTCCCTGTTGTCGGTCAATGCATTCGCTCAGGGGCAGGAAGTCACTCCGATCAAGGTGAACCTGCCGCCCTCCCCTAGCTTCGCTGCCTCGAACATACCCCCGCAGTATCCGTCGGGTGAGTTATCCGTGCTCGGCCTGCGCAAGATGAAAGACAAGTACATGGACAAGGACGT
>PNBO01000274.1 GCA_003136095.1 Myxococcales bacterium
GGTGGGGACCGTGGAGGGCGACGAGACCGGCAGGGCGCGCGTGTCGTGGAGTGGGGCGGCAGGGGAAGCCGGGCCGCGGGCCGAAATCCTTGCCCGCGTCTACCGCAGGAGAGAAGGGATTCCACGCTGAGCGGCGTTACGCTGGCCGGCTGTCTGCCGCGGGGGCAAGCGCGCTCATTGTCACCATGCGGCAATTTGCCAGTACCGGGGCCCAAAGGCGGACTCCACGGATGCCGTTGACCCTGGCGTAGGGTTGACTTCCGGCCGTGGCTCTAGTATTAGAAGCGCCCCGTGTCTACAGTAGCGCCGCGCCAAAGAAAGACCGTCTCCGCCAAGGAGTCCACCGCTCACTCCTGGTACATCGCCGACGTCCAGGGCAAGACCCTGGGCCGTGCCGCCACGAAGATCGCTTCGGTCTTGCGTGGCAAGGACAAGGCCATCTTCACCCCCCACGCCGACACCGGCGACTTCGTGGTGGTGGTGAACGCCGAGAAGGTTCGCTTGACGGGCAAGAAGTGGACCGACAAGCTCTACCGGGATCACTCGCTTTTCCCGGGCGGCCTGGCCGAGTACTCGGCCAAGCAGCTCATCGAGAAGCACCCGACCGAGCTGGTCAAGCGCGCCGTGTGGGGCATGCTGCCCAAGGGCCCGCTCGGCCGCCGCATTTACAAGAAGCTGAAGGTCTACGCGGGCACCGAGCACCCGCACAGCGCCCAGCAGCCCAAACCGCTCGCCCTGTCGTAAGTCCGGAGTGCCCGCATGATTGACCCGCAGAAGAGTATCTACGCCACTGGCCGCCGCAAGCACGCGGTGGCGCGCGTCTGGATCCAGCCCGGCAACGGCAAGATCCAGATCAACGAGCGGACCTTGGAGGCTTATTTCGGCCGCGAGACCTCGCGCATGGTATTCCGCCAGGCGCTCGAGCTTACCGAAACCTCCGGCGCACTCGACATCTTCGCCAGCGTGAAGGGCGGGGGACTCTCCGGCCAGGCCGATGCCCTGAGGCACGGCATCTCTCGCGCCCTCTGCAAGTTCAATCCGGAGTTGCGACCGCCGCTCAAGAAGGCCGGCTACCTGACCCGCGACGCTCGCGCCAAGGAGCGCAAGAAGTACGGGCAACGTGGCGCTCGCGCCAGGTTCCAATTCTCGAAACGATAGAAGTCGAGCTCAACTCCCGAGTGGCGTACGGCCGACGATTTGACGCGGAACCCTCGGAGGGTTCCGCACCTCCCGCGATGGGCTTCGGCGAGCGAAGCTCGCCTTCGCCCACGTGATCTGGCCGCCAGCTGCGGCGATCGAATGCGGAACCCTGGAAGGGTTCCGCGCCTCCCGCGACGGGCTTCGGCGAGCAAAGCTCGCCTTCGCCCACGCGCTGCGCTTCCGGTCCTCAAGTACGGGAGTACATTCCTGGCCGGTTCTCGGCCTCCTTGCTGGCGTGCCGGCTTGTCGGCCGGGTTCTGTCGCCAATGGTAAGATGACGTGGTTGCGTTTCCTCCTCGCCACCTACGGCTCGCGCGGTGACGTTGCTCCCATGCTCGCNNCTTTCTGGCGAGGAACAGCGGCGCCATCCACGGGAACAGGCTGCGCCTGGCCCGCGTTATCAAGCGCGACGTGCCGGCGGAAGTCGTCGCGCAGTTCGAGCTCTTGACGGATCTCGCTCGCGAGGCGGATCGCGTGGTGGCGGCAAGCCTGGTCTTCGCCGCGCGCTCGTGCGCCGAGCATGCTGGGCGCCCGTATCGCTACATCGCCTTCGCACCCGAGACGTTTCCCTCACGCCATCACCCTGGCTTGGGCGAACGGTTCCAGAACCTTCCGAGTTGGTTCAACCGATTCTCGTGGTGGGTGACGCATCGACTGGACAACTGGCTGCTGCGGATGCCGATCAATCGCGGACGGGCCAGGCTGGGGCTGCCGCCCATCGCCGATGCGCTCGAACACTTCGCGGATCCGTCGCTTGGGCTCCTGGCCACGGACGCGGAGTTGGCGCCCGCGCCAGACGACGTGCGCCTGCCCGACGCGCCCACCGGCGCCATGCTACTCGACGAGAACGGGCCGCTGCCCGAGGAGGTCGAGGCCTTCCTCGCCGCGGGACAGCGCCCCGTGTACATCGGGTTCGGCAGCATGCCCGACGCCCGGCCGGAGTGGACACGTGCTCTCATTGCCGAGGCGGTTCGCCGCGCCGGCTGCCGCGCCATCGTCTACGCGGGTGCCCGGGCCGGGGCCAGGTTGGATCTTGGGCCAGACATCCTTGTCGTCGGGAAACTCCCCCATGACAGGCTCTTCCCCCGGGTGGCCCTCGCCGTGCACCACGGCGGCGCTGGCACCTGCGCGCGCGCCGCTCGCGCGGGAATTCCGCAGGTCATCCTGCCCCATCTCCTCGATCAGTTTCCCTGGTCCGCACGCCTGGCGCGGCGGGGCTTGGCCCCACGACCGCTCTTCCGGCGGAACCTCACAAGCAAGGCGCTGGCCCTGCGCATCCGCCAGGCCCTGGAGGATCCGGCGATGCGTGCGGCCGCCGCGCAGCTGGCGCGCGCCCTCGCGGGTCGCGACGGCGCGGAACAGGCAGCCGCGATCTTGTCGGCCCCCTGATCATGCCTCTCCCCTTTGGGGAGAGGCCGCTGCGCG
>PNBO01000305.1 GCA_003136095.1 Myxococcales bacterium
GTCGAGGTGGTTGGAGGGTTCGTCGAGGAGCAGGACGTTGGGCCGCATCAGCAGGATGCGCGCCAGGGCCACCCGCATCTTCCACCCGCCCGACAGGTTGCCCACGTCGCCGTCCATCATCTCTTGCGAGAAGCCAAGCCCGGCCATGATCTCGCGCGCCCGGGCCTCGAGCGCGTAGCCGCCCAGCTCGTCGAAACGGGCCTGTACGTGGCCAAAGCGGTCCACCAGCGCATCGAGCTCGCTGGCGCGCGCGGGGTCGGCCATCGCGTGCTCCAGCTCGCGCATCTCCTTGGCCATGGCCGACACCGGCCCCGCGCCGTCCATGGTGGCGGCGACGGCCGAGGTGCCCTGCATCTCGCCCACGTCCTGGCTGAAGTGCCCGATGGTCACGTTGCGATCGATCGAGATCTGCCCGTCGTCGGTGGATTCCTCGCCCATGATGAGGCGGAACACCGTGGACTTGCCCGCGCCGTTCGGCCCCACCAGCCCGATCTTCTCGCCGCGCAGGATGGCCGCGCTGGCGTCGATGAACAGGATCTGCGGCCCGTGCTGCTTGCTGATGTTGTCGAGTCGAATCACGCCGCGCGGGATCTACCACGGTCTCGAATCGCCGCCGCTCGATGAAACCATGATTCAGTCAGAGTGAGCGCCGACACGCATGCTTGCTTCGGGCCTTGACTTCGCGATGAGTTACCGCGCACCGGTGGTAACCTATTGCCATGCGATGGCTTGGGTGCGTCGTGGTCCTGCCCGCGATGCTGATGGCGTGCAGTCGAACTCCGCTCGATGAGAAGCCGGCGGGAATCTTGCCTTCGGCGGGTGGGTCATCTGGGAGCGGCGGCTTGGCGGCCGGTGGCGGCACGGGCACCGGCGGACGAGCTGGCACTGGCGGCGCCATCGCTTCGGGAGGGCTGAGCGGCACGGGTGGAGGCTTCGCGACGGGCGGCGCCCCATCGGTGGGCGGACGCATCGGCACCGGCGGCAGCATCGGCACCGGCGGCAGCCGCGCAACCGGGGGCAGAACCGGCAACGGGGGCACGATCGCAACGGGTGGAACCATCTCCACCGGCGGACGCGTTGGCGACGGTGGCAGCGGTGGGGTCGGAACCGGCGGCCGCATGGCCACGGGCGGAGCCCCGGCGACCGGCGGAATTCCCGCTACCGGTGGCGCCCTGGTCACGGGTGGCACACTTGGAACCGGCGGCGGCCGCACCGGCGGCAGCATGGGCACGGGCGGAGGCACGCCCGTCGACGGCGCCTTGGACACGGCGGGCGCAACCCTGGCTGACTACGTGGGCTTCTGGGTGTCTGACGATTCCAGCTGGGATGGTGTTGCGGTGATCGATATCGTGAAGAGGAGCGGCACGGAGCTCGGCGTTCACGTCTACGGCGCGTGTACCCCGACCTACTGCGATTGGGGCGAAGCCATCGTCTACTTCAGCGCCCCGCCCGTCGTCGCGAGCTTCGCCATCGGCGACAATCTGGCGATCACAATCGACAGTACCTCGTCTCTGCGTGCCGTCGTGAATGGCGGCGAGACAATGACCTACCACGTGCGCAGCGCAGTCGGCGTGGACGCCGGCGCAGGTGGCGGCGGCGGGCGCACCCTCACGACTCTCGCCTCAGGCCGGGCCGGACCGGGACCTATTGCCGTGGATGCCACGAACATCTACTGGACGCAGGACAGCGGCACAATCATGAAGGTGGCCATCGGAGGCGGGACGGTCACGACCCTCGCCTCGGGCCAGGGCGTCCCCACGGGCATCGCGGTGGACGCCACCAGCGTCTACTGGACAACCGCTGGAACCGCCGCCAATTCCTACGCCGATGGCACAGTGACCAAGGTGGCCATTGGCGGCGGCACCCTCACGCCTCTCGCCTCAAACCAGGGCCATCCCTACGGCATTGCGGTTGACGCCACCAGCGTCTACTGGACGGACTTCGGTTGTGGCATGGTGATGAAGGTGGCCATTGGTGGCGGCTCCCCCACGACTCTCGCCTCAGGCCAGAGCTACCCCGGCAGCATCGCCGTCGACGCCACGAGCGTCTACTGGACGAGCGATGTCGGCAATGGTGCCGTCATGAAGGTAGCCATCGCCGGCGGGATGGTCACGACGCTTGCCACGAGCCAGAGCTACCCCAGCGGTATTGCCGTCGACGGCACCAGCGTCTACTGGACAACCGCCGGAACGAGCGCCAACGATTTCATGGACGGCACGGTGATGAAGCAGCCTACGGGCGGCGGGCCCCTTACCACCCTCGCCTCGGCCCAGAACACCCCCCAAAGCATTGCCGTTGACGGCACGAGCGCCTACTGGATCAACGCCGGGACAGGCCCCAACTATTTCACGGATGGCGCGGTGATGAAGGTCCCTGCTGCCGGCGGCACCCTCTCGACCCTCGCCTCGGGCCAGGCCAACCCCGCTGGCATCGCGGTTGATGGCACCAGCGTCTACTGGTCGAACCTCTTGGTCGGCACGGTGATGAAGGTGACGCCGAAACTGTGAGGAGGCGAGCAACTCGCGCGCGGCCTACTTGAGCGTCTTCCACACCGGGCGAAAGTCGGTGGCACGCAGCACGGGATCCTCGACGGAGAGGATGTAGTCCACGCGGCGATTGCGGGGCTCGTCGGTGTTATCGGGCGTGGCGACGCGCAGGGCCTGCTCGCCGAAGCCCTCGAAGGCGATGGGGATGCGCAGGCCATTCTTGCGGAACCAACCGGCGATGGACTGCGCCCGCTTAAGGGACAGCCCCAGGTTGTACTTGGCCGCACCCACGGTGTCGGTGTGGCCGGCAATGTAGAGCTTGATGGCCGGGAGATCCTTGTGCTTGTCGAGCGCGTCCGCGATCTTGGCCAGGCTGGCCTGCAGCTTGGGCGCCTCGGCGGGCGCGATGGCGGCCGCGTCGGTGGCGAAGTTGACTTCCTCGTGCGGGATGTAGACCGACCAGGGGAAAAGCGAGAAGCTCTGGAAGGCGCCCGTGGGGTCGGAGACGCGCACGTCCACACGCCCGATTTCCGCCTCCTTGCTGTGCGGCTTCCAGGTCACCACCAGTGGCGTTCCCGTCGCGTGGTCCGCGAAGGGCTGTTCGTGATCGACCAGGGTGGCGCCGTCGGTGGCCGAGACGATCTTCACCTCGACCTTGCCCTCGGGGATCGACACCAGCATCTCCATGCGACCGCGCCCGAGATCGACGCGCGACTTGTCGATCGACACGCTGACCGCTCCCGACACCGCGGTCTCGAACGACACCTGGCTCGAGCTCGGCTTGCCATGGGCTACGCAGGTGATGCGGCCGCTGTACTGGTGCTTGCCGACCGCGCCGTCGAGGAGGACGTCGCGCCAACCGCCCACCCCCAGCTCGCCGATGGTCTCATCGACCATCTTGCCGTCGTCGCGATTGAGCAGCACCTCGACCTTGTCCACCGGTTGCATTGCGGTGATGGTCAGGCGCGGCTGTTGGCCGACCGGCACGGTGGTGACCATCTTGATCGAGATAGCGTCGGCGTGCGTCGCCAACGGCAGCAGCCCGGCGACCAACGCAACCAGGACAGCGGGAATTCGGGCTTGCGCGTCGCACATCGGCGCCGAATCTATCATTCACGACAAAAACCGCGTTGCAAAACCCGACTCGGCGTCTGATGTTCGGCAGCGATGAGTAACGCCCCCGCCCAGGCCTCGGCCAATCCCGCCCGACAGCCCCCCGGCCTCTTCCTGCTGTTCGGCGTCGAGATNNTTGTTTCTCATCAGCAGCGCGGGCGGCTTCGGCTGGAGCAAGGAACAGGCGAGCCACCTCTACGGCTGGTACCAGGGTCTGGTCTATCTGACGCCGCTCTTCGGCGGCTACCTCGCCGATCGGCTCATCGGCACGCACCGGTCGATCATCATCGGCGGCATCGTTATCGCCGCGGGCCATTTCTGCCTGGCGGTGCCCGCGCGGCCGACCTTCTTCCTCGGGCTCGCGCTCATCATCATCGGTACCGGCTTCTTCAAGTCGAACATCTCGACCATGGTGGGCCAGCTCTATTCGGAGAAGGATCGCCGCCGCGACGCTGCCTTCACCATCTTCTACATGGG
>PNBO01000205.1 GCA_003136095.1 Myxococcales bacterium
GCGAGAGCAGCCACGAACACAAGCCGGTGGTGCAATCAATCCCCCAGTTCGAAACGCCGGGCCAGGACATAGGTCCCTCCGGAAACTGCCTTGCCACAGGCCATCGCGGGCCGGAAACGCCATTGCTTGACCGCGGCCACGGCGGCGGCGTCGAGCTCGGGGGAGACGCTGGCCAGCACGTCCACATGCAGGACGGAGCCGTCCGCGCCGACGACGATTTTCAACTTCAGCTTGCCCTCGATGCCCTCGGCGCGCGCCGAGGCGGTGTACTCGATCTCGGTCTTGAACACCGGCTCCGGCTTGGAAGGCTCTTCCGTGCAGCGTTCCTCGAGAGTCGGACCAGGCCCCAGCTCGGGGCGCAGGCGGCGCCGGTGGGCGTCGGGCTCGAACGAGGCAACCTTGGTCGGCACCACGGCCTGCGGCTGCCTGACCACCACCGGGATGGCCACCGCATCGCCGATATCCTCGTTGCTCATGGCGATGTCGGTCGGCAGGGGCGCGGCGGCCACCTTGGCCGTCTGCACCGGCGCCTCGACCGGCATGGCCTTGGGCGCCGCCACTGCTTTCTGCTCCTTGGGACGCGGATCGACCTTGGCGACCTTGGGCACCGGCTTGGGCTTGGGCGCGGCTTCCTTCTTCTTCTTGGCCTCTTCCTGCATCTGCACGAAGAAGGTCTTGCCTTTCCCGTGATTCTGCGAAGACACGACCAGTCCGAAGGCCAGCCCGGCGTGAAGGAACAGCGAAATGATGATCGTGGCTTTCTTCACGGGAGGACCTCACTGCAAGATGTCAGGGGCGGACCATCGCCCGCTACTCGCCCCCAGCCTGCATGATGTTGATCGCGAACTTCGTGACGCCGGCGACCTTGGCGACGTCCATGACGTGAACCACCTGCCCATGGGTCGCGTCCTTGTCGGCGCTGATGACTAGGCTAATCTCAGGATCGGTCGAAACCACTTCCTTGATTCGAGCCGGCAAGTCCTGATCGGTCACCGGTTGTTCGTTGAAGCGAAGCTCGCCGTTCTTGAAGAGTTGGACGGTGTTGGGCTTCTCCGCGGTGCCGTCGCTCATCTTCGCCTTGGGCAGGTTGACCTTCAGGGTCTGCGCCACGATGTACGTGGACGCCACCATCAGGATGACCAACAGGACGAGGACGACATCGACCAGCGGGGTCACGTTGATGGCGGCGATGGTCTTGGCCCGGCCCGAACCCGCAATCGCGCCGGCCATCAGCCGTTGACCTCCGCCTGGCGCAAATGCTTGGCTGTCGCCAGATCATCCAGGGCGGGAGAGGTCGCGGGTTTCTGGGAGCTCTTGTGCGGCTTCGTGGACTTCATGATGGCCAGAACCTGGTTGGCCAGGGCGCCCGCGTTCTCCTCGATGTCGTTGCACTTCTTCTGGAAAAGGTTGTAGGCGATGACGGCGGGAATGGCGACCAGGATGCCAACCGCGGTGGCAATCAGCGCCTCGGCGATGCCGCTCATGACGTTGCCCATGCCGCCGCTGCCCGAGGCTGCGGCCATGGTCGCGGAGGCGGCGCCCAGCTCCTTGAAGGCCGCCACGACGCCGAGCACGGTGCCGAAGAGCCCCACGAAGGGAGAGTTGCTGCCCAGGGTGCCGAGGAAGAGCAACCCGCTCTCGAAGCCCTTGCGGCGCTGGCGGATGCTCTTCTGCACGATTTCCTGGAAGGAATCGGGGCCATCGGCGTAGTAGTCGAGGGCGTCGTTCAAGATCTCCGCCTCCACCGCGCGTAATTGCCCGAGATCGGCCCTCGCGCCCTCCACGTCACCGGCGCGCAGGCGCTTGGTCAACGCTTCATCCGCCGCGGTCATGTCGAGCTTGCGCTTGCGAAAGTACCACCAGCGCTCCAGTACGACGCCGACAGAGTAGACTGACAGCGCGAGAAGAAGGTACAGAACCGCGGCCGCGCCGCTTTGAGCTACGAGTACCAGTTTGTGCATGATCAACATGGGTCACCTTCCTTGCTTTAGTAGTCGAACACCTGCGCCTGAGCTCCCTGTCCCTGGCCGTGGGGAAAGCGGGTGTCAATGTCGGTCGATTGTCCAGTTACCGGCGGCAACACGGGGTCGACACCGTTGTTCATGAAGACGCGCACGCGCCAGCGGGCCGTGGTTTCCGCACACAGCGAGAACGTGTCGACGCGCACGATGTAGCGCCCGTGCGGCGCGGTGGTGGGGAAGATCACGTTCTCGGCGCGGCGGCCATCGAGCACGCACATGCTGTTGGAGTCGTAGTCGAGATAGCCGGCCTGCATGCCGTCATCGACGGTCGGCGTGGTGCCAGGCGATGGCGGCGGCAATCCCGACGGCTTGCGCGACCAGATCTCGTTCGTGCCCCCGTCGCCGTCGCTCGGCAACTGGACGTGGAGGTCGAGATCGGCCTCCGTGTCCCAGTCGAGGCTGATGACCAGGGCACCCTGGACCTGCGTCGCGGCCATGATCAGCGGCTGCAAGGTCGCGGGTCCCACCTTGCCGTCGCGCGAGGTAGCGCGAAAGACCAGGAACAGATCGCCGGCCGGGGTCAGCGGCGAGAAGGACGCGGAGCAGGAGAAGGTGTAGTCGCCGGGGTAGCTCGGGTCCATGTCCTGCACGGGCACGACCCAGTGGCCCACGTCGCCTTGCATTCCAATCAAGAGGGCCGTGGAGTTGGGACCGACCGTGCCCGAGATGTTCTTGTTCGTGACACCCGGAAAGAGATCGTTATTCAGGGTAGCGACGTTGACGACCGTGGGTTGATCGTCCCGCGGCGTGGTGTCGATGGCGCCGGGAATATACTGGGCGCCCTGGATCCTGAACAGCGCCTCACGGCCAGTGCCAGAGTCTGCGCTCTTGGAACAGCCGCCGAGTGCGATTCCAGTCAAGGCCATGGCGACGGCAGGGGAACGCATCAGAAGGAAACCTCCGCGCGCAGGACGAACACGTTGTTCTTCAGATCAGCCGGCAATCCGTTGATGTCGCGGCCTTGGTGATCCCTCACCACGTCGTATTCTGCGATGAGACGGCCAGTCAGCGAGCTCGTCCTGCCGATCAACGCGACCGCGGTCGAGTAGGTCGAGATGTCCTGGCTGGACAGAACCGTGATCGCCGCCTGGCGATCGGTGCTGTCCAGGTCAGGATTGTAGTAATCGTAGCGGAACCCGAGCTTGACGTGCGCGCCGATGTCTTGAACTGCGGCCACGTAGTACCCCCATTCGCGCAGGTCCCGGCCGTAAGAGCCGAAGGGGTCGGCGGGCAGAAACCAGCGATCCAGGTTGTTGGCGCGCGCCAGCTCGGCGTAGATCGTGGTGCCGGCGTTTTTCCAGTACTCGACCGTGACCAGAGCATCCGCGCCAATTCCGTAGCGGCTGAAATTCTGCGACGGCTGGCCCGAGGTTCCCGGGGAAACGATGAGCTCGCCGCCCGTGTAGCGGCCATCCTCATTGCGATCCGACCAGGTCACCGTCGGCTTGGTGGGCAGCGCGCCCTTGTGAAAACCCTTGCCGGTCAGGGCCGAGAATCCAGCGTGGACCGTGACGCCTGTTGCGATGTCAGAAAGAATGCCCAGGCGCCCGGCGATGTCCTTGGCCTTGTTCGGATCTCGGGTCGGGAACGTGCTCTCACCGAGTGGCTCGCCGTTCTGCATGGCCAGGGCATAGCGAACGAAGCGCCAGCCCCCGGCCACGCGTACCCCCAGGTCGTATTCACCCGGGAACAGCGCCCGGATGAAGGTGCTGCGCTCGGCGAAGAGCCGCTGCGTATCGCTCTGAAACACTTCGTAGCCGAAGGGAATCTTGAAAATGCCCGCGGTCAGTGCGGCCAGTGGAACCAATCCCCCCGGCCACTTTACAGTTGCCTCCATGGCCATCGGGCGCACTTGCGGCCCATTCACGGTGTTCGCGTCGATCTCGAACACACCGGCGAGGTAGCGCCGCTCGAGGGTGGCGCGCAGTCGCGCGCGGCGGAGGAGGAAGCGGTCCTCGTTGAGCGGTGCGCCGGTCGAGGTGTTGAGCTGGTCCTCGGAGATTTGCTTGGCCGCGTAGTCTGTTTGGACGAAGCCGGAAAGCGTGAATCCCGGGAGCCCGCCCGCACCCGGGCTGGCCTTGACCACAGTCTCGACTGCGGCGCGAGTAGTCTGGGTCGCCCGCGCCTCCGCGGCCTCGCGCGCGGCGCGCTCCTCGTCCAGCTTGCGTTGGAATTCCTCACGCAGACTCGCCAGCTCGGCCTTTTGCTGCGCTAGCTGCGCCGCCAGCTCCGCCGTCGCGCTCGCTGGCTGGTCGCCGGCGGCCGGCGCCTCTTCCGCTGGAACGGTTTCCGGAACCTGGGCAGACGGATCCGTCTGCCCAAGCGCCGGGTTGGCCATTGCGCTCAGGGCACCGATGCAAAGCAGCCCCAGGATCCGGGGACGCCGACTCGGCCATCCACCTCCTCGTTGCTCGTGGATGCGCCTGGCTGCTTTGCGGAAGCTAGGTCGGTGCACAGGTGTTCTCTCGCGCTACTGGGCCGAGCAGGTCGGGTACGGGATCGCGGGATTGGCGCCGGGGTCGAGTGCGGACACGGCGGGATCGGTGGGTCCGTTGATGAAGTGGTCGTGGCATTGGGCCGCGGTCAGGCCGGCGCAGGGGTCAACGACCAGGGCAACCTCTCCGCCGGCGGTGTCGATGGTCAGGCCACGGTCGACGGCCGGGCCATCCAAGGTGATGGCAGCGTCGATGGCGATGGAAACGTCCACTGTTACGCTAGCGTCCAGCCCGATGGGAACATCCGGGGGCGCGTCCGGAGTTGCGGCAGCATCGAGCTTGGTGGTGGCGCCACCGGTACCACTGATGCCACCGGTGCCGCTCGGGCCGTCCATGGCGATGGCCCCACCCGTGCTCGTGAGGACTGGGACGTCGGTCTTGCTGCCGCCGCTGTCATTGCCGCAAGCGCCCCAGCCAGTCAGTGCCATTGCGAGAGCTATTGTCGAAATCTTGAAGAGTTTCATGGTTCATGTCCTCCGAAGGGCTACTCGCAATAACCGAACTGGCAGTGGGTGCCGCCCGCGCAGGTCGCGTCGCTAGTGCACGTCGCGCAGGTGCCGGCTGCGAACTTCACGTTCTTCGCTTTGTCGAAGGCACATCCGCAGGAAACCGGAGGGGTGAAGGGCGAGAACTTGCCGCCGTCCTTGTCGAGCTTGACCTTCATGGCGCACTGGGGAACGTCGCCGTTCGTGGATACGATCCTGACGTAGCTATAGGGGTCGGCGGTGTCGATCGGCGCCGCGCCGGTCAACCAGTCCAGAACCAGCTTCGCGCTGGCGGCCGGCTGATTGGTACTGTCGAGCTTGCTGAAGAAGTGCAGCGGTCCTTGGATCATGTAGTGGCCGTCGCGCACGTTGCGCAGGTCATCGGCGGTGGCGTCGGTATCTGCGTAGTAGGCCTTCTTCTGGCCAATGCCGCGGAAGGCAACCGAGTTGATCACGGACCGCCGGGTGGCGTAGGCATCGTTGGCGAGGAAGCCGATCGCGATCTGGGGATCGGCCACGGCCAGCAGGGAGGTGACCAGATTGCCGCCCGAAGAGTTGCTGACCCCCTTGAACGCGGTCTCGGGCACGCCGATGTTGCGGGCCACGAGGATCTGGGTGCCCGAGGTTGCGCTGCGCTGCTGGATGGCACTCTCGTTGGTGAAGTTGCCGACCCCGCTCTTGGCACCGCAGCCCCAGATGGCGGCCGCCTGTTCGGCGGAGATTGCCGTCGTCGTGACGTTGGCCTCGGGTACGATGATGAGCATGGACTGCACCGGGCCGGTCCATTCGCCGATGCCCGCGGGCTTGGCGACACCTTGGCAGGAGTCGAACGCGGCGTCCGAAACGCCAACTGAGGCCATGGTGTTGCCCGACAGATTGCAACTGTTATTGACGACCTTGGTGCTATCTGTGGGATCCACCGTATAATAATGAGCGGTGCCGGTCAGCGGCTGCGCAACGGGATTATCCGCGGGAGGAGAGATTGCCGAGACGCCGTTGCAGGAGGCGATGGGCGCGTAGACGATGGAAACCCCTTGCTTGGACTTGATCTGAACCGCGAGCAGACCCAGGATGGGCTCGAAGGCGCTGCTGCCCCCCATGAAGACGGGGTTGGGCAGCACCGAAGTGTCGCTGCACGCTACTGTTGTGGTCTGGGCACTGGCCGTGGATGCGCCGAGTAACATCCCGGCCGTGCCGGCCAAGGCTACGATCGCTCTCCGAATTGTCATGGCAGTCTTTCCTCCATTCGCACCCGGAAAATCCCGGGCCGCGCCGAAACCATAGCCAGTTGATGTCGTACCTATCGCAACGGGTGCGATTCGGATTAGTTACGGAATTGCAACGGACGTGGAACGGCCCAATGATTGCGGACGCTTGTCAGACAGGAGCGGCTGACGCATCGACGTCAGTCGCCACAGTCAATAGGCCAAGGTCCCGGGTCGCGTCGAAGTCATTCTCGCTTTGCTCGTAACGGATGATGACGCTGGACAGGACTTGTGGGTCGGCGCGGCTGGAGGATATGGCGAGGAGGCCAGACCTACTCGCCATCCGTTCAGCGGCCCCGCCACGCGCCGAATGAATCCGGCGACGCGGTGATCATCGATGATTTCGGTGCCCCCGCGCCCGTGACGAGCTACCCTCCCTTCGGGCAACCCAGCGTTTCCGTCCCCGCGCTCGGCAGCCTAGCCATGCTCGCCATCATGGCGACCGCGTTGCTGATGCTCGGCGGCGTATGGCTATCTCATCCTCGGAGGAGCTTTCAGAGTCTTGCTTGATCTTGGGCCCCTCCTGCGCATCCCTGGCACGCCTATCTCCGTGGGCGACCTGCGTGCTACCCTCTCGCGCCGCTTTCACGAGGAGGATAGGAGAGCCACATGAATCGCCGTGCCTTGATTCTCGTCTTGCCCCTGCTCGGCGCGGCCATGTGCTATGGGCGCGCCTTGCGCGGCGGATTCGTGTTCGACGACCTGGACAGCGTGCTGCGTGACCCAGCCGCACGCAGCCTTTCCGTCAGCACCCGCATGCTGCTGCCATCGCTATTTTCCACCGGGCGGGCACTCTCGAATGAAGCGGTTGCGAGCGCGCACCTTGGAGACCACAAGTCGACCGGCCTGGAAGGCGGGCGTGGTTTTGTGGCCTGGACGCTAGCCCTCAACCATGCCGTCGGGGGACTCGATCCTTTCGGATACCACGTCGTGAACCTGGGGTTGCATCTCGTGGTGACCCTGCTCGTCTTCTTCTTCACGCGCACACTGCTCGGCCGAGCAGCGGCCCCCAGTCCAGAGGGGTGTGCCGTGGCCGTGGCCGGTCTCTTCGTGCTGCACCCCCTGCACAGTCAGGCGGTGAACTACATCACCCAGCGGGCGGAGGTGATCGCGTCGGGGGCCTACCTTGGCGCCCTGTTGCTGCTCCTGCGCGCGAGC
>PNBO01000043.1:0-11569 GCA_003136095.1 Myxococcales bacterium
GCGGAGCTCGGCGGTGAGGGGCTACGCTTTCACCTTCTCGCGCCAGAAGGGCCCTACCCCGCCCTGGGTGGCGATCGACTTCTCGCCGCGTGCAAGCAGAGCTTCCTTGTCCAGGATCGCGTCGGCCCGCCGCAAGGTCGGCGGGGCGTGGATGCCCGTGTCCATGCGAATGGCGTCGCAGGGACAGGCCTCGACGCAAAGACCGCACACCACGCAGCGCAGCTCATCGATCTCGAAGATGCGGGGGCGCTTCTCGATGCTGCCCGAGGGGGCTTCCTCGGGCACGATGGTGATGCAGTGGGCGGGGCACACCGTCGGACACATCATGCAGGCCACGCAGCGCACCTCGCCGTCCTCGCGCTTCATCAGNNTCGGTCTTCTGGCGCTGGCCGAAGAGGTTGCCGATCCAGTTCTTCATGAGGTGGCGGAAGGTGACCCACATGCCCTCGATGATGGCGATGAGGTAGAGCTTCCGGCGAAGGCCGGCGGGGCGCGCGACTGTCTTGACCGTGGTTGCCATCGCCCGTCCCTACCGACGCAGAAGAATCCAACCCGCGGCCAACACCACGTTGGCGATGGAGATGGGCAACAGCCGCTGCCAGCCCAGCCGCAGGAGTTGATCGGGTCGCATGCGCGGCAGCGTCCAGCGAATGAGCAGCTGGAACGCGCAGAAGAGAAACACCTTGAGCGACCAGACGACGACACTCGCGCCGACGAAGAGCCAATTGGGAAGACTCGCCGCCAGATGGCCGGCGCCCGGAAAGCGCCAGCCGCCGAAGAAGACGGTGATCATGATAGCGCTGCTGGTGATGATCTCGATGAACTCGCCCAGATAAAACATGCCGAAGCGCATGCCCGAGTACTCGACGAAATAGCCGACGATTTCCGATTCGCCCTCGGGGATGTCGAAGGGCGTGCGCTTGTTCTCGGCGATGGCAGCGGTGAGAAAGAGAACGAAGGCAATGACCTGCGGCACGCCCACGATGCCCCACTGCCCCGGCCAGTCGCCCTGGGCATTCACCATGGCGCCCGGTTCGAGCGTGCCGTAGATGACGAACATGGCCATCACGGCCATGCCCATGGTGACCTCGTAGGACATCATCTGCGACGAGGCCCGCATGCCGCCCATGAGCGCCCACTTGTTGCGCGAGGCCCAACCAGCTAGGGCCGTGCCGTAGATCGCCAGCGAGGCAAGGGCGAAATAGAAGAGTAGGCCCGCATCGAGACGAGCGGCCTGCAACTCGATGGGCATGGCGCAGGCGCCGGGCGCGAGGACCTCGGTCATGCGGCCGTAGCACAAGGGCGCGCCGAACGGGATGATGGCGGTGGCGATGAGCACGGGCGCGAGCGCAAGCATCGGCGCCAGCGCGAAGAGCAGCTTGTTGGCCTGGGGCGGAACGAAGTCCTCCTTGAAGATCATCTTCACCGCGTCCGCCACGAAGTGCAGGAGACCCCAGGCCTTGAAGCGACCGATGTTGGCGCGGTTGGGCCCCAGCCGGTCTTGCATCATCGCGGACTGCCGCCGTTCCATCCAGGTGAGGACCCCGGCCAGCAACATGATGAACCCGAGAATGAGGGCCGCGCTCTTGACCAGGGCCGAGAAGGCGGCGAAGCCCGCCGAACCGTAGGGTAGGTGCCGCGCGAAGAAAGTGAAGATGCTGTCCAGCATGACCTAGCCCCTCGACTCCCCGAATCGTAGTTGCACCGGCTGGCTGGACGGCCCCCAGGCCGCGTCCTTGAGGAACGCGTGGGACCTGGCCGCCTCGGCAAAGACCTCCTCCGCCGAGGCGTAGGCGAGCTTCATGCCCAGCTTGCCGGCGAGCAATGCGACCGCCCGCCAGCCCGGCACAGCCTCGCCCGGCGCTTCGATGGCCGGGTGGAGGCGCTGGACACGGCCGTCCTTGTTGGTGAAGGTGCCGTTGACCTCGGCCCAGGTGGCGATGGGCAAGACGACCTGCGCGGCGTCGACGAGCGGTCCCTTGTGCGAGGCCAGGACGACCAGCTCGACCGGCGTGGCCGCCGGGACCGGCAGTGCTTCGTTCGCCAGCACGAGCACCGTGCTCAGGACGCCCGTGGCGATGTCCGAGGTCAGATCCTTCAGCGTCCGCAGCGGCAGCGGCACCATGCGCTCCACCCCCGCGGTGTTGGGGTTTTTGTCCGCGCTGACCAGGATGGCGTCCGACCAGCCGGGACTGCGGCCGCCGGCGTAGATGCGTTGGATCTTCAGACCGTCGATGGCCAGGTGCAGGAGGGCGTGGGTGTCTTCATTGGTGGCGGCGTACGAGAAGACCACGCCGACCGAGCCAGCTTCCTCCGCCGTCGCGACCCGCAGCATGCGCGCGGCTTCGGCCAGGGCGGCGTCGAACCTGGCCCGCTTGCCGCCGAGCTGCGGCAGAAAAATGCGATTCTCGTGCACGGCCTTGTATTCGAAGCGGCCTTCGTCGCACATCCAGAACTTGTTGACCGCGGGATTCTCGCGCGGCACCAACCGCCAGATCTTGCCCTGGGCAGCGTGAATCTCGATGTTGCAGCCGGTGGCGCAGCCCGGGCACACCGACGGCGTCGCCGACAATTCCCAGGCTCGGCGCGCGAAGCGGAAGTCCTTCGCAGTCAGGGCGCCGACCGGGCACACGTCCACGGTGTTGAGCGAATAGGGATTGTCGAGCCTTTGCCCGGGGGCCGTGGTCAGGATCTGCTCGCTTCCGCGATAGGCCATCGTCAGGTCGGGCGACTTCGCGACTTCATCGCAGACCCGGATGCAGCGGGTGCACAGAATGCAGCGCTCCTGGTCGAGCACGATGTGCTTGCCCACGTCCACGACCTTGAGCTTGCGGACCTTATCGCCCTCGTTGCGCGCCAGCTTGCCGTCCCAATCGAAGTAGTGGCGCTGCAAGCTACACTCGCCCGCCTTGTCGCAGATGGGGCAGTCGATAGGATGGTTGAGCAGGGTGAACTCGAGCATCTGGCGCCGGATGTCCAGCACCTTGGGCGAGTTGGTCGTGACTTCCATCTTGTCGGCGACCGTCGTGTAGCAGGACGGCACCGGCTTGGGCGAACCCTTGATGTCGACCAGGCACTGCCGGCACACCGCGGGCGAGGACAGCCCGGGGTGGTAGCAGAAGAAGGGAATCTTGGCCCCCACCGACGCGCAGGCCTCGAGCAAGTTCATGCCCTTGGCAAACTTGTGTTCCTTACCGTCGACAATGACCGTGACGGTTTCAGCCGGCAATGAAGATTCTGCTGCCATCACCTGTCACACTCGCCGCCGATCATGTTGATCATGCCGAAGGTCGGCACCACGTCGGCGATGAAGAGTCCGGGAAGCACCTTGGTCAGGATGGCCAGGTTGGCGAAGCACGGCGGGCGCACGCGGCACTTCCACGGCCGGCCGCTGCCGTCGGCCACGATGTAGAAGCCGAGCTCGCCATTGCCGCCCTCGGTAAAGGAATAGATCTCGCCGGGCGGCACGTGCAGGCCGTCCATGATCAGCTTGAAGTGGGCGATCATGGCCTCGATGGTGTTGTAGGTTTCCCGCTTGCCGGGCAGGGCCACGCGCGCATCGTCGATGATCGTCGGCCCGGTCGGGATCTTGGCCAGGGCCTGCTCGAGGATGCGCATGGACTGGAAGATCTCTTCGAGGCGGACGGCGTAGCGGTCGAAGTTGTCGCCGGTCGAACCCACGGGCACGTCGAAGTCGAGCCGGTCGTAGACCAGGTAGGGGTGATCCTTGCGCACGTCGTAGGCCAGGCCCGTCGAGCGCGCCACCGGGCCGGTGAGGCCCCAGCCGGCGGCATCGGCCTTGGCGATGACGCCCACGCCGTCCATGCGATCGCGGAAGATCTTGTTGCGGGTGAGCAGCTTGTCCGCGTCGGCGATCGCCCCGCGCACCTTGACCAGCGCCTCCCGTAGCTTGGCCGGCCAGCCCTCGGGGAGGTCCGCGACCACGCCGCCGATGCGCACATAGCTGTGGGTCAGGCGCGCGCCCGAAACCTCCTCGAGCAGCTCCCACAGCCACTCGCGCGCCTTCATCAACCAGAAGTAGACGGTGAAGGCAGCCAATTCCATGGCGCCCGCGGCCAGGCAAGTCAGGTGGTCGGTGATGCGCGAGATCTCGCCGACGATCACGCGGATGTACTGCGCGCGCTCGGGGATCTTGCCGTCGAGGTCGAGCAGCTTCTCCACCGCCAGCGCGTAGCCCACGTTGTTGAGCATGGGCGAGACGTAGTTGAGCCGATCAGTGTACGGGAAGATCTGCGTCCAGGTGGCGTACTCGGCTTCCTTCTCGAAGCAGCGGTGCAGGTACCCAATCTGGATGTCGGCGGTCTTGATTTTCTCGCCCTCGACCTCCAGCGCCATCCGGACCGTGCCGTGCATGGCCGGGTGCGATGGCCCCATCATCAGGGGCATGGACTCGGTGGGCAGATCCTGTTCGTCATCGAAATCCGAAACGTCCGACTCGCCGAACACCACGCGCCTTCGGGCTGCAAGCTGCGGGACCGCTTCGCGCGCCATCGTCACACGCTCCCGGGCAGGCGCCGCAACAAGGGCTGCCGTTTCTCTTTGGGATAGTCCTTGCGCAAAGGATGCCCCTCGAACTCCTGGTACATGAGGATCCGTCGCAAATCCGGGTGGCCAGCGAAACGCACGCCGTACATGTCGAAGGCCTCGCGCTCGAACCAGTTGGCGCCCGGCCACACCGGCACCAGCGTGGCAATCACCGGCTCTCTCTCGGAAACCCCGGCATAGAGACGGAGGCGATGCTTCTTCTCGATCGAATAGAGGTGCAGCACGACGTCGAAGCGCGGCTCGCGCGGGGTGCGGTCCACGCAGGTCAGGTCCACGAACATGTTCATCTGCGTGGCAGGATCGTCTCGCAGAAACTCGGCCACCTGCCGCCACGCGGCCGGCTCGACCCGCGCCCATTCGTTGCCGTGCTGCGAGCCGGTTTCCCGGATCTCACCCCCGGCGAAGCGTTCGCCGAGCTTGTCGAGGATGAGCTTCGCCATGGTTGTCCTACGTTCCCGCCTTCTGCACCGGCCGAATCGCCGCCAGTGGAACATCGAAGCCCTTTTCCTGCTTGAGCACGACCTGACTGTGGCCTTCCCCGCGCTGGATACGCTCCTGGAGCAGGATGAGGGCATCGAGCGCTTGCTCCGGTCGCGGCGGGCAGCCCGGCACGTACACGTCGACGGGAATGACCTGATCCGCGCCCGGCATCACGGAGTAGTTCTGGTAGAAACCGCCGGTCGACGCGCACACGCCGAAGGCGATGACCCACTTGGGCTCGCACATCTGGTCGTAGATGCGGCGAAGCACGGGCGCTTGCCGCTCGGTAATGGTCCCGACGATGATGAGCAGATCCGCCTGGCGGGGCGAGAAGCGCGGAAACTCGGCCCCGAAGCGGGCCACGTCGTACTTGGGCGCGAACATGGCCATGAACTCCATGCCGCAGCAGGCGGTGACGAAGGGATACTGGAAGAGCGAGTACTTGCGCGCCCAGTTGACCGCGTCGGCGAGCTTGCTGCTGTAGAACGTCAGCGGCATGGTGCTAGCCCCAGCCAATCACGCCCTTGCGCCAGGCATAGACGAGCGCCACCAGAAGCACGGCCATGAAGGCCACCGCGGCCCCGATGCCCAGCAGGGAAATCCCCGCCGCGCACACCCCGGCGCGCACTGGACCCGCGCAGGACAGCTCGCGAACGATCACCGCCCAAGGGTAGAGAAACGCGGCCTCGATGTCGAACACGACGAAAAGGATGGCCAGGGGATAGAAGCGCACGGGAAAGCGCCCGCGCGGATCGCCGACCGGGTCCGACCCCGCCTCGTAGGCGATGTTCTTGGCCGCGCTGGGCCGCCGCTCGCCCAAGAACCTGGCCAGCGCGGCGAACTGGAGCGCGACGCCGGCACCGACGAGGATGACGAGAGTAACCGCGATGTAGTCCGAACCCATGTGTAGTATCCGTCCGACAGGAGGACATACTGACTTTTCAAAGCGGTGACGTCAAATGAGGAGTTGCGAACACGGGTTTGACTAAAAGCGCTCCGGTTCCTAATCTTGCCGACGATGCCTGCCCCACGAACCCGACGTCGAATCGCCAGAGCGGCCATCCTGCTCGCCGGATGCGTGGGCGTGCCTATCGTCCGCCCGATCCCGACGGCGCTGGCCGGCCCCCCTTCGGCCGACAAGGGCGCAACACCGTCGGCAGAGGACAGCTCGCCGCCGCCCGGCGTCGACCTCGGGAAGCTCGACGAATTCGAGCGCAAGGTCTTCTTCCGGGTGGTCAATCGCGAGGCATCCGCGTGCGGCAGCGGCCACAGCCTGCTCTACTCTGCCAAGCACGACCCTTCCTGCCGCGCATCGTTCTACGCCGTCCGCTACGTCGCGCACCTGGTCGATTCCGGATTCACTGACTCCGAAATCAGCGACCGCCTGGACAAGCGCTTCCGCGCCCCGCGCGTCGGGCACTTCGACCTCGTCGCGGCGCCCTGGAAGGGCAAGCAAACCGCGCGCGTCACGGTGGTCGAGTTCGTGGACTACGAATGTCCGCATTGCAAGAACGCCCAGTCCCTGCTGCGACAACTGGTCGAAGAGTATCCGAACGACGTGAAGGTGTACTTCAAGCACTTTCCCCTCAGCTCGCACACCAACGCGCGCCTGGCCGCCGAGGGCGCGGTCGCGGCGCACAAGCAGGGCAAGTTCTGGGCGTACAACGACAAGGTCTGGGCGAGCTCGGAGAACCTGACGCCCGCGGCGCTCGAAAAGGCGGCCAAGGAGGTCGGCCTCGACGTCGTTCTCTGGCGCAAGGAGGCGAGCTCCGACGGGGTCAAGGGCCGTGTGCAAGCCGACAAGTCCGAGGGCAACGACCTGGGCATTGTCGCCACGCCCAGCATCTACATCAACGGCCGCAAGTACGGCGACCCCCTGGAGATCGCCAGCCTGAAGGACTGGATCGACGAAGAGCTAGGTCGATGACACCGTGATGACCGATCGAATTCTCGCCACAACACCCTTCCTGCGCCTGATCGACCGAGACGGCTGGATCTTCGTCGAACGGCCGAATTCCACGGGCGTGGTGACCATCATCCCCCTCACCCCGGAGCGGCGATTGCTCCTGGTCGAGCAGTTCCGGGCGCCCCTGGGGCGCAAGGTCATCGAGTTCCCCGCCGGGCTGATGGGCGACGAGCCTGGCCACGAGAACGAGGATCCGGTGGCCTCGGCGCGCCGCGAGCTGATCGAGGAGACGGGCTACGAAGCCCGCGACCTGGAGATGGTCGCCACCACGGCCACCTCGCCCGGCATGGCCAACGAGTTGGTACATTTCATTCTCGCGTGGAACCTGGTGCGGGTGGGTGCGGGCGGCGGCGTCGGCGGCGAGAACATCGTGGTGCACGAGGTACCCATCGCCGACGGGCGCGCGTGGCTGCGCGAGCAAGAAGCCAAGGGGCTCGTCATCGCCGCCAAGGTGTTCGCCGGGCTCTACTTCGCGGAGGAGCGTTGGGGCTAGGTTTCTTGTTGCCCCAAGGAAGCCGGTCAGCGTCATTGACGCCGTCGAAACGGTGCTTCCATGGGACTCATCATGACCCTTCCTGAAAAGCCCGCAGCCGCCCGCCCATCCGTCGCCGAAGCCGGCGCCTCGGTCGACGTGGTTTCCGTTCCCAAGATGCATCGACTGCTCGACCAGGCGGCCCAGCTCGCCGCCGGTGCGGGCCTGCCGCCGGACGCCTTTGCTGGCCTCGCCTGGCAGGCCTGCCTGCGAGCCTTCCCGGGACTGGCTGAGCAGATGGCCAACGCGCGCTTCGACGCCGCGCTGGAGGGGTTGCGCAACAGCGGCCGCCTGGCGAAGGCCTAGTGACGCCCGTCAGAAGAACGGGCGGGTTTCCGCGGACGAGGCGCGCGGCCGGCAAGGCGCGAGGAGGGCGCATAGCCGTAGCTATGTAACCGACGAGCAACGCTGCCGGACGCGATGGATCGGCCGCGCAAACNNCGGGATTCTGACGGGCGGAACTAGGTAGCCGCCACCCCAATGTGGCCGCCCTCGATGTACATTGGGCGCCATGATCCACCGCAGCATCGCGCAGGCGTCTTCTGGACTGGTCGCTCTCGCCGTTCTGATCCCAGCCTCCAACTCCTTGGCGGACACGGATGCCACGGAGAGACCGGGCGCGGGCAAGAACCAGACGGCGGAGAACCAAAAGGCAGACGCCCCCGTCGCGCCGAAAGCCAAGCCCGTGGAGAAAACCACGCTTCCCGCCAAGCCGGCTGCCGCCGCCCTCTGCAACTGCGGACCGGCGAGACCTCCTCTGCCCTTGTACGTCGAGGACTGGGGGCGACTGGCCGACCTTACCCAGTCAGATCCCGTGGTCTTCTCGAAAGCCGACTTCTGGCGCAACCGACAGGACACTTCCCGCTGGTTGTTCGCCGGGGTGATTCTCCGCAGCGGTGCCGCCGCCTTGGCGACTTTCGATCGCCTGGGGACCGGGCGCTGGACGGACACCAACAAGTGGATGTTGGCAGGGGGGTTAAGCGCGGCCGTGCTTTCCGTGCTGTCCTACTGGGCTTTCGCGCCGAATCGCGACGACCTGCTGACCGTCATCAACCACTGGAACCTGCGCCACCCTGACCAGACCCTCGCGCCGTAGCATCTCCGTCAGCATGCTACCCTCGCCTCGGAAAGCCGCGCAGGATCTTCATGCCGCCCTCGCCGTCGTGGGTGACGATGGCGACCAGCGATGGTCCTGCCGCACCGTCGAGGATGGCGCACACGGGACCGATGAGCGCACGCCCCTGGCTGATCGTTTCCCAGGCCATCCGCTGCCCGCGTTCCAGCACCAGCGCCTGGCTCGCATCGACGGTCGCCTTGGGCAAATGCGCCAGGGCTTCGAGGGGTGACAGCATGGGCAACGGCAGGCCGTCGGCGATGCGCTCGGCCAAGGCATCGAGCGTGATGGCCTGTTCGATGGTGAACGGCCCCGAGGCGGTCCGCCGCAGCTCCACGAGGTGCGCGCCGACGCCGAGGCGCTGCCCCACATCCGCGGCGAGCGAGCGAATATAGGTCCCCTTGGAACAGCGTACGCGCAGGCGGGCGCGGTCCGGCGGGTCGAAGTCGACCAGCTCAAGTACGTGGACGGTCACCTTGCGTGCCGGCCGCTCGATCGTCTGCCCCTTCCGCGCGTAGGCGTAGAGCGGCCGGCCGTCGCGCTTGAGGGCCGAGTACATGGGCGGAATCTGCTCGATAGCGCCGCGAAAGTGCGCCAGCGCGGCCTCGACGGCTCCTCTGCCCAGCCCCACCAGCGGATGGTTCGCGACCACCTGCCCCGTGCCATCGAGCGTGTCGGTCTCCACCCCGAAGCGCACCACGGCCTCGTAGGCCTTGTCGGCATCGAGGAGGAAGGGCACCACCTTGGTCCCTTCGCCGATGCAGATGGGCAGCACGCCGCTGGCAAAGGGGTCGAGCGTGCCGCCGTGCCCGACCTTCTCGCCTCGCTTGCCGAGCAAGGCGCGCACGCGCTTGCACACCGCGAAGGAGCTCGGGCCGCTCGGCTTGTCGATGACGAGGAGGCTCACTCGGTCTTCTTGTCGGTGTCTCCGCTGACTTCGCGCAGGAGGGCGTCGATGCGCGCCTCCTGCTCGAAGACGCGGTCCACCTCGAACTCGAGCGCGGGCGTGCTCTTGAGGCGCAGTCTGTCCGCGATCCGCCGCCGCAGGAAGCCGGCCGCGCTGTGAAGGCCCTGCCGCACCCGCTCCAAGCTCTCGTCGTCCATGCCGTGCACGGTGAAGAAGGCCCTCGCCTGGCGCAGGTCACCCGAGATGTGCACATGCGTGAAGGTGACGATGCCGGCCCCGCGCACGCGCGGGTCCTTGATCTCCTGCCGGGCCACGGTCTCGCCCAGGATTTCCCTGATTTCGCCGGCCACGCGCTCGGTTCGTTGGGTCATCGCGAGGTGAATCCTAGATCATTTTCCGCCAGCGAGTCGTTCAGGGTTTGGATCTCGCGCTCCACGTTGGTCACCTCGGCCTCGCCGCGCACGAAGCGGACGACCTCGTCCAGGGCCGACTCGACGAAACGGCGGCCGCTGCCCAGCACCGCGACGCCCAGGAGGGCGCGCTGCCAGACGTCGTTGTCGCCCACCTCGGCGATGGCCAGGTTGAACTTGTGCCGTGCCCTATCCTTCACTCGCCGCAGGACCATGCGCTTCTCCTTGAGCGAGTGCGCCTCGGGTAGAAACAGCGTCAACCGGGCGATGCCAACGGTCATGGCAGTGTGGCAGTGTGGACAAGCGCCGCCGGATCGACGCAGATCAGCGCCGGGCCGGCTTCTCGGTGATGGCCGCGTCCAGGACGGCCGCGATGGTTTCGATCTCGAAGGCCTCGATGATGTCGTTTTCCTTCACGTCATTGTAGCCATCGATGGTGATGCCGCACTCGTAACCATGCGTGACCTCGCTGGCGTCTTCCTTGAACCGGCGGAGCGAGGAGATGCGGCCGGTGAACACGACGACCGAGTCGCGCACCAGGCGGATCTGCGCCTTGCGCGTGATCTTGCCCTCGGTGACGTTGCAGCCGGCGACGGTGCCGGCCTTGGCGATGTGGAAGACCTGACGAACCTCGGCCTTGCCCAGGGGCTTCTCCTTCGAGACCGGCGACAGCATGCCCACCATCGCCTTCTTCACTTCGTCGATGGCGTCGTAGATGATCTGGTAGAGCTTGATGTCCACGCCCTCTTGGTCGGCGAGGGCGCGCGACTTGCCGGCCGGCCGCACGTTGAAGCCGATGACGATGGCGGACGATGCCTTGGCCAAGGTCACGTCGGATTCGGTGATGCCCCCCACGCCCGACGAGATGACGCTCACCCCGACGGTCGGCGTGGACAGATTGCGAAGCGCGTTGGCGATGGCTTCGACCGAGCCCTGCACGTCGGCCTTGAGCACGATGCGCACTTCCTTGACCGCGCCNNTCCTTGATGCGGTCGAGGATGTTTTCCAGCGACACGCGCGTGTTCGCGCTGGCTTCCTTGCGCTTGCGCAGCTCGCGGCGGTGTTCGACCAGCGCCTTGGCGGATTTTTCGTCGGCCACGACATTGAACAGCTCGCCCGCGTCCGGCACACCTTCGAGCCCGAGCAGCTCCACCGGCGTCGACGGGCCAGCTTCGTTGATGATTTGGCCTTTGTCGCCGAGCATGGCGCGAAGCTTTCCGTAGGCCTCGCCCGCGACCACCAGGTCGCCCAGGCGCAAGGTGCCTTCCTTGACCAGCACCGTGGCGATGGCCCCGCGCGAGCGATCGAGGCGCGCCTCGACGACGTTGCCGCGCGCCGGCTTGCTCGGGTTGGCCTTGAGATCGAGCACCTCGGCCTGCAGGGCCAGCATCTCGAGCAGCTTGTCGATGCCGGCCTTGGTCTTGGCCGAAACCTCGACGTAGATGGTTTCGCCGCCCAGCTCTTCGGCCACCAATCCCTGTTCCATCAACTTGGTGCGGACCGCGGCGGGATTGGCCCCGGGCTTGTCGATCTTGTTGATGGCCACCAGGATGGGCACCTCGGCGGCCTGCGCGTGCTTGATGGCCTCGATGGT
>PNBO01000043.1:11653-13713 GCA_003136095.1 Myxococcales bacterium
GTGATCGACGTGGCCCATGACCGTGATGACGGGCGCGCGCGCCACCAGATCCTCGGGATTGTCGGTCTGCCCCTCGGAGATGAACTCGTCCTCGCGGAAGGCCGTCGATTCGATCTGGTAGCCGAACTCGTTGGCGATGAGGGTCGCGGTATCCTGGTCGACGCTCTGGTTGATGTTGACGCCCATCAGGCCCAACGCCCACAGCTTCTTGATGACCTCGTTGCCCTTGATGCCCATCTTCTGCGCGAGATCGGACACGCCGATGTTCTCGCCCATGCGGATCACGCGCTTGTGCTCGGCCGGCGTCGTGATCTGCGTCTGCTTGATCTTCTTGCCGGCCATCGCCACCTTTTTGCGCGGCGGCCCGCCCGGGCGCTGGCCCGGCGCCCCTGGCTGGCGCCAGTCACGTCCGCCCGGCCCGCGCGATACCAAACCGCTGCGGCCAAGTCGCCGCAGCTCCTCGTCGCGGTCCTTGATCTCGATCTTGGGCACCGAACCGTCGCGGCCCGGCATACCCGGGAGCTGGATGAACTGGCCGGTCGCGGCCGAGCCGGTGACCACCGGCTGGGGGATCTTGATAACCGGCGGCATCGGGGCCGCCGACCTTGCTTCCTGCCCCTCGGGCGCCGAAACAGGAACCGGCGTCTCATCCTCCACCGGCAGCGGCGCGGGCGCAACGAGCTCCAGGGCAACTTCCACCGCCGGCTCGACCGTTTCGTCGGCCGGGCTGGGCGCGGCCAGCGGGGGGGCCACCGCGACCGGCGGTGGCGTGGGTTCGGGTACCGCGTACACCCGCTTGGTCTCGGGTTCCGGCTGGGCGGCAACGGCCGGCGCCGCTGGCTTGGCCGCCTCAGCCGCCGCGCGTGGCCGCGCGGCCGTCGCGCCGGGAGCGCGCGAACGCCGGCGGATGACGGTATCGTTTAGGCGGGTTTCGACCAGCGACTCCTGCCGCTCGCGCTCGACCGAGCGGCGAACGCGCTCCACCTCGGCGGCGTCCAGATTGGACATGTGGTTGGCCACCTCGATGCCCGTCGCGCGAATCTTCTCGAGCAAAAGCTTGTTGGCCAGCCCGAGCTCCTTGGCGAGATCGTAGACGCGCTTCTTCTGGCCGGAGCTCGCCGCGCCGGACCCCTCGTTGCCCGAATCTCTCCGATCAAAGCCGCTTCCAATCATCGTGCATCACCCTGCGCATCGCTGGACCGCCCATGCGCGAAATGCGCTCGGGCCAATAGAGCCTCTCGATCCGAAACCTCGACCTGCCGGCGAAACGCCCGGCCCAGAGCGCCGCCGGTCAGCACGGCGGCAAGACAGTGGGGATGCACCCACGCGCCTCGCCCGCGCTTGCCCGGTGCCTCGTCCACCGCGGCCTGTCCCGCCCCGCGCTGGGCCACGCGGACCCGCCCCTCCGGCGCGATCAGACAAACCAGCTCGGCCGCCGGACAGGCCGTCCGGCAACCGACGCAGGTGCGCACGGGGAACCGAGGCATGGCGCTGAGCCTCCGTCATGCCTGCCCCTCGGCGCTGGTCGGATTCGCGGCGGCCAGCACGGCGGCGGCCTCCCGCTCGGCCTGAGCGCGCGCCTTTTCCGTCTCGGCGGCTTTCGCGGCGGCATCGATCAGCCGCAGCGCTGCCTCGGGGGTGCCGATGCCGGGCACCGCGGCCAGCTCGGCCTGCGTCGACCTGGCCACCTCGGCTGACGAACGCCAGTCGGCGCGGAAGAGCGCCTCGGCGATCTCCGGCGTGATGTCCGGGATGGCGGCCAGCGAGGCGCGCGCCCGTTCTTCCATCTCGCGTACCTTGCCCTCGGAGTGAATGTCGATACGCCAGCCGGTGAGCTGCGAGGCCAGGCGGACATTTTGCCCTTTCTTCCCAATGGCGAGGGACAACTTGTCGTCGGGAACGATGAGCTGCATGGTGTGGTTGGCGGCGTCGATGAGCACGCGCGACACTTCGGCGGGCGCGATGGCGTTGCACACGAAGCGGGCCGGGTCGGCGTCGTAGGGGACGATGTCGATCTTCTCGCCACGCAGCTCTTGCACCACCGCCTGCACGCGCGAGCC
>PNBO01000043.1:13805-13950 GCA_003136095.1 Myxococcales bacterium
AGGCCACGATGCGGTCGCCGGCCCGGTAGGACTCACGCTGCACCTGCTCGCGCACGGGCAGGATGGCCTCGGGGCCGCCCAGATCGACGACGATGTTGCCGCGCTCGAAGCGGCGCACGATGCCCGAGATCAGCTCGCCCTTCTT
>PNBO01000308.1 GCA_003136095.1 Myxococcales bacterium
TCCACGTCGCCGGCGCATTCCAGGATGCGCGCCTTGATCTCGTCGGTGACGTGGGGGATCACCTGCACGGTGCCGCCCAGGTACTCCCCTCGCCGTTCCTTTTGGATGACGGTCTGGTAGATCTGCCCCGCGGTCGCGTTGTTGAGCCGGCTCATCCGCTGCGACAGAAAACGTTCGTAGTGCCCCAAGTCGAGGTCGGTCTCGGCGCCATCGTCGGTGACGAAAACCTCCCCGTGCTGCATGGGGTTCATGGTTCCCGGATCGACGTTGAGGTACGGATCCAATTTCTGGATCGTGATCTTGAGGCCGCGCGCTTCGAGCAGCGAGCCGATCGAAGCCGATGCCAATCCCTTGCCCAGGGATGAAACGACACCCCCGGACACGAAGATAAACTTCGTTCGCTTGGGGAGAGTCCTAGTCCCGCCGGCCATGATCTGTTCCTCCTTCGGGCCGAGTGGACAGGCTCGTCACCTGCTCAAGCACCCGAGTTGCGATAATGCGTTCGTACCTCAACTCGGGAGGCCATTCTTTGCTTCTGATCAGGGGAAGTCAACGGCGAAGATCGAAATCGTTCCTGCGTGCAATCTTCCTAAGGCTCATCTAGGAATGCGAAGTAGAGGAGTGCGGTTTGCCGTCGGAATTCGACGGCGCCCGAGGCCGGCGCGCTGGTGTAGTAGACGTAGCGCGCCCCGAGCTCGAAGCGACCTTCGAAGAGGCGCGACAGCTCCACGCGCAGGGTGCTGCGGCTTTCGTCCTCGATGCTCGCGCTGGGCAGACCCGCCACCGGCTGGAGAAACGTCAACGGATCGCGGTAGCGGGTCGCGACCACCTCGGCGCGCACCGAGAGCGACAATTCCACGGGCAGTGGCACCACGGCGCGCACGTGCAGCAGGCCGCGCAGGAGCGACTCGCCATAGCTGTTCGACTGGTTGACGTGCACCGCCACCCCGGAGCCGAACAGCCAGGCCCCCGTCCGGCTCCACTCGGCGTGGCCGATCCAGAAGCGATCGTGGTGGCGCGGATTCCCGCTCGACTGTTCGCAACCGCTGGCCGTGCAAGCGGCGCCATCAAAGGCGCGCGCCTCGAAACTGCCGCCCGCGCTCCATTCCCAATCGGCCGCCCCGGACAAGAGGTCGCCGGGGAGGACGTGACGGATCGACACGAAGGCGGTCGGCGCGTGGAAGCTGAAGGCTCCGTCCGGCTTGTAAGCGAACCAGCGGTAACCGCCGCCCAAGCTCAGCAGAACCGGCTTGCCGAGCGCCTGCTCGACACGCAAGGATGGCGCCAACGAGCGAAAATCGGGCAATTCGATCGAGCGGCGCTGGAAGACATCGTAGTAGGAAAGCGCCGCGGCCGCGTGCGTCCGCCGCCAGACCCGCAAGGTGTCGCTAGCCGACGCCTGCGCCACGAGCACGTTTTCCCCCCGCGCTTGACTGGCGGTGAACCACTTGCCGCCGAAGGCGCCGGAAAGGGCGAGGCTGTTGCGCTCGCCGAGCTCGGCGTAGAGGCCCCCCGCGGCCACGAAGCGCGCCAAGGCCGAGCCCGGTGGTGTGGGCTGGCTGGGCGTGCCCTCGATGCGCTCGACCCGGCCCGGATTGCTGTCGTATTCGACGCCGTCCTCCAGCCGCCAGTCATAGTGGAGCTGGTCGGCACGTACCTTCATCCCCGTCGCGGCGAGGCAGAGTCCAAACATGGCGGCGATGCGCAGACGCATCGGCCGGCATACTAGCCTGATCCGGCCCCGGTTTGCGCGGCCGGTCACCCGAAAACGCGATCCCCGTTACGGGGCGCGGCTTTTCGCCCGCAGGGCCCGCGCCTGGGCATCGAGGACGCGCGCCCGCGCCCGCAGGGCTGCGGCCCCACGTTCGAGGGCATCGGGATCCAGCGCGCCCCCGCCCGCGCCCAGCGCATGGCGCAGCTCAGCCGCCGTGGTGGGGTCGAGGTAGAGGCGCTGCTCGAGGGCTTGCCGATCCGCGAACCCCGCCTGCGGCAGAGGAGACGACTTCGCGTCGGAGGCGGTTGCGGACACCGCCGATTTGCCCGCGCTTTCCGTGCTCCCTGTGGTCACGGGGGCGAAGGTCGCCGGCGCGCCGCCGCTGACGACTTCGACCGGCACGGTGGGCGAAGCGCTGCTAGGGTTCGAAAGGGTGCCTCTCGTGCTGCTGTCGCCGGTGGTGGTGCCCGCGATCTGCTTCTGCGTCTGGGCCGCGGCGGCGACGTTGCGCTTGGAGGTTTCGAGCCCGGCGAAGGGATCGCGCTCCCAGCTCCCAGCCTTGCGGCGCAAGGCCTTGCGGCTGCGAATCTGGTCAGCCGCCTTGCCCAGGACGCCCGCTTCGCCATCCAGCTTGCGCGCTTGGTCGACGAGCAAGTCGGCCTTGGCTTCCAGCTCGATGCTCCCGTCCTGGGGCGAAACCTGCGGGGAGGCCACCACCGGGGCACCCCCTGGGGCTGGGCCTTTCGCACCCGCCTGGACGCGCAGGTTCGCCTCGGCGGCGGTGAGTTTCTGCGCCAGGGCCTCCGCGTCCGCCATGCGCTCGCGCAGCCGATAGTCGTTGCGGATAGAGCGATCGCCGCGCTTGAGAGCGGCCACCTCGGCGTTGACCCGGGCGAGCTCGGCACGCAGCCGCTCGACCGTCTGCTCGGCAGGGCGAACCGCGCTGGCGTCACGACCGTCGGTTTCGGCGGTCGCTGACAGCGGGGCAAGCAGGACCCCGCCGGTCAAAGCCGCCAAGCCGAGCAGTTTGGGAAAAGACCACATCCGCATCGAATTCTAGCAAGGCTTGCGCCAATGTTCTCTAGGGCTGTTACTGCAGGGTTAGCTCCGCGGAATCTCAGTTTTCTGAGACAGCCGCCGCCGGGCCAAGGCCCCGTCGACGAGGCTGGCCAGAACCCGGCATCTGCGGTTTACTCAAGAAATGCAGGTGCGCGATTGTCGACTCGGCCTGGCAGCCGTGCTGCTGCTCGGCTGCGCGTCCTCCCAGGCGCGGACCGGAGCCACACCTCCGGCCAGCAGCAGCGCTCTTGACTACTACCCGCTGCTGCCCGGTTGGGGATGGGCCTACGAAATCGAGCGCGAGGGAACGACCGTGCTGGCGCTCTACTCCGTGGCCGAACGGCGGCAGGATGTCGCGGTCATCAAGCACGGCGAGGAGCGCATCGAGTACGCCCTCCTTCCGGCCGGAATTGCTCGACGCGAGAGCAGCCTGCCCGGTGACTACATCTTGAAATCGCCACTGCTCGCCGGCTCCGCCTGGCCCGTGTCCGACGGAATGGCGACCGTGGCCGAAGCCGGCAAGACCGTGACCCTGCCCTCGGGCAGCTATCGTGACTGCGCCGTCGTCGAAGAGGTGCGGCGCGATCCCAACCGAGTCACGCGCACGACCTACTGCCGCGACGCCGGCCCTATCGAGATCGAAATGCGCGTCTTTAACCCGACCAAGCAGGCCTACGAAATCCTCGCGCACGCACGCATCATGAGCGTCTCGCGGCCCGAGCCCGTGCCGGCAAACTGAGCGACGGCGCGGCCAAAATGCACTTGTCCCTCCCGCGCGGCCTTGGCACCATTGCCAAGTCGTTCCCGCGCGGGGATGGCGGAACTGGTAGACGCGCCAGACTTAGGATTTTCAACCATTCCGCGAACAACTTAGCTCTTCCGCGCAGTTCGAAAACGAGGGGAGCGAGGAGTTGGTGCCAAGCCAGCACGAAACACCTCTTTCGATTCGGAAATTCTTGGTACCGCTGGCACCAACTGGAGAAAGCCTGTTGAACTCGCAAATTCGTGCTCGCGGGTCGATTGTCTCGCATCCAGACCAGGTGGAATCCGCCCAGGATTAGGCGGTAACCAGCTCGAGAAATCGATTCACGAGTTCAAACGCCCGCCTCGAGTGTCGCTCCCGCTCATCGCGCGACGCGGCCTCGTAGAATGTGGCGACCTGCTGGGGGCCGTACGCCGCTACGGTCGCAAACTTCGCCTTGAGACACTCAATGGCAGCCACGACCAGCTGGTCGGCCGCTCGTTCCCGCCAAGCACGCGCGATCGCCGCCATCCCGGCGGGGGCGTGGTCGAGACAGAAGCAGAGGTCATAAGCGTCCTTCGGCTTGTCTCGGCCGGCCAGCGCGTGCGCTTTCATCACGAGGAAGTCGGGAACGGATGCAACCAGCAGGCTCACATGGTTCTGCGCGCCTGAAATCATCTGCCCCTCGATCACCACACGCTCCGGGCGGAGGAACGCAGCAGCGCAGCCGTCAGCGTCGAGGGGACGAAAGCCGGGCATCAAACGCTCACCCTTACCCCTCCGTCGCCTGTGTGGGGCTTTGAGAAAATCGACTTCGACAACAACCAGCGGGCCTCCGTCGTTGAGGTCCACAACCGCGCAAAGCCTATACTGTTGGTCGGTCTTCTCGTATCGCCGTGTGACAAGCAGCGATCTGATGATGTCCGCATAGCGACCTTCACGGAGCTTGTCTGCGTCGAGGGCCAGGTCGACATCGATGCTTCCAACATGAGGCTCCGCAGTGTTCGGGATCAAGAGGTCCGGCACCCACCCGCCCACCACGACGATGCTGTCCGCGAAGAACGTACCGAGCACCTGTCCGAGATCCACGAGAACACGCCGGGCGGCCTCGACATCGCGCTGGCCGTAGTCGTGCTGCGTCCGGGGCTCGGTCGTCATGGCCGCACCACCGCCTTCCACGCCGGCATTATCTTCTGCTCCAACAGGGCCTGGGCAGCTTCTTCGCCGCGGCCGCCAGAGTGGATGAGATCGACGTAGGTCTGGACTGGATCGGTGCAAACGAGCGTCTGTTCTCCGAAGTAGGAATCGGCTTCGAAGGAAAGAAACACGCCCGAGTCGTCCGGAATCAGCACGACGATGTTCTCCCCGGAGTCGACTTCTTTTGCCTGGGCATTCCGCACAAATGCGTCCAGGAACTGCGCGTTGACGTAGAGCCAGGTTTTGGGCTGGCGCACGTGAGGGGCCTGGCGCTCGGCCGCAGAGAAAGCCGCATAAACAACCATGTTGCCAGCTTCACCGCCTAGTCGGTAGAGGGCGTCGCGCAGGACGGTGCCCTTAAGCAGCGTGAAGTAGCTGCGGCGCTCGTGTCGATCAAAGCGATACTCCCGGCTCCACGCAGTCAGCAGGCCGCGCGGGTCCCGGACGCGGACACCGGATTCATTGCCTGCCTCCACCTCTTCAACGAATCCTTCGTCGCGCAGGTGCCGGACGACTTTGTTCACCAAGCCGAGGCTGACGGGCCGGTCTCGGGGAAGCCGCCAACATGTATTCGTCTGCAGATCTCGCTGTCGCCAGGTTCTTCCCGCATGGCCAGGGCTCAGGAGAACGCGGAGGACTCTCGCGGCCGCCGCGGTACCAAGATTCGCGCTGCGGCTCGGCTGGCGATGAAACGGCGGGATTCCACTACGCTCAATGTGCAGCATCCCGGGCAGATCGATTCTGCAGTTGCCGGCAATGTCGATCCACCCCCAACCCGCCTCTCGACAGAGGTCTGCCAACCGCGGAGACACGAACGGCGTCGCGAGAACCGAGATGGCCGGTTGCTTGGATGGCGGTGGCTGCCGTTGATGAGCCCAGGCAGGGAAGGCCCCAGGACGGACATCGCCCTTCGCTTGCACATAGAGGCGTGCTCGGGGCTTGTCTGCGGTTCCGATCTCGACTATCGCATCGGCACCGTGGTCGCCGGGCTCGCGCGCAAAGGACACAGAGCTTTCTGCTCGAAGCCAATCGATATCAGTAAAGACTCGCCTCACGACGTCCAGGAGAGCGCGCTCGAGGGCGGGACCTCCAGGTAAGGTCACGTTCACAGGGTATGGCAAGTTCACGATCTCATGAACATAGCATAGAACGTGAACAAGGCAAGTTCCGGTCGGCGACTACCCTCTGACCGGGGCGCGTCCGAATCTGCACTTTCGCAACCGGTTGCGCGATCTGGCGCGTCAAGGGGGACTCGTCAGCGGGACTCAGGCCAAATGTTGCCATGACTCATGGCTCTTAGGATTTTTCAACCATTTCTCGAATAGCTTAGGCCTTCTGCGCAGTTCGTCCCCGACAGCAGAATCGACATGTTTGGCTAAATCGCGCTCGCCAGATACGATTTCTGCGCGTGAACGAGAACCCGAGCAACCTCTTCACCAAGGTGATCGACGAAGCTCAGGCTGAACTCGACCGCCTCGCCCGCGCCCAAGCGGAGGCGCGCACCAAGCTGACCGCCTTGCGCCACGCCGCGCTCCCGGCGGCGCAAATAGCGTTCATCCCGAGCGCCGACGCATTCATTGCCTCGTCACCTCCGCAGACGGCCGCCGAGAAAGTCCGACTCTTCCGCGAGCGCTTCCGTGGCCGCGCCGACGTCTTTCCTCGACGGTGGGAGAACGCGAGGTCGGGCAAGTCGGGCTACTCGCCGGCCTGCGCCAACGAATGGGTCCGCGGTGTCTGCGGGAAGCCGAAGACTCGGTGCTCCGAATGCTCAAGCCAGCGTTTCCTCCCGCTCGACGATCAGGTCGTCCTCGCTCACCTGAACGGTGAACACACCGTCGGTGTCTACCCGTTGTTGCCTGGCGACACCTGCTGGTTCGTGGCAGCCGACTTCGACGAGGTCTCCTGGAGGGATGACGTGCTCGCGTTCGCCGAGACCTGCCGAGCGATGGTGCTTCCCGTGGCGATCGAACGGTCTCGCTCGGGGAACGGAGCCCATGCCTGGTTCTTCCTCGCTGAGCCCGTCGCGGCCTGCCACGCCCGCCGTATGGCCTCGTTCGTCCTGACCGAGACGATGTCGCGGCGACACGAGCTCAGCATGCAGTCCTACGACCGGCTGTTTCCATCGCAGGACACGCTCCCCAAGGGCGGCTTCGGGAACCTGATCGCCCTGCCCTTTCAGCGCAAGCCCCGCCAGGCCGGGAACACCCTCTTCCTGAACGACGACCTGGAACCGCTCAGCTGGCAGGAGCAATGGCGGTTTCTGGCGTCGGTGCCGCGGCTGACCGCAGGTTCCGTGATCGCCCTGTCCGAAGAGGCGACACGTACCAGCCGCGTCCTCGGTGTCGGCATGCCCGAGGCCGACGACGAGGAGACTTCCGCGCGCCCAGCCAGGAAGGGAGAGAAGCGGCTGCGGCTTGCCGTCCCGCTGCCGGCTGAGATACCAGCCGTGTTGTGCCAGCACCTCAACTTCGAAAAAGCCGGGCTCCCGTCGGCGCTCATCGGTCGCCTCAAGCGCCTGGCGGCCTTCCAGAACCCAGAGTTCTACAAACGAGAACGGCTCAGGCTCTCGACCGCACGCGTACCGCGCGTGATCTCCTGCGCCGACGACTCCGCGGCCTGGCTGGCCCTGCCACGAGGGTGTCGAGGCGATGTCGAAGCCCTGCTCGAAGCCAACGGCTCACGGCTGGTCGTCGAGGATGCTCGGCAGTCGGGCTCTCCTCTGCCATGCACGTTCCTGGGCGAGTTGACCAAGCCGCAACAGGAAGCCGCCAAGGCGATCCTTGGCCAGGACATGGGCGTCCTCGTCGCCCCGCCGGGCACCGGCAAGACCGTGATCGGGACCTACCTGATCGCCACGCGCGGTGTGAGCACGCTGGTTCTCGTCCACCGAAAGCCGCTCTTGGATCAGTGGGTGATCAAGCTCGCGATATTCCTGGGCATCGCCACGAACGAAATCGGCCAGATCACCGGAGGCAGGAAGAAAGCGAACGGCCGCCTGGACGTCGCCATGATCCAGACCCTGTTCCGCGACAGTGACACCGAGGACCACCTCGCTGGATACGGCCAGGTCATCGTCGACGAGTGCCACCACGTGCCCGCCTTCTCGTTCGAGCGCGTGCTCAAGGCCGTGAAGGCTCGCTTCTTGGTCGGGCTGACCGCGACGCCGCGGCGACGCGACGGACATCACCCAATCTGCGAGATGCAGCTGGGCCCGGTAGCATTTGCGTTCGACGCCAAAGCTGAGGCGAACGCACGGCCGTTCGAGCACGCGCTGATCCCCAGAGAGACCGAGTTCGCGGCTTCGAAACCCGAGCTCAGCATCCAGGAACTCTACCGCGAGCTGGCAAGCGACCGGGCCCGCAATGATCTGATCGTCCGCGATGTCTCCCACGCCCTCGCCGAGAATCGAGTGCCGCTCGTTCTCACCGAGCGGAGGGACCACCTGGAGATCCTTGCCGACCTGCTCCGCGGCGTCAGCCGGCATGTCATCGTCATGCGCGGCGGGATGGTTGCCAAGGAGAGCCGCGCAACCGCAGCCCGACTATCCCGCCAGGCGGGCGTGGGCGAGCGGGTGATCGTTGCGACCGGCCGCTACGTCGGCGAGGGTTTCGACGACGCCAGGCTCGACACCTTGTTCCTGACCATGCCGGTCTCCTGGAAGGGCACGCTGATCCAGTATACGGGGCGCCTTCACCGGCTGCACCCAGCCAAGCGCGAAGTCCGCATCTACGACTACGTCGACGTCCAGGTGCCCATGCTCGCCCGCATGTTCGAGAAGAGGCTCCGCGGCTACCGTTCGCTTGGATACGCCCGCGGCGAGGCACCGCTGGGCTTCGGCGAGGTTGACGACGACTATGTCCTCGGTCGCGATTGGGCGGACACCGAGGGCGATGACTACGAGACCTAGCTCAAAGTGATGTTCCCGTCTCAGGCGGCCGCGAGGTCAGCGGCATCGATTCGGTAGGCAGTCCTCCTGCCGCGTTTCTCTGGCGAGTCCACCTGGAGGAAGGTCTCCGCGACGGCGTCGACAGCCGCGCTCCTCCCGCGCAACCGGAAGAACACATGCGACCGAATGGCATAAGCTGTGGGGCCCGAGATGGGCGCGGCAGCGTTCTCCCAGCGGTTGACGGTGGCGCGTTCCACCTCTAGCCGCTTGGCGAATTCCTCCTGTGTGTCACCAACCATCCTGCGCAGGTAACGGATCTCGCCGGCATCCAGTGCCGGGCTTCTGAGAATCAATGCGGCCAGCAAGTTGGCGACAGCATCTAGGACGGCTCCTGACACCGTCACCGCTCCGCACTTCGAGCAAACCAGAGCAGGCAGATTCTCCACCCGCACGTGCGGCATTCCCAGCAATGGCCCGACATCGTGGTTCACCACCTTTTCCGCCAAGTGTCCCTTCCCACAGGCGGAACAGAGGATTCCGGTAGTTCGTGGATGATGAGTGGTCGTCATGATGCTTCCATGATGGAATAGTGCCGCTGGCGACAACGCTTTTCGAAGTGCGGGTCGGGAATGTAGCGGCCCGCAGCCATGGCCTCCCGCACCCACGCGAGTGCGTCTGACGGCGTCTTCGGTCCGGGCATCCATGTAACATATTGTTACACGGGCCTTGTCGCCGTCAACCATCGATTCAAGGAGAACGATGCCGACGCGAACAAGACGCTTGTCGTGGCACCCCGTCCTTGGCACCATTGCCGAGCTATTCTCGCGCGGGGATGGCGGAACTGGTAGACGCGCCAGACTTAGGATCTGGTGTCGCAAGACGTGGGGGTTCGAGTCCCCCTCCCCGCACTGAATTCATCGGCCGTCGCAGTCAAAACCGATTGGTCGTCTGGGCTTCACCGGCGGCGTCATCAGTTCACGGATGGCTTCGAAGACCGCCTTGAACTGGACATCACACTTCCGTTCCAACACGGCGAGCTTGCGCGCGAGTTCGGCGTTGGTCTGGAGCATCTGGCGAAGCCGCACGAAGGTCCGCATGATCCCGATGTTCACCCGCACCGCGCGCTGGCTGTGCAGGACACTCGACAACATCGCCACGCCTTGCTCGGTAAATGCGTAGGGCAAGTAGCGGCGGCCTCCACGGTCCTTTGAGGTGCCAAATTGGCACCTCAACCCGCTCGTCTCCGCCTTCGTGAGCCGAAACATGAAGTCGGCCGGGAACCGCGAGAGGTTGCGCTTGACCGCGCGATTCAGGGTCTTGGTTCCTACTCCGTACAAGGCCGCCAGGTCTGAATCCAACAGGACCCTCTGTCCGCGCAGGGCAAGGATGGCACGCTCGATTCGGTCCAACGGCACGAGATTCTGTTCAGTCATGGACAGATTCTCGGCAATCGGGGGCCGCAAGTTGCTTACGCCGAGGCCCGCTACGCCACGCGCACGATGAAGCCGACCAGTTGGCCGGTGGCGCGACCAGCGCGACGGAAGGAGAAGAAGCGGACACGCGGATCGCAGAAGGTGCAGTCGGTGCTGGCGTCGATGCTCTCGGGCGGGACGCCGGCGGCTTCGAGTTGCACGCGTTGAAAACGGCGAAGATCGATGCGGTCCTTCTTCCCCGCCGGCGAGAGAATCACGCCGTTCTCACCCGCCGACGGCATGGCCGCGCGGAAAGCCGTGGCGACCTCGGGGCCGACCTCGAAGCAGCAGGCGCCGATACAGGGACCCATGGCCACGCACAGGTCGCGCGGCCGGCAGCCGAACTGCGCGACCATGTTCCGCACACCAGCGGCCGCCATGCCCGCGACGGTGCCCCGCCAGCCCGCGTGCAGAGCCGCGCACGCGCCCGTCTCAGGACAGGCCATTAGAATCGGGGTGCAGTCCGCGACGTGAACGGAAAGGCCGAGGCCGAGCTCGCTGCTCGCCAGACCGTCGGCCTCCTGAGCGGCAACGAGCGCGGCATCATCGGCGCCGCGCACGCGCAGGATGCGTACCCCGTGGACCTGCACGACGCGAAACATGGCGGTCGCGCCCGCGACGGCAAGCAGCCGGCGATGATTCTCGGCTACGCGGTCAGAAGCGTCGCCCCACTTCCAACCCAGGTTCAACGAAGCGAAGGGCGGCTCGCTTACGCCACCCGCGCGCGTCGTGAAGCCATGGCGGAACCCCGCGGGGACGATCGGCGAAACCAGGAGTGGCAGCTCGTCCCCATCCGCTCCGCGCACGAATCGCGTTTCCATCACGCCACCAGATTCCGCAACGCCGCAAGCGCGGCCATGAAATCTTCGGGCGGCGGGCTGGCGAATTCCAGCCATTCCCCCGTCGCGGGGTGATGAAAACCCAAGACCCGCGCGTGCAGGGCCTGCCGGCCGAGTTGCTTACCAATCGCGCGAAGATCCTCGTCGCGCGGCGGCCGCCCGTAAGTCGCGTCCCCGAGCAGCGGGCAGCCCATGGCCGCGAAGTGCACGCGCACCTGATGCGTCCGCCCGGTCTCGAGCTCGGCCTCCACGCGCGTAGCGCCGCCCAGCTCCTCCACCACGCGCCAGTTGGTGATGGCGCGCTTGCCGGTCTTCACCTTGATGCTGAACTTCTTGCGGTCGTGCGGATCGCGGCCGTGCAAGGTGTCGATCGTGCCGGACGCATGCGCCGGCCGGCCGACCACCAGCGCCTCGTAAACGCGCTTGATGCGGTGGACTTTGAAATCGGCGCCCAGTGCGTTCATGGTCGCGTCGTCCTTGGCCACGACGAGCAGGCCCGAGGTGTCCTTGTCGATCCGGTGCACGATGCCGGGGCGCAGCTCGCCGCCAATGCCGCGCAGGTCGTGGCAATGGGCCAGAAGCGCGTTGACCAACGTGCCATCCTCGTGGCCCGCGGCCGGGTGCACCACTAGCCCGGCCGCCTTGTCCACGACCACCAGGTGCGCATCCTCGTAGACGATGCGTAGGGGGATCGCCTCGGCGACCAGCTCGACCTCGCGCACGGCCGGCCGGGCCCACACCACCACGTCGCCGGACCGCACCTTCTGCGAGGGCGCGGCCGGGCCGCCGTTCACGGTGACCGCGCCCTCGGCGATGTGGCGCGAGAGCTGCGTGCGGGACACGAAATCGATGCGCTCGGCGAGCACCACGTCGAGTCGCCGGCCCGCGAGGTCCCCGCCGATGGTGAACCGGCGCGTGGCGCCCGACCCAGCGGCCGGTACGCCTTCGCTCGACGGCCGCGCGCGAGTCACCAGATCTTGGACTTGATGCCCTGCCCACGCTGCTTGAGCAGAATGTCCACGAGCGCGCGTTCGAAGAGATTGGTGGCCGCGATCTCGGGAGTGACCCGCGAGCGGAAGTGCTGCCGGCCTTCCTCGATCTCGTCCTTCATCGCGTCGAACAGGGTGTCGTTCTGAATGCCCTGGACCAGCTTCGCTTCGTTGTACATCGCAAGATCAGAGGCGATCGCCCGGGCGAACTGACGCGCCCTTTCCGGCTTGTCGATGATCGGTGGCATGGCCATAGGCTAACCGATTCCGCGCCCGGGTGCGAATAGGTTTGCAGGTGGACATCCACGTTCCTAGAATTCCTCGTAGGCCCATGCGCACAGCCCTCGCCACCGTCGCCCTCTTCCTCGTCGCCACCCATGCGTTCGCCGCGGACGACACGTTCGAGATCAAGAAGACCGACGGGATGGCGGCCGTGGGCGCCAAGGCGACCGCCAGCGTGAGCATCACGGCCAAGAAAGGCTGGCACCTCAACCAGGAGGCGCCGCTGACCTTGAAGCTGGCCCCAGCGCCCGGCGTCGTCGTCGACAAAGCCAAGCTCGAGCGCGCGGATCTCGCTGCGTCCAGTGAAACCACGGCGCGCTTCGACGTGGGCCTGACCTTGGCCGAGCCGGGCAAGAAGGTCATCGAGGCCGAGGCCGCTTTCGTCCTCTGCCAGAAAGACTCTTGCCGGCCGGTCAAGGAGAAGCTGACCTTGGCCGCCGAAGCGGCGGCGCCCCCGGCCGCGCCAGCGAAAAAGGCTAGCGGCGCATCGAAGATGAAGAGGAAGTCGTAGCGCCGAGGCTCCGCACGAGAGCGCGCGCCTGGCGAGCGGCGGCCGCCGTGAAGTTGCCGACGGCCGTGACCACCAGGCGCTCGGGCCGCAGGATGTCCCTGGCCACGCGCTGGACCTGCGTCGCGCTGACCCGGGCCAGGCGCCGGTAACGCTCGGCCGGAGTGCGCAGCGGGCGATCGAAGAGTAGGCTGTCACCGAACCAGGCACAGAGGCCCTCGACGTCGTCGAACCCGGCCTCCAGATCGCGGGCGTAGCGGCGCTTGGCCTTGTCGAGATCGCGCGCCTCGGCCGGCCGCTCGCGCAACTCGCGCAGGATGGCGAAGATCTCACCGAGCAAGGCGGGCAGCTTCTCCGCCGCGCAGGCCGCGCCAATCTCGACCAGCGAGGTGTCGCCGAGCGGTTCCAGCCCCGCGCTGACGTGATAGGCCAGCCCCTTGCGATCGCATACGCGGTAGTGCAGCGGCGTCGCCATCCCGTCATCGAGCAAGCGCAAGAGCGTCACCAGCGCCGGGTAGCGCGAGTGGCGGTCGGAAAGCCCGTGGAAAAGCATCTGCACCTCGACCTGGGCCGAGTCGGTGCGCACGCAATGAAAGCGCGGCCCGGCGAGCGACGACGGCGCGACCCGCGGTGTCCGGCGCCGGCCCGCCGGCAACCGGCCGAACGCCTGCCGGGCCAGGGCCAGCACGCGGGCGTGCGCGAGCGGGCCGGCCGCAGCCAGGACCAGGTTGCGGGCGCCGTAATGACGGCGGAAATGCGCCAGGGCGGCGGCGCGCGAGAAGCGTCGGATGTTGCGCTCCGGGCCGGTGATGGGAAAACCCAGCGGATGCCCGCGCCAGGCGTGGCCGCGCCCCACGTCGTCCACGTTCACTCGCTGCCCGCGCTCGTCGAAATCGTCGAGGATCTCCTCGAGCACGATCTGGCGTTCGAGGTCGATGTCGGAAAACCGCGGCGACGTGAAGAGGTCGCCGAGGATGCGCAGGACCTCGCCGAGCTCGCGAGGATGAAACTGCACCTGGTAGAGCGAGTAGTCGCGGCCGGTTTCGCCGTTCAGCATCCCACACCGCTCCTCGATGGCATGGTTGAGCGCGAACGAGCTGGGAAAGCGGGCCGAGCCGCGAAAGAGCATGTGCTCGACGAAATGCGACAGCCCATTGTTGCGCCGGGTTTCGTAGCGCGAGCCGGTGGCGGCGTAGAGCCCGACCGCGGCGGCGTGCAGATGGGGCGTCGCGACCGTGACGACGCGCAACCCGTTGCCCAGGCGGGCGGTGTCGACCCGGGCCGGGAACGGAATGAGATCCCCGTCCGGCGGTTCGCGTCGCGCGTGCTTCCTGGTGGCCATCGGAAGGCCTTCATACCACACGCTGCCCCGACAAAGCGCCGCACCCCGGCGGCGCGAGAATGCTAGAAAGCGCCGTGGCCCATTCCGCTGCATCCATCCGCCTGGTCGTCAATGCCGATGGCTTCGGCACATCCGCCGCGCGCAACCACGGCATTCTGGCGGCGCATAGCGACGGCTTCGTGACCAGCACCTCCGTGCTCGGCAATGCCGCCGATGCGCCGGCGGTGATGGCCGAGCTGGCAAGCGCGCCGTCGCTCGGCACCGGCCTTCTGCTCGCGCTCGCGGGCGGTTCGCCGGCCGCACCGCCCGTGGACGTGCCCTCGCTGGTGGGCCCCGAGGGCCGGTTCCCGCCACGCAGCCGTGACGTCCTTCTCGTGTGGGCCAAGGCCGCCCTGCGCGGCGAGGACGTCGAACAGGAATTTGCCGCCCAGGTAGCCCGCTGGCGCGATGCGGGCCTGCGCATCGATCACCTCGCCAGCCAGGACAACCTCGCCGCGCTCCCCGTGGTCGCGCTGGCCGCCGAGAGGGCAGCACGCCGGTACGGTATCGCGGGTCTACGCACCTCGGTCGAGAAGCCGACCTTGGCCTGGGCCGCCGATGTGCCGCGGGCGCTCACCACCGCCGCCATGGGTGCGCTGTCCTGGTACGCCCGGCACCACCTGGGCACGCTCCGCCACGGTCCCCAGACTTGGGGGCATTTCGAGGCGGGCCATCTCGACGAGATCCGCCTGCTCGAAATCCTCGGCCGCCTGGGCCCGGGCAGCCATGAAATCCTCTGCGCGCCCAACCTCGACCCCGGGGCGCCCACCGCGCCTGCCGACAGCGAGGTCGCGGCCCTGTGCTCCCGCCGCGTGCGCGAGGCCATCCGCGCCCGCGCCATCGAGCTTTGCCGCTGGTCCGATCTTTTCTGATCCCCACCCTTGGTGAAAGTCTCTCGCCTCTTTGCCGCGCTGACCGCATAATCAGCAGCGAACATGGACCAGCAGCGGCAGCTTCGCTCGACGCAGGGCTACTACGACCGGTTCTCGGGTAGCTACGAGCGCGAACGCCATCGCGGCTATCACCGCCTCGTCGACGAGCTCGAGCTGGAGCTCGTCCGGCGCTATGGGACCGGGCGCGACATTCTGGAAGCCGGCTGCGGCACGGGCCTGCTGCTCGCGGAAGCCGCGCGTGTCGGCCGCTCGGCCATTGGACTCGACCTCTCGCGCGGCATGCTGGCGCGGGCGCGCGCGCGCGGCCTGCGCGTCGTGCAAGGCTCGCTCACCCAGATTCCCTTGCCCGACGCCTCCGTCGATGTGGTGTACAGCATGAAGGTCCTGGCGCATGTGCCACCGATCCGCCAGGCGGTCGCGGAGCTCGCCCGCGTGACCCGCCCGGGTGGCCACCTCTTGCTCGAATTCTACAATCCGCGCTCCCTGCGCTACCTCGCGAAGATGGTGGGCGGCGCGGCCCCCATCGCCGAGGGCACCACCGATCGCGATGTCTACACCCGCTACGACACCGTCGGGACGGCGCGCGGCTACCTGCCACCGGACGTGGAATTCGTTTCTCTGCGCGGCGTGCGGGTGCTAACGCCGACCTCGCACGTGTTCCGCTTGCCCTTGGTCAGAAGCCTCTTCGAGCAGGCCGAGCGGTTCGCCTGCGACCTGCCCGGGTTGCGCAACCTGGGCGGCTTCCTCATTGTCGTCGCCCGCAAGCGGATGCCATGACCACGCGCGCCGGAGATATTCTCATCGTCGACGACGAGCGCTCGATGCGCGAGTTCCTCGGTATCTACTTGCGCCGCGAGGGCTACCGCATCGAGACCGCGCCGGGCGGCACCGAGGCCATGGCCGCGCTCAAGTCCCGCGCCTTCGACGTCGTCATCACCGACCTGCGCATGCCAGACGGCGACGGCTTGCAGATCCTGAGCGAGGCCAAGCGGCTGCACCCAGACACCGAGGTCATCGTGGTGACCGCCTTCTCGACGACGGAAACCGCCATCGCCGCCATGAAGGCGGGCGCCCACGACTACCTGACCAAGCCCTTCAAGATCGACGAAGTCACCCTGGTCGTCGACCGCGCCATGGAGAAGCGCCGCCTGGCGCGCGACAACCTGGCGCTACGCGACGAGATCAAGGGGCGCTACAAGCTGGATCGGCTGCTTGGCAAGTCACAGCCCATGCAGCGCGTGTTCGATCTGTTGAGCAAGGTCGCCTCGACGCGAACCAGCGTGCTGCTCGTCGGCGAATCAGGCACGGGCAAGGAGCTGGCCGCGCGCGCCCTGCACGAGCTTTCCCCGCGCACCGGCCCCTTCGTGGCCGTCAATTGCGGCGCCATCCCCGAAACCCTGCTCGAATCCGAGTTGTTCGGCCACGTGAAGGGTTCCTTCANNGAGGTCGCCGATCTGCCGGTGGCGATGCAGGTCAAGCTCCTGCGCGTTCTCCAGGAACGCAAGGTGAAGCCCGTCGGCGGCGTCACCGAGCGCGAGGTGGATGTCCGCATCGTGGCCGCCACCAACCGCGACCTGGAGGCCGAGGTGGAGAAGGCCACGTTTCGCCAGGATCTCTACTACCGCCTCAACGTGATCCAAGTGCGCCTGCCGCCGCTGCGGGAACGGCGCGAAGATCTCCCCTTGCTCGTCGATCACTTCGTGCGCAAGTTCTCCGCCGAGCACGGCCGGCCCGTGACCAGCGCCACGCCGGAGGTGATGTCGGCCCTCATGGCGTACCATTTCCCGGGCAACGTGCGCGAGTTGGAAAACATGATCGAGCGCGCCGTTACCCTAGCGACCTCGGATCAGCTTGCCCTCGACGCCTTTCCGAGCCTCGCGGGGTTGCAGGGCGTCGCGCCCGGCCTGAATACCCTCGATCACCTGCCCGACGACGGACTGGACCTCGAACGCCACCTCGAGGACTACGAGCGCACGATCCTCATCAAGGCGCTGGAGAAGACCGGTGGCAACCGCACCGAGGCCGCGCGCCTGCTGCGCGTCTCGTTCCGTTCCATGCGTTATCGGCTCTCGAAGCTCGGCATCACCGGCCTCGACACCGGCGTGGACCTGGCCGATCGTTCCCCCACTCCGGATTCCTAGACTGCCATGTCCCCCGCCCCGTATTCCGCGAACTCCCGGCACCGCGCTGGGCTCGCCCTCGCCGTGCTCGCCGGCCTGGGCGCGCTCTCCGCGGTGTCCGGCTTGTGCCTCGCGCGCGCCAATCGCTTGCGCGACAGCTGGCCGCCCGAGGCGGACACGTTCTACCTGCCGCCCGCCTCGACCCTGCATGTCGCCAGTCTCCGTCACACCGAGCTTCTGGCGGATCTGATCCACGCGCGGGCCAACGTGTATTTCGGCACCCAGCTCCACGCCAAGATGCCGACCAAGTGGCTGGCCAACTACCTGAATGCCGCCATCGACCTGGACCCGCAGTTCCAGCGTCTGTACATCGCCGGCGCCGCCATGCTCATCTACAACGGACAGAAGATCACGCCCGACATGGTGCTGGCGTCGCTTGGGGTGCTCGAGCGTGGAAAACAGGCGTTTCCTTTCGAATGGGAATTCCCGTTCCAGATGGGCTTCGACTATCTGTTCGAGCTGCCCCAGGACGCTGGTGAGGACGATCCGCGCGTGCCCGGCTGGCGCCAGCGCGGCGTCGAGATGTTGCGGCAGGCCGCACTCTACGAGGGGGTGCCGTACTACATCCCCACGCTCGTCGCGCGCATGCTGACCAAGACCGGCAGCGATGACCTGGCCATCCGCTACCTCGAGCAGGCCTACGCGGTCGCCACCAACCCGCAGGCACGCGAGCAAATCAAGGGCAAACTGATGATCTTGCGTGGCCAGCGCTTGTCCGAACAGCTCGAGGAGAATCTGCGCGTCTTCGAGAAGTTGGTCGGTGGTCGCTTGCCGGGCTCGCCCGAAGCCTTCGCGATCGTCGCGGGTCCGCGCACCACCGCTCTCGGCATGCTCGCGCACCCCATAGCTTCCGCGCCGGCCCCCACCCCACAATGAAACTCGTCCTTCCCCCGGCGGGAACGCTCAAGCCAAACAACGAGCACGATCCCCTGCCCTACTACTATCGGCCACTTCTCGGCTGGCTCTACCGCCAGCGTCTGCAGATGGGTCTCGATCTCCTGCCCCACGGCGGGGAGCGCGTACTCGAGGTCGGCGTGGGCAGCGGCATCCTGGTCCCCACCCTGACCGCGAGATTCCCGGTCTACACCGGCGCGGACCTCGTGCTGGCCGATGGCCTGCCGCCGCTGGTCGCGCCGGGGTGCCAGGCCCGGTTCGTGCGCGCGGATCTGCTGGCGCCGGCTGACCTGCCCGCGGCGAGCTTCGACACCGTGGTCTGCCTGTCGGTGCTGGAGCACGTCGCCGACGTGGAGAGCGCCGCCGCCGCCTTGGCGCGAGCCCTGGTCCCCGGCGGCACCCTGGTGGCGGGCTACCCGATGGTGAACCGCCTCATGGCTGGGTTCTTCCGCGCCATTGGCTTCGCAGACATCGAAGCCCACCACGTGACCGCGCCCGTGGCCATCGACCGGGCCCTGCGGCGCATTCTACGTCCGGTTGCCCGAAGATCGATTCCGCCCCTCGCGCCAATCCCCATCGCGCTCTACCAGTGCACGTCGTGGAGAAAGGACTAGCGANNCAGCGGCAGGAGAGGCCGGCGCGAAAAACCGCCCGTCGCTGGGTAGGCCAGCCCGGCGAGCCGCTCGGTGCGAGTCACCCGGAGCTGGGGAAACATCCGCGCGAACCGACGCCCGCCGCCGCCACAGAAGATGAGCGTCGGCACGGCTTGGTTGGATAGGAAAGGATCCTTGGCTGGCTCGCCCGCGCGGGCGGTGCCGACGCCGTGAGGCGCGAGCGGATCGACCTTCAAGTCCACCAGCTCCGGGTGGAAGAAGTGGTAGATCAAGTACGAGAGTGGACTGATGTACGGTTCGAGGAGCAAGATGCGCCCGCCCGGACGAAGCACGCGGGTCGCCTCGGCGAAGAACTCCGCCGGCTCTCCCACATGGTGGAGAACGTCGAAGAGCACGAGTGCCCCCACCTCACCGTCGGCAAAGGGCAGCGACTCGGCCGCCACCTGGCGCACATGCCACGGAGCCTGCACGATATCGGTGAGCACCAGATCCGGGATGAACTCGGCGGCGAAGCCAGGGCCCGAACCGAGCTCGATCCACTCGCCGAGATCAGGCGAGGGCAAGGCTTCGCGCACCTGGTGATACCAGTGCGCGTAGCACGCACGCAACGCCGGGTTGTTGTCCCACGTGCGTCGGTGCTCCGCGAAGCGCCGCAGTGTGCTCTCGCGCGAGGCCGGCGAAAGCGGCGGCGGACTAGACATAGCGGAGTTTCTTGGCCGCCACGCCCGACATCTTGAGCAAGAGCCAGCCGTGCCGCCAGCGTGAGATGTTGGTCTCGCCGTACACGCGCTCGCGGTAGCGAACCGGGACTTCCACGATCTTGAGGTTGAGCTTGGCCGCGCCGAAGATCAGGTCGAAATCGCCGAAGGGATCGAAATCACCGAAGAAATGGCGGGCCGCCGCGATCCGTTCGTAGTCGCGGCGCCACAGCACCTTGGTTCCGCACAGGGTGTCCTTGATGGGCTGCTGCAGCAGGTAGGTGAAGAGTTGTGAGAATGCGATGTTGCCCAGCTTGTTGAAAAAGCGCATGGCGCCAGGATCCATCGGATACACCAGCCGCGTGCCTTGCACGAAGTCCCCAAGGCCACGCGCGATGACGTCGTGGAAGACCGGCAACGCCTCGGGCGGTACCGTCAGGTCGGCGTCGAGAATCATGAGCACGTCGCCCTGGGCCTGCGAGAACCCCAGCCTGACCGCGTCGCCCTTGCCCTTGCCTTGTTGCTGGATGGCGCGCAGTTCGAGCGGACCGCGATAGGCGGCGATGGCGGCCGCGATGGCCTCCCAGGTTCCGTCGCTCGATCCCCCTTCGACGAAGATGATCTCGGTCTTGCTGCCCATGACGGGCGTGCGCGCGATGGCGGCCGCGATGTTGCCTGCCTCGTTGCGCGCGGGCACGACCACGCTCACCGAAACCTGGCGCGGCTCGGTCAGGCTCTCGCGCCGGCGCAAGGCGTAGATACGATACATCGACAGCCGTTGCCAGCCTGGCAGCTTGCCCAGGTAGCGATTGAGGAGCGGCGCCAAACCCGGCACGTCCGACGGCAGGAGCATGCGGTCCTCGAAGCGCACGGTTTCGAGCCCGGTGATGTCGAAGAGATTCTCGAAATCTCTGTGGGACAACCAATTCGAGGTTGGCGCCGGCAGCTTGAAACCGGCGAGCTCCGCCATCCGCGCCGGCACCTCCCACAGATAGTTGTAGACGACGAGAAAGAGACGCCCGTGCTCGTTTGTCCGCTCGCGCAGATTGGCGAGCAGGTTGCGGATGTCGGCGACGCTGTGGCAGAGGCGATTGCAGATCACGGCATCGAAGCGACGGCCCGGCGGCAAGTTCTCGCTTTCCGCCGCCTCGATGGCGAGGCCGGGATGGCGGCGCCGGGCCTCGGCCGCCACCTCGGGCGGCGAGGCGATGCCGACGCGATCTGGGTTGGGCAGGGAGGCGAGAATCTCGCCCGTGCCGCAACCGACATCGAGCACGCTCGCATCCGGCGGGATCCATCGCGCCAGGGTTTCGCGCAGATCGCGTTCCAGAAAGTCGCGCGCGGCGGGATGGGCGGGAAGCTCGAACGCGGCTTGGCGGTAATACGCCTGCCACGCCTCCGTCAGTCCCTGGCCTGGTTTCTCTGTTGCGGGTCGCGAGTTCATGCGGATGGTCCCGGCAGGCAATCCGTCGGGCAGGGCCAAGGCCGATTCTACAGTTCGTTTTCCACCAGCGAGAAGATCTTCTTGAAGGGCTGGCCGGACTTAAGCGTCACGCTCTCATTCCGCTCGATCATCAGGTCCGCGTTCTTGAAGGTCAGCCGGTGCTTGCCACAGGGAATCGAATAGTTCACGAGCGGGGTGATCTTGCCCGTCGGCTTGCCGTCGATGCTCACCTCGGCCCACGGCTTGGAACTGATGGTGGCAACGCAGTCGGCCGCGGCGCTGCCGCCGGATTTGCCCTGGGTTTCGAAGATATCCTCGTCGCCGCTGGACTTGGCCTTGGGCTTCTTCCCCGACGAGGTCGGCTTCGCATTCTCGAAGACGTCGTCGCCACCCGTGGACTTTCCCCCCTTTGTTCGGCCCGTGTGCCTTTCCTCCTTGGGTTGCTCGAACGGGTTGTCCCTGCCCAAGGCCAGCGTCGGCGACGTGGGCCGCGGGATGGGCGGTGACGCGGTAGCCGCCGGCGGGACTTCCGGGGCCGGCGATGGCGCCATGCGCGAGCCCGCCCCCGTCCTTCCGCTGGCGGCGACCCGCACCAAATCCGCGTGCAAGCGCACCGTCCGCCCCGCCTCCTGCAGGAACTCCTGACGCCAGTTTTGGTAGAGTGGACTGCCCTTAATCTCGATGACGTGCGGACCCGGGGCGATGCGCGAGGCGTGGAAGTTGGTCGTCGCCTGCTTGCCATGCTCGTCGACTGCGAGCGGCTGGCCATCGAGCCAGACCAGGCCGCCCGAGGGCTGGCTGGTGAGATCGAACCCCGTATCCGGCGAGGGATCGAGATCGATGTCCACGTGGCCGGCTTGTCCCGCGCTGATTTGGATATCCTGCTCGCGGGTCACATAGCCCACGCGAGAAACCGTCACGTGATAAACCCCGGGGCGCTTGTCGAGCTGGTAGGGTGGGCCGGAGGTGATGAGCGCGCCGGCGACCGCCAACCGCGCGTCCGACGGCTTGACGGAGATCTGGAGCATGCCAGGCCGGGTCATGAACATGTACGCGCCACCGCCGCCCACAATCATGAAGAGGACAAAGGCGACGTAGTACTTGAGCCGCGAGTGGCCACGCAACTGGACGGGGGGCGGCGCATAGAGCTCAATCGGCGGGGGATACTGTGACGCTGGTGGCAGAACCGGCGCCCCGGGAAACGCCGAACCGGGGAAGGAGGATCCCGGCAGCCCCGGCCCCGGCAACACCGCCACCGGCTGCGGGGGCTGGTAGGTGGGATAGGCATGATTGCCCATCTGCGACGGCGAGGCGCTCCGGGACACCGGCAGCGCCGGGGCCGGCGCGCCCCCCAGCAGGGTCTGGCGGAAACCCGCGTCGGGCAGATCGAAGGAGACATGCGACGGCTCGGGATGCACGACCTGGATCGGGCCGGACCTACGCGGGGCGGTCGCCGGCTGCGCGAACGAGGGGAATGAACTGGGCGCGGGCAACGGCAGGGCATCCCCGGGACGACCCAACCCCATTTGCGTCTGGCGGGGGTTGGGCCGCTCCCACGCGCGCCCACCCGTGGGCACCGGCTGCGCCGCCGGCTTGGTGGGGAGCTGTGACTCGAAGGCCTCGCCCATCTCGGCGAGCAACGCCTCGGAGGGCTCCATCGCCACCGTCTTCTCGCCGCCCTCGGTGAGGAAGCTGCCCTGCTTCGCGAGCGGGTCCAGCGTCGCGGGCTCCTTGTCGAAGATCTGGGTTTCCTTCTCCTCCTCGTCCCAACCGAATTCCTCGTCGCCCCCGCCCTCGGCGCTGACCGCGCCATCGGGACGCACGTCCGTGGGGATCTCCTCGATCTCCTCCAGTTCCTCGATATCTTCCGACGAGAATTCCACGGCCGCCAGCCCCTGCGGCGCCTCGCCCGCGAAAGTGCGCTTCATCCACGCGGAGAGATCCTTGCGCGACGAGAACTGGCCGACCGAGTGCATGAAGAGTTGCAGGTCGTCGTGCAGGTCGATGGCGTTCTGGTAGCGGTCCTCCACGTTCTTCTCGAGCGCCTTGAGCACGATGCGTTCGAGCTTGTCCGGGATGTCCGCGTTGAACGAGGACGGCGGAATGATCTCGACGTTGCGGACCTTCTCGAGTGTCGAGAAATCGCTCTCGCCGATGAACAGTCGCTCGCCGGTGAGCATTTCGTAGAGCACGATGCCGAGGGCAAAGATGTCGCTGCGGCGGTCGATGGGCAGCCCGCGCACCTGCTCGGGCGACATGTAGCCGAACTTCCCTTTGAGAATGCCGGCCTGGGTCTTGGAGGCCTTGCCCGCCGCCTTGGCGATGCCGAAGTCAATGAGCTTGACCTCGCCCTCGTAGCCGATGAGCACGTTCTGCGGCGAAACGTCGCGATGGACCAAGTTGAGGTCGCGCCCCTGCACGTCGCGCTTGTTGTGCGCGTAGTCGAGCCCCTCGCAGAGCTGCATGATGAGGTAGCAGACCTGGGGCATGGGCATGATCTGCCCTTGCTTGCGCAGCTCGTCGAAGATGCCGCGCAGATCCCGGCCATTGACGTATTCGAGAGCGATGAAGTAGCTGTCCTCGACCTTGCCGAGGTCGAAGATCTGGGCGATGTTCGCGTGCTGGAGTTGCACCGCGATCTTCGCCTCGTCGATGAACATCGTGATGAACTCTTCGTCCTCGGCGATAGACGGCAGGATGCGCTTGAGCGCCACGATGCGTTCGAAGCCCTCGACCCCCACGGTCTTGGCCTTGAATACTTCTGCCATGCCCCCGACATTGATGCGTTCGAGGAGGTAGTACTTGCCGAAGGGGGTTGGTTTGTTCAAGCAGCTTCCGTAGGCAACGTCAAACGCACAGCGCGCGCCTTCCCGTTATCGAACACGAGGCCCATTCAAGTCAAGCAACCGAAGTGCTGCCAGCCCCCTGTTTCAAGCCCTAGACAAGCCCACGACACCTTCGCCTTCGCCCTGCCCGGAGTCGCTTCTAGCCCTCGATCCACACCCGTGTCATCTGGTCGCCCTTGCGGATCTTGTCGACCACCTCGATGCCCGAGAGGACCTGGCCGAACACCGTGTGCTTGCGGTCCAGGTGCGGCTGTGGCCTGTGGCAGATGAAGAACTGCGAGCCGCCCGAGTCCGGAGCCGCCGTCTTGGCCATGGAAAGCGAACCACGCAGGTGCTTCTGACGCTTTCCGGCAAGCTCGTCCTTGATGGTGTAGCCCGGCCCGCCCGAGCCGGTCCCGAGCGGACAGCCGCCCTGGACCATGAAATCGTCAATCACGCGATGGAAGGTCAGCCCGTCGTAGTAGGGGCGCTTGACCTTCTGGCCAGTCTTGGGATCGGTCCATTCCTTGGTCCCCTGGGCCAGGCCGACGAAGTTGGCCACCGTGCCTGGAGCGTCGTCTTCAAAAAGCTCGAGAACGATCTCGCCCGCCGCCGTTTCGATGTGTGCTTTCCTCATGGTTCCATACCTTACCTCGGAAACCGCTCGCGCAGTAGGGGGAGGAAATCGTCCCGGCTCAGGCAACCCGCGGCACCGGGCTACCGATAGAGTGACATCGGCAAGGCGGGCAGTCCGTCATCGGCAGTCTGCCATTGGCGGCCTGGCCGCCTGTGCTAGTCTCAAGGCTTCGTCATGAAGATCTCCCGCCCCCCGCACGCCGACCCGCCTGGCTCGCCGGGCAAGGCGGAGGCGCTCGGTGGGACCACGGGCAAGGGCTTCGCGGCGAAGCTGGACCAGGCGGAGCGCGCGGCCTCTGTCCGCGGCGCGGAGCGGCCGGCAGCGCCCCGCAAGGCTTCCGCGATTGCGGACATCGGGGCCGACCTCAAGGCCGGCAAGATCACGGCCGAGGCCGCCATCGACAAGGTGGTGGAGCGCGTCCTCGATCGTCAACTGGGCAAGACGGCCGGGGCCGCGCTGCGCGAGAAGATCGGCGCGGCCCTGCGTGAGAGCCTGACCGACGACCCGCTGCTGGCCGCCAAGGTTCGCGCCTTGAGCCAGGAATAGGGTTACGAAGGCTTCGGCAGACCGGCCCGGCGCTGGGCGAGCATCTCCCGCACCTTGGGGGGCAGGAAGATGCCTTCCGTGTCCAGGGTGGCCAGCGCATCGACGAGGATCGAAGCGCGCTCCGAGGGTGCGGTCTTCTTGTCGATGATGACGCGCCACTCGCCCTTCACCTTGCATAAGCCACCTCCACCCGTGGGACCTGACGCGGCCAGGGTGTCGTAGTGAACCTTGACGCCGAGTTGCTGGGCGGCGGTTTCGAGGATCTCGGTGAGCTGCTCCGCTTTCATCGCGACTACTTTTCTTGGTTGAAGGATTCGGTCGAGCCAGTGCCCAGGGGCAACGACACCACGAACGTCGTGCCGCTGCCTAGCTTGGACTGCAAGGTGATCTGCCCGCCGTGGGCAAAGACGATGTTCCTTACCACAGTCAGGCCCAGGCCCGTTCCCCGTCCCGCCGGCTTCGTCGTGAAGAAGGGTTCGAAGAGACGCCCATGATCCTCCGGCCCAATGCCCTCGCCGTCATCGGAGACGGCCAGCCCCACGCTCGCCCGGCCGCTGCGAAATGTCCGTACCGTCACGCTGCCCCCGGCTTCGGGGAGCGCCTGCGCGGCGTTCTTCACCAGATTGGTCACGACCTGCATGATGTGGTCGCGCACGACCCGCACCAACGGCAGATCGGGCGCGAGCTCCTGCACCAACACCGCCTTCGCGTCGAAGAGCACGGGTTCGCAGAACGAGAGCGCGTGTTCGACGACATCGTTCAGGTTCACCTCCTCCATGTCGCGGCCCGAAGGCCGCGCGTAGGCGGTGAGATCGCGCGAGAACTTGCGAATGCGTTCGGCTCCCTCCCGGATCTTGTCCAGGCGCGCGATGTCGGTCGCCTCTATGACATTCGGCACGCGGCCCTCCGTGGCCAGGGTGGCCTTGCGGAACACCGCCTCGACGCACATCTGGATCGAGGTCAGCGGGTTGTTGATCTCGTGGGCGACGCCCGCCGCGATCTGGCCCACGGTGGCCAGCTTCTCGGCGTGCAGCACCTGGCTTTGCAGCGCGCGCAGCGCGGTCAGATCATGTCCCGCGGCCAGCACGGCTACCGGCACGCCGCCCACTCCGCGCACGGGGATCACGCTGAACGCGGCCGCCGCGATGGCGCCCGAGGCGCCCGGCAGCCGCACCTCGCATCGGATCGGCTCCGGCTCGCTCGCCACCCGTTCCATGATGTCCGCCAGGTCGCGAATCCCAAATCCCGTCAGCCAGTCACCAAACTTCCGGCCCAGCCCGTCGGCCTCGGCCCGCCCGGTGAGCTCGGCCATGGCGCGGTTCCAGGCGACCAGACGGCCTTCGAGATCGGTCATCGCGATGAGAACGTCGGTCTCCTTCATCATCTGCACGAGACCGGGGCCGAGGCTCCTGCGCGCGGCCACGGCCGTGGCCGGCATCCGCTTCGCTTTCGACTTTCGTTCCCGGGCGGGCATCAGCTCCGTCTCTTGCGTGAGAATGCAAAGAGCGCCAGCGCCGCGGCGCTGGCCTCCGCGACCACCTTGCGTACGGGTACACCCGCGCGCAAGGCAAGCTTGCGACAGTCCTCGAATTCCGGTGTCGCGCCGAGGATCTCCCCCTCACGCGACACCACCTTCGCGCGCACTTCACCGTAGGCCGTGGCAACCTTGGCCATCGCCCGCTCCAGCACGGTTCGCTGCATGACCTGCCGGCGGACGCCAATGGTGCTGGAGTTCGCAAAGAAGGCCCGCTCGACGAGGGCGAGCGCTGCGGGCGCGCACAGCGCCGAGACCTCGACGGCCGGCCGGCCCTTCTTCATGGTGATCGGCGAGAACCACACATCGAGCGCGCCCGCCGCGAACAGCTCGGTCATGAGCGGCTCGGCGAGCTGCGGGTTCATGTCGTCGACGTTGGTGGCCACCAGCACGACCTCGCTCGCGGCCGCGGGCAACGCCTGCCCCAGGGTCTGCCCGAGAAGGACACGCAGCACGTTGGGACGATCGGCGTGCTCCCGCGTTCCTGCGCCAAAGCCCTGCGCCACCAGGCGCATCGGCGGCGGTCCCGCAAAGGCACCCACGACCGTGGCCAGGATCGCGGCGCCCGTGGGCGTGGTGAGCTCGCCCACCCCTTCGGCCAGCACCGGCAGTCCACGAAGAATCGCGACCGTCGCCGGCGCCGGCACGGGCATCAGGCCGTGCGCGGTAGCGATGACTCCGGAGCCGAGCACCGGCGGCGTGGAAGTGACAGACGCGGGTTCGAGCCAGGCGAGCGCCGCGGCCGCCCCGACGATATCCGCGATGGAATCCCAAGCTCCCACCTCGTGAAACGCGACCCGCTCGACCGCCACCCCATGCAGCGCCGCCTCTTCCCGCGCGATGCGCTCGAAAATGCGCTCGGCCAGCTTCTTGGCTTCACCATCGAGCGAAGACTTGCGGAGCAGCCGACGAATCTCGGAGTAGTCACGATGCTCGTGGCCGTGCTCGTGGCCGTGCTCGTGATCGTGGCCGCGTGCTCCAGCCTCGCCCCGCTTGCGGGGAGAGGCCGCCGAGCGCAGCTCGGCGGGTGAGGGGCCCCCGGCTCCGTGATCATGGTGGTGCCCATGGTGGTGCCCATGCCCATGACGCTTCCCCGGCCAATCCACCGTGAACCCCAACCCCATGAACGCGCCTCGCTTGCGCGGTTCGAATCCGACCTTTAGACCTTTGAGCCCTATCGCGCGGATGGCCCCAACAATGACCTTCTCCGGCACCCCCGCGTCGACCAGCGCCGCCACCGTCATGTCCCCCGCCACCCCCGAGCAGGGATCGAAATGCAGATGCAACCCCTTGCCGACGGCAGCCGTCATTCCGCACGCACCCGATTGAGCAGCGAGGCCATCCTTCCCGCTCCAAACCCGTTGTCGATATTNNGTGGCGCAGGAATTGAGCATGGTCAAGAGCGCGGCGATGCCGCCCATGGAAGCGCCGTAACCGACGCTGGTGGGCACCGCGATCACCGGCCGGGAGAACAGCCCCGCGACCACGGTCGGCAGCACTCCGTCCATCCCCGCCACCACCACCAGAACCTCCGCCTTCTCGACGGTTTCCCGGTGTGCGAGCAGACGATGCAGCCCCGCCACACCGACATCGAAGATGCGCACGACCTGATTGCCGTCGAGCTCGGCCGTGGCCGCCGCCTCCTCGGCGATGGGGATGTCGGCCGTCCCCGCAGNNCGACGATACGCGCGCCTTCCAGATACCGGGCGGCGGGCACCGCCGCCAGCACTGCCTTCGCCACGTCGGGCGCGATGCGCGTGGCCATGACCGTGGCTCCGTCACGCCCGAGCTCGCCGAGTAGGGTCGCGATCTGCGCCGTCGTCTTGCCGGTGCCGAAAATGACCTCGGAAAATCCGCTGCGCAGATGGCGGTGGGTATCGGCGTGCGCGAACCCGAGCGCGCGAAAGGGCAAGTCACGCAGCTCGCGCATGGCCTCGTCGATCGGCGTCGTGCCGTCCTTTACCGCGGCGAGCAGGGAGCGTAGTCGTTCCGGATTCACACGGCCCACCTTAGCAGACTTGCGCGAATTGAGCAGCGCCGGGGAAACGGATCGGAATTCACCACAGAGACACCGAGAGCACAGAGCCGGACCGGAAGGGGAAGGGGTTCCGGATCCGCATCCGAACTACTCCATTCTCGTCCGACCTCTGTGTCCTCTGTGCTCTCTGTGGTGAAAATCCGTCACCCGCCGCCGGAGCGACGGTCCGGTTCGAGGGCGCGGATTTCGTAGATGACGCGCGTTCGCGCGGCGTGGTCGTGCAGAGTCTGGCGGTTGCGATCGACGAGCGCGAAGAGAAAACCGGCCAGCCAGGGCACCGCGACGATGAAGTTGGGCACCAGCATGGTGCGCAACACGACATCCACGCCGCGATCCCAGATCGGCATGGGACTAGCGCCCACAGCGCCGATGAGCCGGTTCTTCACATCCACCATGTCGGTCACCGCGCCGATCTGCAGGCTGATCATGGCCAGCGCCACCAGCGGCCCCCAGAACTCGACCGCAAAGCGCAGGAGCAGCCCCGGCACGCGCACCCGCCGGGTCGTGCCCACCACATGCAGCCCGAGCAGCCGCTTGCCCAGGGTCTTGCCCCACAGCCGGTGGGCGATGACGTAGTAGCTGCTGAAGATCACCAGCCAGATCTGGGTCGCCGCCGGCTGCGACCACGACAGCGTGGCGGCGACGATCTGCCCGATGGGAGCGAAGAGCATGATGTCGATGGCCAGGGCCACCGCCCGCGGCAGCAGCCCCCCTGCAATGCGCGGTTTGGGCCGCAGCGATTCCAGCCGCGAGAGCAGGACATCGTAGCTCTCGGGCCGGCGCCGCGGGTCGGGGTCCATCATCTCGACGATGAGCTGGCGCAGCCGCCAGGGCGCGATGGGGTTGGCGATCTGCGGCCGCGGCGCCGAGCGGTGCAGCTCGGCGATGGCTTCCAGACTGTCGGCCTTGAATGGCACGTGTCCGGTCAGCAATTCGTAGAAGGTGATGGCGAGCGAGTAGATGTCGCCGCGGAAGTCCGGCGCCGCCCCACCCAGCTGCTCGGGCGCGGCATAGTACGGCGTGCCCGCGAACTTGCCCTCCGCTTGTTCGCCCGAGGTGGCCAGGCCGAAATCCGCAACCTTGATCTCCGGCCGTTGCGCGGGCCCAGCGACCTCGCCGAGCAGGAGGTTCGACGGTTTCACGTCGCGGTGGATCATCCCGCGCGCATGCGCCGCGGCCAGGGCGCGCGCGGTCTGGATGACGTACTCGAGGATGTCGCCCCAGGGCAGCGGGCCGTCCTTTTCCAGCAGCTCGGCCAGGGTCTTGCCGCGCACGTACTCCATGACGAAGTAGGACGCCCCCTCGAAGTTGCCGATGTAGTAAATGGTGACGACGTTGGGGTGTTGCAGGCGGGCCTGCGCGCGCGCCTCGTCCACCAGGCGCGCGATGAGCGCCGGGTTCGAGGCCAGCTCGCGGCGCAGGAACTTCAGCGCGACCGGCCGATCGAGCGAGAGGTCGTGGGCCAGGTACACACGCCCCATGCCGCCCTCGCCGAGCAGGCCGCGAATCTCGAAGTGGTCGATGTGGCGGCCGATGAGCGCATCG
>PNBO01000090.1 GCA_003136095.1 Myxococcales bacterium
GGCGAACCAAGGTTCTTTCGCGGCTTTGAGCGCGACGTGGCTGGCATGCGGGCTGACTCGATCCGCGACCAGCTCGCCTGGATCAAGCGAGATGTGGACACGCAGGCAGCCCCTCTCTATCGTCAGACGCCAGCCGTCGCGTACGATATCGATGACTACTTTCATCGGCCGGAAAGATTCTTAGGTCGACCCTGGTGCGCGATTCCGTGGCAATACCTGCAGGTCATGCCCAACGGTGATGTGGCGTTCTGCATGGATTTTGCGGACTTCATTGCGGGGAATGTCCGGACCGAGGACTTGCTGTCGATCTGGAACGGCCCCCGGGCGCGGAAGTTTCGCGAGGAGCTCATGGCAGGCGGGCCTTTCGCAGCTTGCAGCCGCTGCTGCACCTGGCTCGCGTCTGCGTCGAAGCTGGCCCTCATCTTGCGCCAGGCGCTGCGCCGGTGAACCGCGACGAAGCCCGCACCAGATCCGGGCACCGCACATCATGGGTAGGTCGGTGGGCACCTGCCCTTCCCACCCTTGTCCCTCGTCGGAATACTCGAGAAGCCTCCAGGCACCGCCGGGTTTACCTCGGCGCTTCCCGGAAAAGCCTGAGCCGATGAGCGCGCAGGTAAAAGAGGGCGAAGGAACCAATGATGACGGCCCGGTGAAGGCGCGGGAATTGGCCCGACTGGAATTGGCAAGTTGCGGTCATCCATGCGTCCGACTCGTTCTCTCGCGTCAACTCTTCCCTCGTGCCCGGGGGATGAAGCGCGACTTTGCCCGCCCAGCCAGCCCCCATGCAGCGTCCCGCCGATCTATCCGCATTCCGTTGTCCACGCCAGGCGCGCCTCGGGAATCTGAGATCGCGGTCCCGGCCCTGGGGCGAAACCCCTTGAAATCTCTGTCGCCGTCAGGATTCGCGGCGTCCGTCTCCGCCGGCACGGTCTTTGCTGCTATCCTAGATAGACGCCTTCCGACCAAGTGGCGTCCGTTCCCCGCCTGACCAGGCGAAAAAGGAGCACCCATGCGAGAGCAAGACATGCGACTGCGCGTTGAGCGTTTCCTCCAGACCCGCTTGCGCAGCATGCTGATGCCCGCGACGCTGGGCCTCGGCCTCGCGATGGGTGGGTGCAACAGCGACGCTCTGAATACCGACGACGGCGGCAGCCTGACGCAGAAGAAGGATACGGGGACCGTGCAAGTGAAGTACATGGCCCAGATCCCCGAGGCGGGCCCGGAGCTCCCCGCGGCGCAGCCGGACTACATGGCGCAGCTACCGGACAGCGGCATGGCGGTTCGCTACATGGCGCAACAGCCCGATGCCGGCGGCGCCGTCGCCGTCTACCTGGCCCAGGTTCCCCCCGAGAATAGCTAGCGCTAGAATCGCCGGATGCTCGACATCTTGAAGCAGGTTGGCTTCGCGCCCCGGGCGTGTGTCTGGGAGCTTACCCTCGCCTGCAACCTGCGCTGCAAACACTGCGGATCGTTCGCGGGCAGCCGGCGCGACGACGAGATGACCCTGGAGGAGAGCTTCAAGGTCGCCGACGATCTCGCGGCGCTGGGCTGCCGGCGCGTGACCCTGAGCGGCGGCGAGCCCACGCTCAACCCCGACTGGGACAAGATCGGCAAGCGTCTGGCCGACCATTGCATCAAGGTCAACCTCATCTCGAACGGCTGGCACTGGACTGCCAGCCACGTCGAGCGCGCCAAGGCCGCCGGCTTCGTCGGCGCGGCCTTCAGCCTGGACGGCTTCGAACCCGAGCACGACGAGTTCCGTCAACCGGGCTCGTACGCCCGCGTGGTCGCCGCCATCGACGCCTGCGTGGCGGGCGGCCTGCCCGTCGCGGTCAACACCACGGTGAACAAGCTGAACGCGCGCCAGTTGCGTCCGCTACGCGATTTCATCGCCGGCCGCGGCGCCTTCTCGATGCAGATCCAGCTCGCGACCCCGTCGGGGAACATGGGACAGCACAAGGACCTGGTCCTCGACCCCGCCGACCTCGTCTGGCTGGTGCCCGAGCTGGCCGAAATCTGCCACCTCAACACGCGCAAGTTCTTCGCGGTCGCGGCCGACGACATCGGCTACTACGGCCAGCCCGAACCGGGCTTGCGCGACGACGGCGGCGAGCTGCCCTTCTGGATCGGTTGCCGCGCCGGCTGCCAGGTGGTGGGCATCGAGTCGAGCGGCAACGTCAAGGGCTGCCTGTCCCTGCCCTCCTCGATGCACGGCGAATCGCGTTTCGTCGAGGGCAACTTGCGCGAGAAGACCCTGCCCGAGATCTGGAACGCGCCGGGCGCCTTCGCCTACAACCGCCAGCACACCGAAGACAAGCTGACGGGTTTCTGTCGCGTCTGCCGCTATCGCGACTTCTGCCGCGGCGGCTGCACCTGGACCGTGTACTGCCACGCCCTCGAGGGCGGCGAGGGCAATCCCTTCTGCTTCTACTTCCAGGCGCTCAAGCAGGGCCGCTTCGATCTCCTGACCGAGGCGCCGACCCAGCCCGAGCTCGACTATTTCGGCGGCAAGATCGAGCCCGTCGCGCCCCTGCCCGCCGAGCCCACCGACGCCCCCGGCCTGCTCGCGCGGGCGCGCGAGGTTGCGAACGCTCGCCACTTCGACGAGGCCCACCGCCTGCTCGAACGCGTGCTCGAGCTCGAACCCGACCATTTGCCCGCGCTCGATCTCATGGGCTTCGTCTGCTTCTCGCTACGCGACTATGAGGCCGCCGAGGGTTACAACCGGCGAGCCCTCGCCCGGGACCCCGACCACGCCTTCGCCCACAACGGCCTCGGCCTCTCCCTCGCCCGCCAAGGCAAGTTTGTCGAGGGCACCGCCGCCATCGAACGCGCCATCGCGCTAGCGCCCCGGTGGTACGAGCCCTACCACGACCTCGCCGTGGTCCTCGCCGAAGCCGGCAAGAAGGACGAGGCGTGCGCCATGCTCGCCCGCGGCGCCGCCGCCATCCCCGAGTCAGCGGCGGAGTTCGGCAAGACCGCGGCGGCCATCAAGGCGCGCGCCAGGGGCTAGGGAGAGCACGGAGAGGACGGAGGGCACAGAGACGGAGGGGGAAGGGGTTCGGAGGCGGAGGGCAGCAGTTCGCAGGTGATAATCAGGGGCCTTGCTTGATCTTCTTACCGACATTACCAGTAGCTGTGCAGGCACTGTCAGACGCCATCCCACCTCCCTTTCCGGACGGAATGGCCGCCAACACAGCGAAATCACGAGCACTTGCCTCCACCGCGCGCGTGGACCCACCCTACCTATCGTTGTGATATTTGAGGTATTCTTCTGCTGCCAATAGTTGGACGGACGCTGCAAATGGCAGAGAGGAAGTACCTCACAGAACTCGCGCTGAACTTCTTCTCAGGCGCAGTGTTGGCTGTGCATCCGAAGGACATCGCCAAGATTGATGACGTGAGTCAGGAGATGATCGACGTCGCGAACCTGTGCCATATCTACCTGATCGTTACACATCCACGCCCTCGGTTCGTGCCTGGCTCCATCGAGGTCGGAAACGGACGGACAAGAGGCAAGTTCGCGTATGTCAGAGATGGCATCGCCATGGAGACAGACTTCTCGTTCAAAGGCGAGGCAAACGCTGACAAGCTAGAAGTCAGCGACTACCCTCACCACGTGCTTTCGCTGATTCGGAATGGCGAGAGGTTCGTCAAGATTCCGGCGCATCATGCGAGTCTCATTGCCGATCGCCTGGGTGACCCGTCGCTGCGTGATCTCTGCGTTGTCTACGTCGGCATGTCATTTGGCGACGGGGATCGTTCCGCCAAAGATCGTCTGCTGAGCCATTCTACCCTCCAGCAGGTGCTCGCGGACCTAACCGCAGAATCGCCTGACTCGGAGGCTCTTGTCATAATGGTCGAGTACGTCGCCCCGAAGGCAATGATCAGCTTCGACGGGCACGACATGTCCTTGCGCGACAGGCCTGACAGGGACGCTATGGCAGATCTGCAGCAGGTTCAGAACTCCATCACGGAGGAGTTACAGATCAGGCTGATTGAAGCGGGCCTCATCCGCTACTTTCGACCGAGGTACAACGACAAGTACAAGCAGCACTTTCCTAGCTCGACGCAGAAGATCTTGGACGAGGTCTATCGGATTGACCTCCAGGCGCTGGTCGTCGAGATCGACACCGAAGATATCAAGTCCAGGCTATTCTCTCCCGCCCGGGAGCCAGGACACCACCACATAGCCACCTTCGACTTGCACGACCCTGAGATTCGTCGAAGTTTCTTCAATTTGATGAACGTTGACGGAGGTCCGAATGCACGCACGTTTTCCGGACCGCTATACTGAGTCCTGGATGCCCCAAAGCGAATTGCTGCCCAACCTGGCGTTGAACGCGACGGTCGGCCGCGGACGGCCGCCCGCGCGTTAACGCCAAGGCGTTGACGGACTTGCGCTTCTTGCCAACATTCACATCAGGCCAACCGCCACGTGGACAGTAGGCGGCCAGCCGCCACGGTGACTGACATCACGATTGCTGTACGGTTGGGGTGGTTTGCGGGAGGAACGGTAGTGTATGATTTGCACACGACTTGGAGGCCACCATGAACACCCCGCTTGGACTCGGAACTTGCTCACACGTCCTTTGCGTCCTTTGGCTGGCCGCAACTAGTGGCTGTGGTGGGGACACTTCTGGAGGTCCAGCAACATCAGATGGCGCCATGCTGGGGCGGATACCCGCGAACCACCGCGCGAGCGATATCCAGTGCGCGCAACCTGCGGCAGCCGGGACCTGCCCGGGCAACATGTGTCCGACCTCCCTGTGCTCAAGTGATGGCGGTTGCGCCGATGGCGGGGGCAGCGGTGACTGTTTTACCTCTGCCTTCAGCTCGTCGTCGTGTTCAAGCGACAGCGATTGCATCGACGCTGGTGCTAACGGCCGATGCGTGGAGTGGCTGGGCCCGGCCGGCTGCTCGTGCAGCTATGACAGCTGTGCTGGCGACACCGATTGTCCGAGGGGCCAAACCTGCGCTTGCCATGGATCGCCTTACATGTTTGGCTCAGGAAACTGGTGCGTTCCGGGGAACTGTCAGGTTGACGGGGATTGTGGGACGGGTGGCTACTGCTCCCCTACGCCAGGCCTGCCGTGCAACATGAATGGTCGTGACCTCTATTGCCAGGGGCTGGGCTACTACTGCCACACGCCGAAAGACGAGTGCGTCGACGATAGTGACTGCCAGGGGGTGGGCTCTCCAGGCTGTTTGTACGATCAGTCTGCCGGCTATTGGAAATGCGAGGTCTACGCGCAACCGATTTGAGAAGCGGGAAGCCCTTTGAGTTGGCGACGGAAAGCCAGGCGCGGTGGAGCTGTCGAACATGGCGTTGAACGCGACGGTCGGCCGCGGACGGCCGCCCGCGCGTTAACGCCAAACCGACGACAGGCGTTGCCCCGGCTCTGGTTCTGGTGGTCTCGGCTTCGCTGTGGCGCTGACGACCGTCGTGGTATCGTCCAGAGGTCATGACTGCCACTCTCGGTCTGCGGAGTCCATGGATACTAGGGATGCTCTTTGTCCTTTCCTTGGCGGGTTGCCGAGCCGAGACCTCGTCGTCCGGAAACCAAGACGATGCCTCGTCGTGCCCGGGCGGCAACGGTGTGGCGTGCGACATATTTTCATTTCCACTGAAGATTAGACAAGAACGGCCTCGCCTTCACTTCACCGATTGGCAAGTCGTCGAGGGCTCTTGTGAGCTACCTCGTTGTGCAACCACCGATTGCACCGCCCTCATCTTCACCGGCCTCTTCTACCAGCTTGAAGTGACCAGCTCCCCGGCGGACGTGTCTCCGCCCGATACGCGTTGCCGCTTCCAGATTGCGTCGGTTGAGGGGGAGGCGCTCGACGTCGTGCTTTCGCTCGCAGGCACCTCTCCGTTCTCCACCTGTTGCAACACCGGGCTACGAAGCTTCATCTATTATTCTTGGTCGGTATTCGTGAACGGCATCGAACTGGTATCAGATTTCGGGGGGGACTATCTTCCCCAGTCGCTGGATGGCGGTGTTTCATCCATGGACGGTGAGACGCTGTGACTGGTGATAGCAAAAGCGATGTCCACATTCGCGCCGTCGAACCAGCCGTTGCTGACGGACGATCCCGCCGCAGGGACATCCTGTAGAATCGGGGCACCGGCTCGGCGGCACCCCCGCTACTGAACGGCAGATCGTTGGACAGACCCGACCGAATCCGTGATCATAGTCACGGAGAACGCAGAGCCTGCACGAGTCTCCCGGTGTAACATTGGAATGGGACCTATAACGCTGAAAGGGATGAACTATGAAGGCTCAGGTGTCTTTGCTTGGCGCATTTCTTCTCCTCACCTCCGTTGCGGCTTCTTGTTCCAAGAGCTCATCCACGGTCGACCTGCGCGGCAGGCTGGTCAACGCTCCCGAGGACTACTATCTGATCGTTTGCGAAACGGGAGAAGAGGTATGGGTCGATCTCTATGCGCTCGAACCGTGGTGGTCGCAGCTGAGCTCAGCCGTGGACGCCAGCGTCGGTCTTGCTCCTCCTCTATATGTCGACATGAGGGCCAAAGTCGAAAGCAACGGGCCCTACGGCCATGCCATCAAGACAGATCGGGCGGTTGTCCAGGTGGAGGAGATGCGTGCAATCGATGCTGCCATTCCAGCGGAATGCTCACAGTGATTCGGAGCGATCCAATGCGACAGGGCTGTCGAGCATGGCGTTGCAGCTCAATCCCGCCGCAGCGACATCGGGTAGAATGGAGTGGCCGAGTCGGCGGCGGGCTTGCCGCTGAACGGCAAATCGGGGCGGACCAGCAATGCTGCTTCTAGTTGGAACAGTGCTTGGCTTCCCGCTCGCCGCTCGGCGTTCCTCGTCTGCCGCGGCTTGGTCGGGTTGTTTCACCGGAGATCGAAGGCGTGGCTCGCTGTCCTTGGGGGCGTCGGCTTGTTCGCTGTCACGGTCATTTTGCTTGGCCTTGCCTCGCACCTGCTTGGGCCGAGCAGACTCGCCGAGGCACCAGAGAAGGCGCGGGTCCTTGCGAAGAACATCTCAGCGTTGATGAACCTGTCCTTTCTCGGTCTTCCGTTCGGCGTGATCGTAGGTGTTGTCTCGGAAATTCGAGCGCAAAGGCCGCCCAATCCTTGAACCGGCCGGTCCCGCCGCAGAGGCATCGGTGTAACCTCAACGTGGCATTCGTGCGGCGGGATCGCTGCTGAACGCCAAGGCGTTCGCGGCCTACAGGTCGAGAACAGTTGGAAGGAGAACAGGTGAAAGAAGTTTTGCAGCTCGCTGGTGGTGTCGAAAGCCCTGGCGGCGTTGCGCGAGCAAGATGGCCCAGGTCTGGGGGCTAGTTGACAACATCTCAAGATTTTGGAACATTCTGAAATGCATTGTGGGCGAACCGAAAAGCGCGCTCAAGACGACTCCGCGCCTACCCGGAGGTTCGCCAGGAAAAGGGGAAGAGAGCCATGAAGACCGAGCTCAGCATGATTGGGGGGTTCTGTCTTGCGATGTTGTTGGCGGGTTGCGGAAGCAGCAGCGGGGGAGCGCCGGCAAGTGGCGGCAGCGGGGGCTCCGCAGCAGGGGCCGGCGGCGCAGGTGGGGCTTCGGGACCAGCCGGGGCCGACGGCGGCGACGCAGCTGCCCCCAGCAGCGCCATCAACGCGTGTTCGGGAGCGACGGTCGACGCAGCCGCCACGGCCACCATCCTCGACCCGACCGGGACCTACGGCGGCAAGACCTACGGGCTATGGGGCGACGCATATTTCAAGTGGCTCTTTGAGC
>PNBO01000395.1 GCA_003136095.1 Myxococcales bacterium
CTCGCGGCGTGGCCCATGTCGCCAGTATGTTGCCACAATTCCGGCTGCTTGGCACCGGCAGCGGCGGCCCGCAGCACCTCTTCGGAGGCGGCTTTCTGCGGGCGCATGTACCTGGCCGTGGTCCCCGGCTGTTGTGACCGGCGAGGTACATCATGCTGCTCAAGTTGCTGGTCACCTGTCCCTGTCGAGTAGCCCCGGCCGGTCACCCGGCCCGGGCTACTCGACAACCACAGAGGCGCCTTGCAACGAACTGGGAGATGTCGTGCGATCGATGCCTCGGTCAACAAGCCAGCCGTCCCGTCTCGGAGCTACCCCCATGATTCCCGGACTCCCGCTCTCGCGTACTGGGAAGCATGGAATATTCGCGCACGCCGCTGCGCTTACGTCAGGGAAGCAAAGTAGCTTCCCGTGAGATGCGCCTTCATATCGGTGTCGTTCGGCTTTATCCCCAGTCCAGGGCCGTCCGGTATGATTGCACACCCATCGCTCTGAACTATCGGCTTTGCAATACCGTCAACCAACGCATCATACCACGACACATCGAGGTAGTGGTGTTCCATCCTTCACGATTGCGTTGTATTGCGCACCGGTTGCCGAATAGATAACGAAGCTCGACAAGACGGTTGTCCCGTTCATGGCGACATTGAACTTGCGCTTCCCCGTTGCCGTCCAATACAGCTCTGCAAAATGCAAGCGCACGGTGTACGAGGCGCCGGCCGTCAGGCTCGGAAGGGTGTAGGTGACCGCTCCGTAGCGTTCGGCCTGATACGCCGCCTGGGGCGCCCGATTCGTCACACCGATCGTCGTGATGGTGTGGGTGACCGTTCGGGCCGTGCCGCCGCTCCCGTACTGGTCCGCAGTGTAGGGAGAGGCCGCCGCGCCACCGCAGTTAATCTGATATACGGTCGCCTGGGTCACCGTGACGGTGCCGGTACAATGGACCAGAGGGCAGTGTCCGCCGGCATTGCAGTGGGGCTGCCGTTTCATCGCTCGACGGAGAATTCCTTCGTGCCCAGAACCTTTGTCGTTGCCTTCTCGTCCACGGAACGCCCCAGCTTGGAGTCGTAGAGAAAGGAAATGCGGTAGTCACCTTGGGCGAGACTGAAAATCGTCCCATCGATTCGAATGGGGCACGTGCAGTCGGACTGCATCTCGGATCTCAGAAGGACGATCACCTCGAGGTTGTGCCCCTTCTTGGCATACGCGACCTTCACCGTACTCGGATGGGTAGCCGCGATGCAGTTCATCGTCAGTATCTGACTGAACCTCACGGAGCCTTCCGACAGTTCCAGCGCCACGGAATCGTTCTTCTCCGGCCCCTGGCAATCGGAGACCGTGTACTCGAAATCCTTCCGGGCCTGCTTGCCCTTGGCCGCGCGGGTGGGCGCGGCGTACGCCAGGCTCGATGGATTCCAGTGCCAGCTCGGGGGAAATGCCGGGATGGCGACCAGGATGGGCAGGGCCACCAGGGCCACCGCTTTCCCGGGCCGAACGCATCCAAAGCTCGGCCTCGCCGCTTGAAATGCACCTTTCCTCCGCGCTGCCATGTGCCCTCCTTGGCGGAGCGTAAGCGAATCGAAGCAGGTTTGCCAGATCCAGCCGCCCTGCCCACCCCTGTCCTTCGCCAGGCAGCCATCCGCGCCCCGTCTTTCCGACGGCCGAAAGACCATCGAGACCAACACCTCCGTCGTAGGTGCGCGCTATCTCGCTCACCTACCACGAGAATGCCGGGCTCGACAGCCATCCCGGTTCTCGAACCGGGCCTTGGGCTCGGCCATGCTACCGTTGCCGTGGTTTGCGCGCGGCCGCGTCGTCTTCGTCGTCGTCATCGTCGACTTCGACTTCGTCGCGGGCTGCTAGACCAGGAAAAGCCCGTAGACGAGGTAGCCGAGACCACCTGCGCCGAGCGCGCCCGCAGCGGCCCACAGGGATTTCCGTTTCGTGATCAGGCAGACGGAGGCCAGGGCGATGGCGATCTGTAAGGCGGCGATGCCGCTGCCAAGCGGGGGGCCATGCTTGGCGGCCTCGTCGCGCTCGGCCTCGTGGGCCTTGGCCTTGCGCTGGATCTCGTCCTGTTCGCGCTGGTAGCTCTCCGCGCGCCGTTTGGCCTCGGCCTGTACCTCCTGGGTGCCGATGCGGCCTTCCAGCTCGGCAAGCGTGCGCTTGATGCTCTTGGCCTGAAAGAACGCCCATTCGTCGGATGCCTTGGCCTGGTTGAGCAGGACCCGGCTACCGTAGGAGCCGGACTTGAGGCTGCCGTAGGCGGTGACCACGGCCAGCGCAACGATCATCAGGGAGACGTACTTGGTCCAGGAATCCCGCTTCTCCTTCTCCTTGGCGGTCTGGCGGTCCTCGTGGATGGCCTTGATGAGAGCCGCGATTTCTGTACTTTGCTCGGGGTTTTCCATGGCGGAGGATAGTACGATCTCCCGCAGCGCTGGCAAGGGATGCGAGAGATTCGTGGGGCCAACGCGAGACGCGTGGCGTCTAGGTGTACGCCAAGGCAACAATCGGGTACAGTTTTCTCCCTTTTCCCTGTTCGCGCCCGCACGTTGTCTGGCTAGAGTGCAACTTGTGATTCCCTAGCTGTGTTGTCTCGCGTCGCGTCCGTTGCCATTCCACCTTGCTACCGATTGCTCGAAGGGAGTGCCCATGCACCTTCTGCCCGAATCTCTCGTCGAACGCCTCAAGACTCGTCAGGCGATCTTGGTAACGGGCCTCGGGTGTGCCGAATTGGCGGGTCTTCCCACCTGGATCGGGCTGTGCGAACGCATGGCCGAATGGATCGAGGACGAGGCGGCCAAGCAGACCTTCCTCGATCTCGCGCAGCGCGGGCAACTCGCCAGCGCGGCGGCGCTGCTGCGCGACCTCGTCGCCTCGGATGCCCTCCTCGAGGTGCTGCTTGACGCCTACCCCATCGCCACGGAGGTTCCCGAGAGCATTCGCACCCTCGCGCGCGCGCCGTGGCGAGGCATCGTCACCACCGGCTACGACGGCTTGTGGGCCACGGCGCTGGCTGAGCCGGCCGAGAAATCGGAGCGGTTGGTGTTGGCTGCCCAAGCCGCCAACCTGGAACCCGGCCGCGGGCGCTTCCTGGTCCAGCTCTTCGGCCGCGCCGACGTGCCCGAATCCCTCTGCCTGGGTCCCGCCGAAATCGCCGCCAAGATCGTCGCCCCCGGTGCGAGCGAGTTTCTCGTCGGCCTGCACAAAAAGTGGTCTTTCGTCTTCGTGGGGTTCGGACCCGGCGATCCCGATCTCGCCATGATCGCCGGACGCCTGCTCGGAGCCAGCCCCTCCACGCTCGATCACTTCTTCGTCGCCCCAGGTCTGTCGGCCTTCGACGCGCGCCGGGTGAAGGCCGAGTTCGGCCTCGTTCCGGTCGCGGTGGAGGGCAGCCGAGAGGACGCATGCAAGGCCCTGGCGGAAGCCTGCAGCCTTGCGGGCAACAAGCCGCCGGCCGACAACGTCGAGGCCTGGCTAGAACGAATCACCGCCGAGCCCGAGGACGAGGAGGCGCACGAGATGCTGGAACAGGGCCTGGCCGCCCTGTGCGAGAACAAGGAATGGGAGCGCTTGGTCGCGACCCTCATCAACAAGGTGGAGCTCGAAACCGACGCCAAGGAACAGGCCGCCGATCTGTACGAGGCGGGCACGGTGCTCGACAAAGAGCTGTCGGCGCCCGATCGCGCCTTCCCGGTGCTGATGATGGCCTTGCGCCTGGCCCCGCACGACGCCGAGTTGCTCGCCGACGCCAAGCGCGTGGCCGAGAGCGCCGGCCAGGGCAAGGAGTTCCTCGATGAGCTGCACGAGATCGAAAAGGAGTCCGCCGGGGCGCCGGACGGCGACCAGCTTACCCTCGGCATGGCGCGCATGCTGGCCGACGAACCGGCCCGCCTCGACGAGGCGGTCGCTACCTACCAAAAGCTGCTCGACCGCGACCCGCGCCATGCGGAAGCGATGGCGGGACTCGAATCCCTGTTGCGCAAGTCCGAGCGCTGGGACGCCCTCGCCGCCGTCCTGACCAAGGCCGCCCAACGCGACCCCGGCAATGCCGAGATCGCGGCGAAGCTCGAAGAGCTTTTCGAGCGCACGGAGCAGAACACCCCACTCGTCGAGCTGCTCTCCGACCGGCTCACGCAGCAGCCCGATGACCAGCCAACGCTCGCCAAGCTGGAGGCCCTCCACCAGCAGAGGCAGGACTGGCAGGAGCTCACCTCGCTCTACGAGCGCGAGCTTTTGCGCAACCCCGACGACGCCGAGACCCTGGGCAAGCTGGAAAGCGTCTTCAAACAGACGCAGCAGTGGCAACCGCTCGGCGCCCTCTACGAACGCCGGCTGGCCAAGGACTCCGGCGATCCCGAGTTGCTCGGCAAGGTGGAAGAGCTCTACCGCATGAGCGAACAATGGAAGGCCCTCGCCGATCACCTCAAGCACCGTGCCGAGCAGAAGACCGCGGACGAGGCGCGCCCACTGCAGCTCGAACGCGCCGCCATCTTCATCGACAGGCTCAAGGACATCGATGCGGCCCTGGCCGTGGCGCGCGCCTCCCTTCCCGACGACGTGGCGACGGCCGAGGAGATCTTCGCGAAGTGTCTGGAACGCTTTTCCGACAACCCGGCGCCGCTGCTGGCCATGGCCGACCTGGCGCGCGGCAAGGGCGACTACCTGCGCGCCACCAAGTTCCTGCTCGATGCCGCGGAACACACGCAGAATCCCCTCGAGCTCGGCCGCATCTTCACCGAGGCGGGCGCCATTCATCTGGAAAAGCTCGACGACGAGGACCGGGCCATCGAGTGCTTCGAGGGCGCGCTCGCCGCCGATCCCGAAGAGGTGAATGCGGCGGCCAAGTTGCTTGCTCTCCGCGAAAAGCGCGAGGACTGGGTCGGGGCCGAGCCCTTGCTCGACCTGCTGCTGCGCAAGACCGAGGACGGCACGGCCAAGTGCGAGCTCTACCAGCGACAAGCGCGCTGCGCGCGCAAGCTGGGGAAGTTCGACAAGGCAGCGGCCGCGCTCGCCGCCGCGACCGCGCTCGACAAGGGGTCGTATGCCCTGGCCCGCGACCTGGCAGACCTNNCTCCTCGGCGTCGAAGTGGAGAACGCAATCCTCGTCTCGCTCTACGAGCGACTGGCGCTCTGCGCGCTCAAGACCCTAGACCAGGGCGCGGCCGTGCGAGCCTACGAGGAGGCGCTCGCCGTCGAACCAGGCAAGCGCGCCACTCTCGACGCGCTCATCGAACTGCGTATGGCGCGTGGCGAGTGGAAGGAGGTCCTCGGGCTCAAGCGCAAGTTGCTGCCGCTCGCCACCTCCGACGGGGAGCGCGCGAGAATCCTCGAGGATGTGGGCGACCTCCTGCAAGAGAAGCAGAGCGACTGGACCGGCGCCCTGGAAGCATACCTGCAAGTGCTCGCGCTGGAACCCGAGCGCCGGCAGGTCCTCTACAAGACCCTCGATTACTACACGAGCGAAAAGCAGTGGCCGAAAGCCGTTGCTGCCTTGCAGAAGCTCGCCGACCTCGAAAGCGAGGCCGCGGGGCGTGCCAAGCTCAACTACGCGGTGGCCGCCATCTACCGCGACGAGATGAANNCGCAAGCAGATCAAGCGCCTGCCCCAGGACGCGCCACCGGAGTCGAAGCTGCGCCTGTGGGACGGCCTGGCCGATGTCGCGCTCAAGCAACACGACAGGGAAAGCGCCATGCTCACCATGGAGGTCGCGATCAAGTTCGACCGCGACAACATGAGCCGGCAGGAACGTCTGGCCAAGATGTACTTCGACATGGGGCCGTCCATGGCCGACAAGGCCATCGCGCAGAACCAGTTCCTCTTGTCGCGCAAGCCCGACCGCCTGGAATCCTACAAGGCCCTGGCCGCGCTGTTCTTCCAGGCCGGCGCCCACGACAAGATGTGGTGCGTGGCCGGCGCCATGACCTACCTGGGCAAGGCCGACCCGCCGCTGAAAGCGCTCTTCGAGAACTACCGGCCCACGCAGACGCCAACGACCGCGGGCAAGCTGACCGGCGAGCTGTGGCGCAAGGTCGTGCATCCCGACGAGAACCCTTACCTCGACGCCCTCTTCGCGCTGCTTTCGCCCGCCATCGCCATGACCACGGCGCAGCCGCGGAAGGTCCTCGGTCTCGACCGCCACGCGCGCGTGGACGTCAGCACCGACTCCTGGCCCTACGCCGCGGCCCTGCGCTACGTGGCCAACACCATCGAGTCCACCGTGCCCGACGTGTTCATCAAGAAAGACGCGGCGGGGACGGTCAGCCTGGTCAACCTCAAGGACAAGAACGCACTGGCGCCCGCGCTGCTGGTGGGCATCGGCTTCGGGCAGCTTTCCTCGCAGAGCGAGGTCATCTTCGATCTGGCCAAGCGCATGGTCCAGCTCCGGCCCGAGCGCTTCCCGCGCTTCGCGCTGGCCACGGGCTCGGCGCTCGACATCGCGGTGCGCGCCGGGTTGCAGCTCGGCGGCTCGCCCATCGGGCCCGGCGACCACGGCGAGGAAGTGGACAAGATGGCGAAGCACCTCGACGCGTTCATCGCCGGGCCGCTGCGGACGGAGCTCAAGGTGCTGGCCAAGCGCTACGTCGAGGCCTGCGGCGAGCAGCTGGACATCGGCAAGTGGATCATCGCCTCGGATCTCACCGCCTCGCGCGCCGCCCTCGTTCTCTGCGGCGATATCGTGGCCGCCAGCCGCGTGCTGGCCATCGAGCCCACCGGACAAAGCCCGCT
>PNBO01000139.1:0-2834 GCA_003136095.1 Myxococcales bacterium
TAGCACTTCGCCACCTCCGCCGCGGGTCGCCCCTCGGCGTTGGCCTTGCGGATGATCTTGTCGTCCACGTCGGTGATGTTGCGGACCAGGCGCACCTCCAGGCCGCGGGCCCGCAGGTGGCGCACGATCACGTCGAAGGCGACCAGGGTGCGCGCGTGCCCGACGTGGCACAGGTCATAGACGGTGACACCGCAGACGTACATGCCGACCTTGCCCGGCTCGCGCAGCACCAGATCGACCTTCTTGCCGGCGCGCGTGTCGTAGATTCTTTGCATGGCGAAACTTCTAGGCGCGCGCGCGGAGGGAGAGCAAGTTCAACAACGCAAAGCCGAGCAGGAACGCGCCAGCGACGAGCACCTTGAGGTGGTCGCGCGGCCGCTCGCCCTCGCGCAAGAGGAGGGCGTCGTCCGGGATCTGCACGTTGGCCAGGGTGCGAATGGCCATGATGCGGGTGAGCGGCAGCTCCTTGTCACCCTCGGACGCCTTGATCCGCAAGCCGTCCTGGCTCGCGGCGAGGTCGGCGAGGCGCACGGTGTGCGTCGCGCGTACGGGGAGGAAACGCACCTTCGGGTCGAGCTCGGAAACCGCGTTCATGGCCTTGTCGCGCACTTCCTCCGGGAAGGTCACGACCAGCGCGACGCTCTTGTGGTCCGCTGCCGACACCGCATCGTCGAGAACCTTGCCGCCCTGCTGTTCGATGGCCGCGCGCGCCGCGGCCACGTCAGCCCACTTCGCGCGCGGCATCTCGACCTGCACGTCGGCCGGGCGGCTGACGTCGATGGACACCTGGTCGTTCGGGGCCAGCGCAACCTGCTCGCCCATCATGTCGGCCATGACCACGGAGCCGCCCTGCGCCGCGGTGACCTTGGCGCGAACCGCGGTGGGCGCGAAGAAATGGGTCGCGGTCACGCGGTTGGCGAAGTGCTTGCGGATGGCGGCCTGGAAGGACAGGTCGCGGAAACGCATGAGCCGGCCGACGAACACGTCCTTCTCGGCCTGCTCGACGGGGATGGGATCGGCCACGCGGCTGACGAAGATCCGGCTCCGGGTGCCGAGCAGACGGAAGAACTGCGTAAACCTCCACGAACCGGCGGTATCGATGATGACGCCGCTCTCGCGGTCGGCCATGCCCGCCAGGCGCACGTAGGCATTGACGGGCAGCTTGTCGACGGGGGCGGTGGCCAGCGCGCGCGCATCGCCCAGGTCACGCGCGTCGGAATGCGAGAGCGCGAAAAAGACATCGTCGTGGATCTGGTAGAGCAGGAACGCGGCCAGCGCCGCGGCCCCAAGCGCGATGGCCGGGTGGCGTCGTCTGGGCGAGGGCACATTCGCAAACTCGTCCGCGGACACGCCATCGCCCCCCGATTCTAGCTCGGGAAAATCAAGCGAGGGCTTCTCTCCTGTATCAGTCACCGTCGGAAGCGCCCGAATCTAGCACAACTCCCCATGCGCAACGGTCGGAAGTATTTCACCACAGAGGCACAGAGAGCGCAGAGACCGGAAAGGAAGGGGTTCGGATCCGGAACCGGAACCCATCCTTTCTCCTGCGTCCTCTGTGCTCTCTGCGCTCTCTGTGGTGAAACCCCAAGGCCAACGCCGGGGTAGAGACTTCTCCCACGCGCTGCTAACCTAGCGGCCGACGCGTGCCATGAAGTTCCTCGTCTTGCCGTTTCTCGTTCTGGCCGTCGTGGGCTGCGGCCCGAGCGGCGCGCGCACGCCCGCCGAGGCCCACGCGCGCCTGCGCGCGGCGCTCGCCGCGCATGACGGCACCATGCTGTGGAACGCGCTCGATCAGGACACGCGCTGGTCGTGGATGACCATCCAGCGCGCGTGGCGCGAGGCCTACGACATCACGCAAAGCGTGGTGCCCGAAGGCCCGGAACGCGCCCGCCTGCTCGCGCGTTTCGAGCCAGGCGCCACCAGTGAGAACGCCAAGACCCTCTTCGTCCGGATGCTCTTGCCCGAGGAGTGGATGTCGTCGCAGGCCCTCATCGCGGCGGCGGGCACACGGTTGCCCGAGCTCTCGCCAGCGGGCGAGACCAGTGAGATCGCCACCGCCGTGGGCGCGCTCGTGTATCGCAAGGCGCACAACCGGTACTGGGGATGGGGCTTCGCGGGGCTCGCCGGCCGCGCGGAGCAGTTGCAGCGCGGCGCCAGCGCCGACCTCGAACGCATGCGCAAGGACGCCGCCGACTACGAACGCGCCGCCACGCGAGGCGCCAGGTGAGCCGGCGCCAAGCCCAGCCACCCGGCAAACCTGCCGACGGACGGCGCCGCCGCGAGGGCGAGGATGAAGCGGCCAAGGCCAGCCCGCAGCTTTCCTTCGAGCAACGCTTCACCACCATTACGCCCACGCCGCCCGCCGCATCCGAGACGCCCAAGCCGTCTCCGTCCGAAGCGACTCCCGTCCTCGCCGTTGCGGAGCTGGTGCGCAAGGCCCGCCAGACCCTGGAGGCGCGCTTCGGCGATGTGCGGGTAGAGGGCGAGGTGTCGGGCAGCAAGCGGTCAGCAAATGGGCACCTCTACTTCACCCTCAAGGACGCCGAGGCCCAGCTCGACTGCGTAATGTACGCGCGCGACGCCAGCCGGCTGAAGTTTCGCCTGGCGGACGGGCAACTCGTGCGCTGCCGGGGCAAGCTGACCATCTACGAAGGCCGCGGCCGCTTCCAGCTACAAGTCGCGGCCATCGAGCCGGCGGGCGCCGGCGCGCTGGCCCTGGCCTTCGAGGCGCTCAAGCAGAAGCTGCTCGCCGAAGGCTTGTTCGACAAGGACCGCAAGCGCCCCCTGCCCTTCCTGCCACGCCGGATCGGCGTGGTGACTTCGCGACAGGGGGC
>PNBO01000139.1:2896-4486 GCA_003136095.1 Myxococcales bacterium
TTCAACGACGAGGCGCTGGCGCGGACCATCGCGGCCTGCCCGCTGCCGACCATTTCAGCGGTGGGACACGAAACGGATTTCACCATCGCGGACTTCGTCGCCGACGTACGCGCGCCCACCCCGTCCGCCGCCGCGGAGATGGCGGTGCCGGTCGCGGCCGAGTTACTTGCCGAGGTGCGCGTGCTCGCCGGCCGCCTCGGGCGCGGTCTGCTCGGCCAGGTCGGAGCGCGGCGCCTGGCCATCGAGCGCACGGCCGCACGACTGGGCGATCCGCGCCGGCTCATCGATGAGCGCCGGCAGGGCCTCGACGACCTCGTGGATCGCGCCGGCCGCGCGCTGGGCAACGCGCTCTCCCGCCGCCGCAAGGATTTGCAAATCGCCGAGGGCCGCCTCCTACGCGCCCACCCCCAACGCCGCATCGCCGATCAACGAACGGCGCTTGGGCTGCTCGAACGCCGCCTCGGCAAGGCCGGCTCCTTGCTCCTCGGCCACCGCCGCCGCGCCTTCGATGCGCTGGCGAACAAGCTCGACGCGCTTTCGCCGCTCAAAATCCTCGAGCGCGGCTACAGCCTCACGCGCGGCCCCGACGGTGCCGTGCTGGCGAGCCGGCAAGGCCTCGCGCCCGGCGACCAGGTCACCGTCACCCTCCGCGACGGCGACCTACGCACCCGCATCGAGGAGATCCTGGCGCGCAACAAACCCCGAGCCTAACCGGGCAGTAGTCGCGGCCCTGCTCATGGCCGTAGTCGTGGCCGTGGCCGAGTGACTACTCCGGCCGTGCCGACAGCCTCGCCCTCCGTCGTCCCAATCGAAGACTCAGACCTTTACTTACTTGAAGCTCTTCAGAAGGTCGTCGATATCTTTGCTAGCCTTGGTCGTCGGCTTGGCCGGCGTGGCCGCGGCTGGCGCTCCCGGGGCAGCCGCCGGAGCTACGCCCTTGGCCACCTTCCCTCCGCCACCCTTCTTCGCACCCTTCCTCCGCGCGGCCTTGGCGGCTTCGTCTTCGGCGGCGGCGGCGGCGGCCTTCTTCTGAGCCGCGGCGGTCGCGGCGGCGGCGGCGGCCTCTGCTTCCTTCCTCTTCGCTTCGGCCGTGGCGTGTTCCGTCTCGGCCTTGACCTTCTCGGTCTCCATCTTGATCTCCGTCGCGCGATCCGACTGCCGCTTCGCGTACGCCTCTTCCTGGGCCTGCTGACGCTGCAGGACAAGGTAAAGCGCGCCGCACATGATCAGGAAGAGCACAGACGCGGCGATCACCACGAAGACGGACCAGTGGGTCCTCTGCTTCGGTAGACTGAGGCTCGGAAGAGCAACTCTGTCGCTCATTGGGTCCTTTTCCTCCTCGGAGAGTGAATTTGCAATCGGTATTCCCCTTCGCGCAAGCCCCAATCGTCACCCGAGGTGATTTTTGTTGCGGCGCCGGCTCGGGCGCCTTCCGGAAAAAGGGGCCAACACCGACGATATCCGCTATGGTTTCGAGCGGAGCCACGTGGCGCAATACATCGACCTCCACTGCCACATCCTGCCTGGGCTCGACGACGGAGCCCCCGATCTCGCGACCAGCATGGAGATGTTGCGCGAGCTTGCCGGGCT
>PNBO01000139.1:4562-27404 GCA_003136095.1 Myxococcales bacterium
CTCTTGCCCCCGCATCTCGACGAGGCGCTCTTCGAGATCCGCCTCGGTGGCTGCCTGCCGGTGATGGCCCATCCCGAACGCTACCTCCCGGTGCAACGCGAACCCGGATTCGCGGAGACGCTGGGCCGGCAGGCCGCGCTGGTCGTGGATCTGGAGGCGCTCGCCGGCGGCCAGCCACGGTCCGAGACCAAGGCGGCACGCCGGCTGGTCGAGGAGGGCCTGGCCCACGCCGTGGCCTCCGACATGCACGGCCCCGAAACCAGCCCGGCCGTCGCAGGCGGCATCGCCTGGATCGGCAAGCGTTTGGGGCCGGCCGCCGTGACCCGATTGCTCGCAGAGAATCCTCGACGTATTTTGGAGGGTGAGTTGCCCTGACCAGGCATCCGCCACCGCCACCACCGTGAAACTCTTCGCAAAAATATTTCTCTCTCTGGCCGTCGGCGCCGCGTGCATCGCCTTCGCCCTGCGCAAGATTGACCTCCATCAGACCGAGGGCGTGCTGCGCACCTTGCCGCTCTCGGCCTTGCTGCTCTACGCCCTGTCGATCGCACCGGTGCACCTCTTCCGCGCGTGGCGCTGGAAGTACTTGCTGCGCCCCATCGGCGTCAAGCTGACGTTCGGCCGGTTGATGATCATCTCCACGGTCGGCTTCATGGCTATCCTGGCGCTGCCCTTCCGGCTCGGCGAGTTCGTCCGGCCGTATTATGTGGTCCGCCAGGGACAATCGCGCATGAGCGAGGTGCTGGGCACGGTTGCCGTCGAGCGCATCGTCGACGGCCTGTGCATCGCGATTCTCCTCTTCACGACCTATCTCTTCTCGTTCGCGCCGGGGGCCCATGCCTATGGGCCGGTGCTGGCGATCTCCGCCTGGCTGGCGTTGATCGGCTTCCTCGGGCTCACGGCCTTCCTCGGCTTCGCCCTGCGTTGGCCTGAGGCAACCATCCGTCTCGCCCTCGCCGTCACCCTGCTCCGCCGGATCTCGCCCAAGTTCGCCGACAAGCTCGCCGACAAGCTGCGCGCTCTCATCCAGGGTTTCCGCGCCCTTCGCCACCCGCGCGACATGCTGCCGTTCCTGGCGCAGACCGCCCTCTACTGGGGCGCGAACGGACTGGGCATGTGGTTGCTCGCGCGCCTCATGCACCTGCCCATTCCCTTGAGCGGCGCCTTCGCGGCCATGGCTTTCACCGGCGTGCTCATCACCCTGCCCAATGCTCCGGGACTGGTCGGCCAGTTCCACGCCGGCGTCCTGCTCGCGCTCGCCGCGTACCTGCCGGAGTCCGTGCTCACCTCGGCGGGCGGCGCCTACGCCATCGCCTTGCACGGCATCCAGTTCGTGTGGTACGTCGTTCTCGGATTCGTCGCGCTGCTGTTCGCGGGCGAGGCGGCCGGCTCTCTGCGCTCGCTGGTCATCGANNGCGGTCGCGTTGCTCGCCTATCCGGCGCTCTGCTGGGCGCGTACCCAGCAAGTCATCCCCTATCCCATCGCCAGTGTATGGCCCGCCGCCGTGCGTTTCCTGCGCGTGGACCGTGGCTTCCCCATTGCCGAGAAAGACGAGTCGGCGGGTTACATCCTTTTCGATCACACCGACGGTCCCAAGCCCTGCCGGGGATCGCTAGAGCTCATTCGCGTGACCGACGCGGAAGGCCGCGATGCGACCCGGCTGGCGGTTACCATTCCGGATCTGCCCCATCGCTATGAGCAGATGCTGCTCGACAAGCTCGCGGTCAAGGTGCGCGAGGACCACGGTCCACCCGCGCCGCCGCCGCGCAAGCCCGAACCAGCCAAACCGGACGCGGGGCCGCCGGCACCATCGACGCCGCCCCAGCCACTGCCGCTGGCTAGCCCAGGTCCATGAGCGGCTCGCCCTCCTCGACGAACCGCCCGGGCGCCACACGAATCGCGGTCACGCGTCCAGAGACGGGAGCCTCGACCGGCATCTCCATCTTCATNNCGAACTGCGGTAGTGGCCACGGGGCCCCGGAGTTGTCTTGCTGTTTGCACCGGCCTAGCGTGGACTGAGCGTGAAGGGCCAGGGGAAACTCATCGCCTGGCAAGGTGGGAACTTCGCGGACTTGGCGGCGGTCTCGACGCAGGAGCCCGAGGGCGTGCCGGCGAACTTGCCGGTGACCGTGGCCGAACTGACCCTGCCACCGGCGGCGACGCTGAGGTTGGCCATCGCGGTGCCCGGGGCCTTGAACTGATTGGCGCACGCCTGGACCTTGGGCTGCACGCCCTTCATGGCGCTCACGATGTCGCTCTGGGAAAGCGTGATGAGCTTGACCACGGGCTTGGGCGCGTTGTCGTCGCCGCCGCCGGTCTTCTTGCTGCCGACCTCGCCTAGCAGATCATCGAGGGATTGTTTGCCCTTCTTGTCGGTCCGCTTGCTGCCGCCTTCCGTCGGCTGTGTCGGTGTCGTGGCGGTAGTCTCCCCGCCCTTCTTCGCCTCCGCCGCGCCTTTGCCCGAGCCGGACTGGTCGCCACCCTTGCGGCGTCCCTTGTCGCCCTTGCCCGAAGCAGACTTCGCCTTGTCGGGCGCCTTTTCCTCGGCGGCCGGAGGCGCCGGTTTCTCCTCGCGCGCGGCCGGCTTGGCGGCTTCGCCCGCGGCGGGCGCGGGCGCGGGAACCGCGGCTGGCGCGGGCGGCGGCGCCAACCCGGGCGGGGGCGCGGTGGCTACCTTGTAGATGCTGAAGCCGACCGCGAGAATGGCGATGCCAAGCAGGCCGAGCACCGGGAAAACCCACTTGGGCGGTCCACTCGTGGACATGGGCAAGAGCACCGGCGCCACGGGCGAGAACTGCGGAGTGGAGAAGGTCGGCAGCGCGTCGGCCGAGCGTCCTCTCTCGCTGGACGATCCGTCGCTCAAGGTCATCGCGGCCATCGAGCGGATGTCGATGAGCCCCGAGCCTTCCGTATTCGAGGACGCGGAGGGTGAGCGCACGTTGCCGGACTGCGCCGGCACCGCGAGCGCCTCGAGGTTCGCAAGCGAGAACAGCACCGAGTTCTCGTTGCGCTGGCCGGTGAGGTGCGTGGTCCCCGCGCCGTTGCCACCCGACGATCGGGTCACCATGGGTTCGGCTGGCTGCGCGGGCGCGCCCCCGCCGAAGAGGAAGGGCGAAGTCGGGGCCGGGGTCGCGGCCGACGCCGCCGGTGCCCCCCCCATGGCCGAGGCGAAAAGGTCCGCCGTGCCCGCCGGTGAGATCACCGTCGGCGCCGCGAAGGGATCCGCCTCCGCGGCAGACGCGGCCGGTGCCGCTGCCACGGGCTTCGCCGAAGCTGCGGCTCGCGCGGGCTCGCGCGCCGCGAGCTTCCCGGCCGCGGGGTGGTGCGTGATCCGGGCGAGCAAGGGCGTCAGCTCGGGAACCGCCGAGAACTGCGTCCAGTCACCGAACCCTTCTTTCCAGACCAGGGTGTCTGAATTGACCTTGCCTTGGCGCAGCCGGTCCTTGATCTCCGACTCGGTCAGCGGCCCCACCTGCTCGCCATCCACCACGACATGCCAAACCGCTTGTTCAGGCGCTGGAGCAGGCACGGCCGCCCGGGCCCCCGAAGGTCTGGCCTTGTCCGCAGCGGCTGCGCTTGACGCGGCCGCGTGGGAACCCGTAGTCCTCGGCCTGTCCGCGGCGGATGCGCCTGACGCGGCCCCATCAGCGCCCACTCTGACGACGATGATGTGGTTGCACTTCTTGCAGCGGATCTTGAATGCCTTACCCTGAATTTTCTCGTCAGCAATGGAGTACTTAGCCTGACAGGCATCACAGACGATCTTCATGGGCTCCTCGTTTCCACGGGCATCGACGGGCGATTATAGATAGGAGTCATTGGCTGACAAGCGAGATTCTGACAGAAGATCGGGCCACAAACACATTGCAGTGTCACTTCCGTGCTTCTCGTTGATCGTATTGCTGAAAGAATGGCTCGTTGCGCTAACCAGCACGGGCCTCTCGGAACGGATTGTTCACCCAAATGGTTTCGGAGCGCGCGGGCCCCCACGAGATGAACGAGAGGGAAACGCCGAGCAATTCGGCGATGCGCGCAAGGTAGGCTTGGGCGGCTGCGGGCAGATCCTCGACCTTGGCCACGGGGGCAGACCCAGGCGAGCGGACTGGCCAGCCTGGCAGGCTCTCATAGACCGGCTCGACCGCGGTGAGGTCGTCGGGATCGAGCGGCATCTCGTCGAGAACCTTGCCCTGCAAGCGATAGGCGACGCACAGCTTGATTTCGGGGAGACCGTCGAGCACATCGAGCTTGGTCAAGGCCAGCGACTCGATCCCGGAGAGGCGAATGGTCAGGCGCAAGGCCGGAATGTCGAGCCAGCCACAACGGCGCGGGCGCCCCGTGGTCGAGCCGAACTCGCGGCCGACGTCGCGCAGGCGCTCGCCCGTCTTATCGAGAAGCTCGGTCGGGAACGGGCCGTTGCCCACCCGGGTGGCGTAGGCCTTCACGATGCCCACCACGGTGTCGATGGCGGTTGGTCCGATACCGCAACCCGAACAGGCGCCGCCCGCGGTGGTCGACGACGAGGTAACGAAGGGATAGGTGCCGTGGTCGAGGTCGAGCAACACGCCGTGCGCGCCCTCGAAGAGCACGTTCTTGCCCTGGCGAATTTGCTCGTGCAAAAAACGCGAGGCGTCGCCCACGAACGGACGAATCACCTCGGCATACCCCAGATACTCCTTGACGAGCGCTTCGAGGTCCGGCACGGCCCCGCCGAATTTCGCCAGCGCGGCGGACACGTAGGCGATGTTGCGTTCGATGTTGCGGCGCAGCCGCTCCGGCCGCAGGAGATCCTCGACCCGCACGCCCGTGCGCGAGGCCTTGCTCTCGTAGGTGGGACCGATCCCGCGCTGGGTGGTGCCGATGGCTCCCGGCCGGCATTCCCGTAGCCGGTCGAGCTCGCGATGGTGGGGAAAGGTCAGGTGCGCGCGGCCCGAAACAATGAGGTCGCAGTCGCGGGCGAGCAGGCCCTGGCCACGAAAGGTTTCGATCTCCTCGACCAGCGTCTTGGGGTCGATGACCATGCCCTCGCCCAGCACGCAGGCGGTCCCGGGGCGCACGACACCGGAAGGAATCAAGTGGGTGACGTACTTCTTGCCCTCGACGACGATGGTGTGCCCGGCGTTGGCGCCTCCCCCCCAGCGTGCCACGATGTGAGCGTGTTCGGTGAGCAGGTCGACGACCTTGCCCTTGCCTTCATCGCCCCATTGAGCGCCGACGACGACTACGACTGGCATGTTGTTCTCCGCCGGCAGTGACGCGCCGGAGCTCCGGGCACGGGTGCAGGCAGGGGGTTTCTAGTACATGTCACGATGGAATCAAAGCGGAACGGGGCCCGCGGTGCCTCCGCCCTTGTAGATGCGCGCGGCGTTGCTGTGCCCGTGGCGGTGCCAGCGCAGGTGCAACCGGGCCAGGTGGAACATGATCTCTCCGCGCTCCGTCCTCTCGGCGAGCGCCTCGTCGACAAAATCGAGAATCTCGCTGCGAGCATCACGCGGATGGAAGAGAAAGGTCTTGGCGAAGACCGGCTGCCCGCCGTCCCACACCACGCGCGCCTCGACCAGCGCGCCCACCTCGAAGCCCACGGTGCCCCGGCGCTCGACCACGCGAAAGCGGGCTCCACCCAGCACGTCTTCCAGCTCGATGACGTTGCCGTCGACGTGGGCGATGTCGAACAGGCTGCGGTGGCTGCTGGCCAGGCTGGCCAGCGCCTCCGCCCGGTCCGCGGGCAGGGCGTTGCCCGCCGCCTTGGCGAGAGTATCGATGATGGGCGGACGGCCGGAGGCGAGCGGGCGCTCGATCACGTACCACTCGAGGAACGAGAGCGTGCGCGCCTCGTGCACTTCGGCGTCGTCTTCGAACACCTTGCCCGAACGGGTGAAGTACTCCTCGCGGGCGGCGGTGATCTCCCGCTGATGCGCGGGGCCGGCGTAGCTTGCCGCCACCTCGTCGAGCAACGTGTGGATGAGCCCGGGATCCCAGCGCGGGGTTGTCGTGGCCGTCTCGCTCACCGCTTGGCTTCGTCCATCAGCTTCACGAAGCGATCGAACAGATAGCTCGGGTCGTTGGGCCCGGGCGACGCTTCGGGGTGGTACTGCACGCTGAAGATGGGCAGGCGGTCGTGGCGCATGCCCTCGACGGTCCTGTCGTTCAGGTTGATGTGGGTCAGCACGGCCTTGCCGGCCAGGGAATCGACGTCGACGGCGAAGCCGTGGTTCTGCGAGGTGATTTCGACCTTGCGCGTGGTCAGATCCATCACGGGATGGTTAGCGCCGTGGTGGCCGAACTTGAGCTTGTAGGTCTTTCCCCCCAAGGCAAGTCCCAGGATCTGGTGCCCGAGGCAAATGCCGAAGATGGGCTTGCCGGTCTGGCAGAGCTCGGCCGCGGCCGTGACGGCGTAGTCGACCGCCGCGGGATCGCCGGGGCCGTTGGACAGGAAGATGCCGTCCGGTCTTTCCCCCAACAAGACGTTCGCTGGGGTTTGCGCCGGCACCACCGAAACGCTGCAGCCGGCGTGGCGCAGGCGGCGCAGGATGCCGCGCTTGATGCCAAAGTCGTAGGCCACCACGCGATGGCGGACGGGCATATCGTTGCGCTCGGTGCCCGGCGTCTGCCACAGTCCTTCGTTCCACGCGTAGGGCTTGGCCGAAGTCACTTCCTTGACCAGATCGCGGCCATCGAGCGACGGATGCTGGCGCGCGCGCGCGACCGCAGCGGCTGGATCGTCCACCTGACGCGTGACAATCGCCCGCTGTGCCCCGCCGATGCGCAAGCGGCGGGTGATGGCGCGGGTGTCGATACCCGCGATCCCGGCCACGCCGTACTTGGCCATGAAGGCGCCCAGGTCGCCCTCGGCGCGCCAGTTCGACACGCGCGGGGAGAGGTTGCGCACCACGAAACCCGCGCAGAACGGGTGCGCCGACTCGAAGTCCTCGGCGTTGACACCGACGTTGCCAATCTCGGGCGCGGTCATCATCACGATCTGCCCGCGGTACGATGGGTCGGTGAGGATCTCCTGGTAACCGGTGATGGCGGTATTGAAGACCAGCTCGCCCGCCTGGTCCGCCACCGCCCCGAAGCCCACGCCCCGATAGATGCTGCCGTCTTCCAATGCCAGGAGCGCGGGCGAACGATTCCCTGCGTCGTCAGCCAATGAGCTTCTCCTCCGCGAATACGAGGTTGCCAGCCACGATGGTCAGCATAGCTCGCCCGTGCATGGCGCGCCCACCGAAAGGCGTGTTGCGCGAGCGCGAACGCAGGCGGCTGGGATCGCAGGTCCACGCGGCCCGCGGGTCGATGACCGTCACGTCGGCGGCCGCGCCGGGTGCGAGCGTGCCGCCGGGCAGACCCAGGATCTTGGCCGGCGCGGCCGACATGCGCGCGACCAGCACGGCGGGAGTCAGGATCTTGGCGTCGACCAACTCCAGGCAAAGCGCCAGCGCGGTCTCGAGGCCAATCATGCCCGACGCCGCCTGCTCGAACTCCACGTCCTTCTCCACCGGCGAATGGGGCGCGTGATCGGTGGCCACGGCGTCCAGGGTGCCGTCGGCCAGCGCCGCGCGCACGGCAGCCACGTCCTCGGCGCTGCGCAGGGGCGGGTTGACGCGCGTCGAGGTGTCGTAGCCGGCGCAGGCCTCGTCGGTCAGCGTGAGATGGTGTGGGGTCACCTCGGCCGTCACGGGCAGCCCACGTCGTTTGGCTTCACGAACCAGACGCACGGTTTCGGCGCAGCTTGCGTGCGCCACGTGGTAGCGGGCACCGGTGAGCGCGACCAGCTCGAGATCGCGGGCCACCATGACCGACTCGGCCGCCGCCGGCTGGCCGCGCAGCCCGATGCGCGTGGAGGCCGCGCCCTCGTGCGCGGGACCGCCCGCCGTGAGATTGGTGTCCTCCGCGTGCTGGATGACGGGGAGGCCCAGGCCGCGCGCGTACTCCAGCGCCCGGCGCATGACCTCGCTGTTCATCACGCACTTGCCATCGTCGGAAACCGCGACGCAGCCGGCTTCCTGCAACTCGCCCATCTCGGCCAGGTTTTCGCCCTTCTGCCCCTGCGTGATGCAGCCGATGGGATACACGCGCACGATCCCGGCCTCGCGGGCCCGGCAAACCATCAACTCGGTGACCGCGCGGTTGTCGTTGGGCGGAAGCGTGTTGGGCATGGCGCACACCGCGGTGAACCCGCCCGCCGCCGCCGCTGCGGTTCCCGTCTCGATGTTCTCTTTGTACTCCTGGCCAGGCTCGCGCAGGTGGGTGTGCATGTCGATGAGCCCGGGCACGACCCACAGGCCCTTGGCCTCGATGACCCGCGCCCCCGCCGACGCCGCAATGCCAGGCTCGACGCGCGCCACCTTCCCGCCCTGCAAGAGCACGTCCGCGCTGGCATCGAAGTTGCGCGCGGGATCGATGACGCGGCCACCGCGTAGAAGAATGTCAGCCATGAGAAACGCTCCTCACATAGGGTTTGCCGAGCGGAGGTGTCAAGGGCTACTCCACCGCATCGCTACCGCCACCGAGCAAGTACAACACGGCCATGCGAATCGCCACGCCGCGCGCGACCTGGTCCAAGATCACCGAGCGCGGACCGTCGGCCACCTCGGGAGAGATCTCCACGCCGCGGTTCATCGGCCCCGGGTGCATGACGATGGCATCGGGCTTGGCGAGGGCCAAGCGGGCCGCGTTCAGACCAAAGAGGCGCGAGTATTCGCGGGTGTTGGGGAAGCGGCTGCCGGCTTTGCGCTCGAGCTGGATGCGTAACATCATCACCACGTCCGCGCCTTCCAGGGCCGGTTCCACGCGGTCGAAGGCCTCGACGCCCAGGCTCTCGATGCCGAGCGGGAGCAGCGAGCGCGGGCCGGCCACGCGCACGTGCGCGCCCAGCTTGCGCAGCGCGAAGATGTTCGAGCGAGCCACCCGGCTGTGGTCGATGTCGCCGCAGATGACCACGGTCAGGCCCTCGATCTTCCCCTTGTGGGCGCGAATGGTCGAGGCGTCGAGCAGCGCCTGCGTGGGATGTTCGTGTTGCCCGTCGCCGGCGTTCACGACGGCGGCCTTGATGTGCTTGGTGAGCAGTAGCGGCGAGCCGGCCTGCGCGTGGCGAATCACCACAATGTCTGGGCTCATGGCATCCAGGTTGGTCGCGGTGTCGATGAGGGTCTCGCCCTTGGTCGTCGAGGAGGAGGCGGCCGTGAAGTTGACCCCGTCGGCGGACAGCCGCTTGGCCGCGATCTCGAACGAGGTGCGCGTGCGCGTCGACGGCTCGAGGAAGAGATTGATGACCGTCTTGCCGCGCAGGGTGGGCACCTTCTTGATGGGGCGATCCGCGATCTCCAGGAAGCCTTCGCCAAGATCGAGGATGGTGGTGATCTCCTCGGCGGTGAGGTGCTCCATACCAAGGAGGTGCTTGTGCGAGAACGCGTGCGGTCCGGTCATGATCCGCTCCTTTCGCGCAGCACCACGCGGTCGGTCTCGCCCCGCTCGCTCAACATTACGCGCACCGAATGCTCGGCCGTGGTCTGCAGGCGGACGCCGACGAAGTCGGGCTGGATGGGCAGCTCGCGCCGGCCGCGATCGACCAGCACTGCGAGCTGCATGGAACGCGGCCGTCCGTAGTCGAGGAGCACGTCCATGGCCGCGCGCACCGTGCGGCCGGTGTTGAGGACATCGTCGATGAGCACCACCACGCGGCCCTCGACGCTCTTCTTCAAGTCGGTCGGCCCGATCTCGGGCTTGGGCAGGCCGTGGAACACGTCGTCGCGGTAGAGCGTGATGTCGATGGCACCCAGGTCGGGCCGCCTCTCGCCGCCCTCGACCAGAAGCTTGACCATGCGCTCGGCCAGGAGCGCGCCGCCGGTGCGAATGCCGACGAAGTAGGCGTCCTGGCCGTTGCGCTCGACGATCTCGAAGGCCACACGCCGCAAGACGCGGGCCATGCCGACGCTGTCCAGGATCTCGGAACGTTCGACCAAGTTGCTTTCGGGCGGCGCTGGGCGAAGCTTCATGTCCGCATGTCTCCTGCCATGGGGTTTCGGCAAGGGCGATAACGCCCGACCTGCACGAATGTGTCAAGTGGGCATTTCGGGTCACGCCTGAGGGCACAGAGACATCGGAGGGCACGGAGACGGAAAGGGGTCGGAGGGAAGCGGGCGGGAGCGAAGTTGGCGGGAACCACGCCTCGCCGCTTGCCTCGCGCTCGCCTCGTCAGACGATTTTCTCAGGCTGCCAATCTACACCCGCAGAGAATCTGACTTGCAACTCACGCCGACCGGCCCCAGGCCTGTCCTCACGATCTCACACACCTCCGCCGCGCCTTCGCCGAAGAATGCCTCGATCACCTCGACGGGGCGGGCGCTACCCTGGGCGCTGACTGCCAGGCTAAAGGCAAGCACTCGCTCCCCATCCTCTGGCCAGCCGAGCTTCTCAGCGAGGATTCTGCGCTCCTCCGCCGAAGCCGTTCTCGCAAACACGATGCTCTTGCGTACATCCACCGAATTTCCGCGGTCGGGGCGACGGCTATCGCTGCGTTCACGGCGGGTAGCCAGCAGGGGCTCGCCGGCGTTCCAGCGTGATGCCGCCGCGCTGGCGGAAAGCCCCTCCCGCAGGCGGACTGCGTAGCGGGCCTCGGTGATCACGCGACCAAGGGGCGGGTCACCGTCGGCCAAAGCTTCGGCGGCGAGGAACTCGATGCCGGGCGGGGAGACCAGCCGCAGACGACGCAGGATTTCGTCGACCGTCAGATTCTCGACCAGTTTCACGTCCAGCCATTCGCCGAGCGACGGAATTCCCAGCCCCAGCGCGGGCCCGAACGACAGTCCCGGCTTGGGGTGAAAGCCCTTCGAATAATAGATCTCGAGGCCGGCGCGCCGGAACGCGCGCGGTAGGTGGCGCACCAGATCCAGGTGCGCGAGGAACGCGGCGGGGCCGAGCTTGCTGTAGCGCAGGCGAAAGCGCGTGGGCTCGCCTTGCTTGGTGTCGGTCGCCGGCCGCGGCGCGGGCCGCGCCGGCCCAGCCGCGGCCCGGCGCCGCTGCGGCAGTGGCGGGCGCGGTGCCCAGGCGTTCATCCGGCGCAGGAAGAACAGGCGCTCGGCCCTCATACCGTCGAGATCGCAGGCGACGCCGCAGTCGTAGCAGACCAGCTTGCGCTCTCCCGTGGCCTCGGCTTCCGCGACGCTGGCGGGATGCAGAGGCTGGCCAGCCGGCTTGCCACAGGGAGGCGACGCCCGGTGCTGCATGGCCATGCACAGCTCCTTGCGCAGATAGCCTGCCTCGACGCCCACGTCGATACGATCCCACGGCAGCCGAGCCTCTTCGGGAATGGCGCCAAGATAGCGCTCGGGATCGAAGCCGTGCGCGGCTTTCTCTTCCGCGATGGCCTGCTCCCACAGGTCGGCGCGCAGCACTTCATTCCAACCGTCGAACCGGCAGCCGAGCCGAAATGCACGTTCGAGCAGGTCCGCGCAGGCGCGATCCCCGCGCGCGAAAATCCCTTCCAAGTGCGACTGCACATTCTCGTGCATGCGCAGATCCACGCGCAGGCGCCGCGCGTGCTCGACGAGAAGCGCGTGCTTTCTCCCAGTCTCCTCGCGGCTGTCCATGCCCGCCCACTGAAACGGCGTGTGCGGCTTGGGCACGAAGGTCGATACCGCGGCTGCGACCCGCGCCGAGCGCAGATACCGCCGGCCGATCTCCTGCACGCGCGCGGTGGTCTCCACGATGCCAATGATGTCGGCGTCGGTCTCGGTGGGCAGGCCGATCATGAAGTACAGCTTCATGCGCTGGTGCCCGCGCGAGAACACGCGATGCGCGGATTCCAGGATATCGGCCTCGGTCACGTTCTTGCTGACCACGTCGCGCATGCGTTGCGTGCCGGCCTCGGGCGAGAAGGTCAGGCCCGTGATCCCGCCCGCGGCCAGATCGCCCAGCAATTCCTCGTCGAGGCCGTAGGCACGCAGCGACGACACCGAGAGCGACACCTTGTCATCGCGCAGCCGGGCCATGGCCCGGCGGACCAGCGACGTCACGCACGAGTAGTCGGCCGGCGAGAGCGACGCCAGCGAAGTCGCGTCATAGCCGCCCTTGCGTATTCCTCCCACGAGTGCGTCGGTGACCGCGACCGGATCGCGCTCGCGCACCGGCCGGTAGATGATGCCCGCCTGACAAAAACGGCAGCCCTCGGTGCAACCGCGTGCGATCTCCACTGCCATGCGGTCGAAAACGGCCTCGCTGTGCGGCAATGGCGAGTCGTCGGGGAAGGGGAAGCGATTGATGTCCTTGATCCAGACACGGCGGACGCGGGCGGGCGCGCGGGCGTCGACGGGATCGCCAACGATCGTGAATCCAGTCGCGGGATCGCGGCGGGTCGCGTACAGCGCCGGCACGTACAGCGGATAGCGGTTGGCCAGCCGAGCCAGCACCTCCAGCCGCGGCAGCTTTGCGCGGCGAAGCGCGGCCGCCTCCAGGCACAGCGACGGCAACAGCTCCTCGGCCTCGCCGATGAAGAAGGCGTCGATGAACGGTGCCAGCGGCTCGGGGTGCGTGGCCACCGGGCCGCCGGCCAACACCAGCGGGTCGCCGTCGTTTCTCGCCGCGGCCCGCAGGGCAATTCCGCCCAGATCGAGAATGTTGAGGACCGAGGTGTAGTTCAGCTCGTACTGCAACGAGAAGCCGACCACGTCGAATTCGGAAAGCCGGCTCCCTGTCTCCAGCGTCAAGAGCGGCAGCCCGCGACCACGCAGCTCTTGTTCCATGTCGGGCCAGGGCGCGAACACGCGCTCGCACGCGATGCCCTCGGCCTGGTTGAGAAGCGCATAGAGGATCTTCGTTCCCAAGTGCGACATGCCGATCTCGTAGGCGTCGGGAAAGGCCAGGCATACGCGCGCCCGCGCGGCCGCGGGGTCGACGGGCCGCTCGCCATACTCGCCGCCGGTGTAGCGCGATGGCTTCTGCACCTGCGCCAGGAACGCGGCATAGGGATGGCGGGGACGAGACATCGGCGCAAGTCTAGCGACGTCGTCGCCGGTTACATTCCGCCCTGCATGATGAGCGGGAAATTCGTCGCGTACTCTTCCGTGCTGGCCGGGAACACCCAGCGCTTGACCGCGCCCTTGATGCAAGGCTCGACCAGGATGAAGCTCGACGGCGCATTGATGACCACCCGCTGAACTGCGCCCGACATGCCAATCGACACGGTCACGTCGATGCGCCCGCTGGTCAGGTGGTTGTCCATCTTGAGCGCGCGCTCATAGCACGACTTCAGCGCGGCCTGGTTCGCCGGGTTGCGCACGACCGCGGTGATCTGCGACTGCGATACGGACTTCGCCTCGTCGAACGGGTTGGGGCGCGCACCAGTGAGGCGTGGGGGCGGGGCGGGCGCCTTCTCCTTGGCCGGCCGCTCGGGCGCGTGGCTCCTGTGGTGAACGGATTTTCCCGAGAAGGACTTGCCCCTCGACGGGGCGCTCGGCGATGTGACCGGCGCCGGCTTCTCCTGGGCCGGTGGCGGGGCGGGGCTCTCGGCGGCGGCCAGCTTGGGCTCCGCGGCTTTAGGTGGCTCGGCCTCCGCCGGGGCGGCGGGTTCGGAACGCGTTTGGCTCTCGCCGCGCAGGATGACCATGCCGAGCAAGATGATCAGCGCCACGATGGCAAGGACGGCGACCACGTACTTGAGCCCTGGCTGTCGCTGGAAGAGGCCAGCGATGCCGCCGTGGCTCAACTTGATGTCGGCGGACATCGACGACGACATGGCGGTCCCGAACGGGGCCACGCTCACGGGGAACGGGGTCGGTAGGCCACCGGACAGCGGCAGCGAGCCGGGCGCGGCAGCCGGAAGCGCGAATGGCGCGGGCGTTGCGCTGGGCACCGCCGCGAACGGGGTGCCGGGTCTCGCGAACGGCGCGGACGGCGCCGCGAGCGGAGTGCCAGGCATCACGAATGGCGTGGACGACTTGGCCAGTGGCGTGCTGGGGTTCGCGAAGGACGGAAATGGCCGCGCCCCCGGCGCCACGGCCTGAGCGTCGAACGTAACGACCGGGGCCGGCAGCGGCACGGCTGGAACGCGCGGCGATGCTGGAACCGGCGCCGTCACCTTGGACCCGATCGGCGGCAACGGCCGCATGGGCGGCGGCGTCTTGCCTGATTCACCAGTGTCCACGCCTGGCGTGGTGGGTGTCTCCGCCTCGAGGTCGCCAAGGTTCTTTCCCTTCTTGGTCGTCACCTCGCTGAAACCCACGCCCGGCGACGCGGCCGCGACCTCGCGCCCATCCTTCGAGTTTCTGGTTGCTGCCTCGCCAAATTCGTCGCCCGCGAGGCCGGTCACGAGGTCGCGAACTTGCTTCGATTTCTTGGTCGTGCTCTCGCGGAAACCGTGCGGGTCCGAAGCGGTAGTCTCCACCGCCTCGAAGTCGGCAACCCCTGGTCGGACGCCCGGAGGAGGCGCCGAAGGCCCGGGCTTCGCGCTCGCCGGCGGGACGACCGACTTGGAGACCGGGGTGGCGCGCGCGGCCGGCAGCGGCTCCCGCGGCGCAAGCGGCGGGACTGGCCGCAGCAGGTTCAACTCGCGCGCAACGACCGACACCTCGTCCGGCAGCTTCCAACCCGACATGCCCTCTTTCCAGACATGCACGGTCTTGCCCAGGCCAGCCGCATGGATCCGCCTCGCGACCTCGACGCGCGAGAACGGCCCGCTCCGCTCGCCATCGACGGCGATGTACCATTCGACGTGGCCGCCCAGCGGATCGGCCCCCTTTCCCGCGCGCGCTGGCGGAGGGGGAGGCGGCTTGGGGCCGCTCGATGGCGCTGCCTTCGGCCCGCTCAATGGCGCCGCCTTCGGCCCGCTCGATGGCGCCGCCTTGGGACCGCTCGATGGCACCGGCTTGGGACCGCCGCCCGAGGCCGGCTGCGCTGACTCGTGGGAATGCGGCTCGGCCGTGCCGGAGCCCCTTCGCTGCTCGTCCTGCACTATGATGACGTTGCCGCAGGTCTTGCAGCGAATGCGCAGTATCTTCTGTCTGACCTTCTCATCCGCGATTGAATAGCGGGTCTGACAGCGGTCGCAGACGAACTTCATTCTGAGTACTAGAAGCTCCTCGGTTCGTCAGGGTAGCACAGGCCGACCTTTCGATACATCTATGCTGGCCCGCTCCCGACTTCTACCGGCCACGCAGCAGCCACAGTGCCCCGGCCGCGGCCAGGAGCACGATTGCCGCGACGAGAATGGGCGCCCACCGGCGTGGCACCCGGTCCGACTTGTCCCCCCCCCGGCTTCCCTCGGCGGCGGATGTTTGGCTCTGCGCGCCACCAGACGTCTTGGTAGCCGCGGCGGCCACCGGGCCGCCAGTTTGTGCTGCCGGTTTGGCCGGCTCGTCCGTCACGCTCCGCGCCGGCTCCGATTTGGTCTTTCCCTCACCGTCCACCGTAGTTCCTCCCTTCGCCGCTTCGGTGGCCGGCTCTTCGCGCGGCGGCCCCGGCGCTGGCACCGGCTCCGCCCAGACGCCCAGGGCGGAGGCACGCAGCGCGCGGGCCAGAGCCGCGCCCGGTCCCGCCGCCAGGTCGGCATCGAAATCCAAGTCCGCCGGCTCGGATTCCGCGCCATCGGTGTTGTCCACGAATTCCTGGGCCCGCTTCCGGCCGGCCTCGGAGATCAGCGCTTCCGCCTCCTCCGAGAAGATCTTGGCCACGTAGTCCGCCATATGAAAATGGCTGCGCAGGTGCGCGTTGGAACGCGCCAGGAAGCCCTGCAGATCGCCGTGCAACTCGGCCGCCGACTGGTAGCGATCCTCCGGCTTCTTCTCCAGCGTGCGCAGGACGATCAACTCCAGCTCCGTCGGGTAGTCGCGCCGGATGAAAGTCGGGGGCTTGGGCCGCTCCTCCACGATGCGCTTCATCGAAACCTCGCGGGGCCCGCGCCACAGGCGGCGGCCGAGGGTGATTTCGTAGAGTATCGTGCCCAGACAGAAGATGTCCGAGCGCCCGTCGACCGACAGCCCCTGTACCTGCTCGGGCGACATGTACGTGAACTTGCCGGGACGCGCCCGGGATTCCTGGGTTACGTTTCCCTGGCGCGCGATGCCGAAGTCGATCAGCTTGACCTGGCCGGTCCTGCTGATGAGTATGTTGGTGGGTGAGATGTCACGGTGAACCACGCGGAACGGCTCGCCGATTCCATCGCTGCCGTCGTACATGTACGCGAGAGCGCTGGCCATCTCGGCGGTGATATAGGCGCCGACCTCGATGGAGATCGACTTGGTGACCTGGATAGCGCGCCGAGCAAGCTCGGCGAGGGTGCGGCCCGAGATGTGCTCCATCGCGATGAAGTGACGGCCGTTCTCCGCTGCAATGTCGAACACTTCCACGATGTTGGGGTGGCTCATGAGCGCGGAAATGCGCGCCTCTTCCAGGAACATGTCCACGACCTCGGGATACGCTTCCCAGCGCGTCTGCAGCACCTTGAGGACGAGATCCTTCTTGAACTTCCCCATGCTCTCCTGGCGAGCCAGGAAAATCTCCGCCATGCCGCCGGTGGCCAGATGCTCGATGAGGCTGTAACGGCCTAGCTGCGTTCCAATGAGTTCCGATGTGCTTGACATGCTGGCTGCGGACGCGCTCCTGGTGGCAACCTAGCATCTGAAAGGGAACCCTCAAAGGGTTCCCTTTCCCTCCCGCGCTTTGGCGGAGCCGCGACGGGGCGCGGCCGAAGGCCGCGAGGGGCAGGGCGGGTTGGGTGTGGTCCCTAGTGCCGACGAAGTCGGCGGGCAAAGCCCGGCTTCGCCTACGCGACCAGGGAACCCGCAAAGGGTTCCCTGGTGGGGAAAGACACCGGAGCCGGGTCCGGGGGCCGTGGCTGGATCCGGTAGCCGCTGGCCGGATCCGGAGCCGGCCACGGGTTCGGTTCCGGCTCCGGCCTCGGAGACATTTTTTACCCGCCGGCGTTCGCGCCGCCGTCGGGCGAATTGCCGGCGTCGGTGCCGCCGTCTTCCTGGTCGGCGAACTCGACCGTGACCTTGGCCCGGCCATTCATGTAGAGGGTGAGCGTCACGCTGGAGCTTTTGCCTTGCGCCACGCTGACCATCTTCTCGTCGCTGAGCCACATCGGGACGGTCGACTTCGTAATGCTCGTGCAGTCCTGCGCATAGGCATTGGCCGAGAACACGTCCTTGCCCACGGGCAGCCCGGATAGGGCCTGGACGAGCGTGTCGCCGGGCACGACCGGAAAGTCGCTCACCACCGAGCGGAACTCGCCGACCACCGAGACGCGGATGCAGGCGACGTTGTCGGGGATGGTGCCCACGGAGAGCATGGCCTCACCGGTCTCGGTCGGGCTGGCCTGGTCGTGTTCACAGCCAGGGTTGGCAACGAGCGCCAGCAGCGCGAGCAAGGTGACAAGACGGACAGAATGGAAGGGGTTTGGGATCGGGTTCATGTTCGGGCCTCCTGTGAGTGGTTGAAGGGACAGAAACCATCTCGGCCAGCCCGAAAAAAAGTTGCTTCGCCTCCGCGTTGACTCTAAACGCCCGGCAGACTAGCTTGCGACCCATGAAGTTCGTCGATGAACCGCTGTCCGCCTCCGACCCCAAGGTCGCCGCGCTGGTCCGCGCGGAAGAGCGCCGCCAGGCGGATACGATTCGCCTGATCCCCTCGGAAAACTATGTTTCCCGCGCCGTGCTCGAGGCCTCCGGCTCGGTCTTCACCAACAAGTACAGCGAGGGCTACGCCCAAAAGCGCTACTACGAGGGCCAGCAGAACGTCGACCCGCTCGAGTCGCTCGCCCAGGAGCGCGCCTGCGCCCTCTTCGGCGCCGAGCACGCCAACGTGCAGCCCTACTCCGGTTCGCCGGCCAACCTGGCCGTCTACTTCGCCTTCTTGCAGCCCGGCGCCAAGGTGATGGGCCTGGCCCTGCCCATGGGCGGCCACCTGACCCATGGCTGGAACGTGTCGATCACGGGCAAGTACTTCCAGCCCGTGCAGTACGGCGTCCGCAAGGACACCGGCCGCATCGACATGGACGAGGTCCGCGACCTGGCCCGCCGGGAACGCCCGGCGCTCGTGTGGGCGGGCGGGACTGCCTACTCGCGCTTCTGGGACTTCGCCGCCTTCGCCGAAATCGCCAAGGAAATCGGCGCGCGCTTCGCCGTGGACATGGCCCACATCGCGGGGCTGGTCGCGGGCCAGGCGCACCCCTCGCCGATACTCCACGCCGACGTGGTCAGCACCACCACACACAAGACCCTGCGCGGTCCGCGCGGCGGCATGCTCCTGTGCAAGCAGCCCTACGCGGCAGCCATCGACAAGGCGGTCTTCCCCGGCTTGCAGGGCGGCCCACACGATCACAACACCGCCGCCCTCGCCGTGGCGCTCAACGAGGCGGCGCAACCGGCCTTCAAGGAGTATGCGCACCAGGTCGTCGCCAACGCCAAGGTCCTGGCCGCCGAGTTGATGGCGCGCGGCTTCCACGTGGTTTCGGGCGGCACCGACAACCATCTCATTCTCGTCGACCTCACCAACAAGGCCGTGCCGGGCAAGGTCGCGGCCAAGGCCCTCGACAAGGCCGGCATCGAGCTCAACTACAACTCGGTGCCCTACGATACGCGCAAGCCGTTCGATCCCTCGGGTATCCGCCTGGGCACGCCGTCGGTCAGCAGCCGCGGCATGGGCGAGGCGGAGATGAAGCAGATCGCGGCCTGGATCGACCGCGTGGTGAGCAAGCCCGACGACGACACCGCGGCCAAAGTACTCGCCGAGGTCCTCGAAGTCACGCGCCGGTTCCCCGCCCCCGGCATTCTGTTGAAATAGGAACCATGAAGATATTTGCAAAAGGCTGCACGCCCCGGACCTTACCCTTCTCTGAGCGCTCCGTTTTCTCTGCGCCCTCTCTGGTTGGTTTGGTCGTCGTGGCGGCCGTCCTTGCCATGAGCGTGCCCGCCCGTGCCGAAACGATCGAGCTGCTCGACAAGACCAAGATGACGGTGAAGATCGTCCATTACTACGACGGCGTCTACTCGGTCGAGTCGCAGGGCCAGACGGTCAAGATCCCCAAGGAAAAGATCAAGAGCATCACCTTCTCGATGCCGGCGCCGCGCCCGGAATTCTCGACCCCGGAAAAGACCTTCGAGCGCTGGCGCAAGGCCTTGAGCGAGGGCAACCTGGAAAGGGTCGTCGATTGCTACGCGCTCATGTTCCAGGGCATGCTGGCTATGCAGGTCGGACAGGTGGAGGGCGGACTCAAGAAGATGCAGAAGGAAGTCGAGGGCACGAAGTTCACGCTCAAAGGATCGTCCGTCAAGGGCGACAGCGCGACGCTGAAGGTGACCCGGCAGAAGGGCGAGGACTCGGAAACCGTGGACATCCCCTTCGTCCGCGAAAACAGCGAATGGAAGATGCTGCCGCCGCAGTGATCGGGTTCGCGCCAATCACCGGTCCCGCGCACGGATGAAAAAGCCTCGCACCAACCTGTATCTTGTGGCCGCAGCGCTTACTTGCGCAGCCCTCGGCCTGTCGTCCCGGCCGGGCTGGGCCGCGGCCAACTTCGATCCGTTCGCCCAGCATGGGGCAACGCTGTCGCCCTTCCACGTGGCGCAGGCCGAGGAAGAGCCGGTCACTCGGACCACGACCTCAACCACGACCACGACCACGAGCACGAGCACGACCAAGACCACGGCCACGACCGCGGCCACAACCACGACCGCGGAGTTGCCGGCACGGAAAGGCGGCCCGGTCTGTTCGCGCGACGACGAGTGCGCCGCCGGCACCATCTGTGAAAACGGCGCCTGCCAACCCTTCGAACGGCCCATCGACATCCTGCTCTACCGCAAGGAGGGCCGCAGCACCTGGCTTCTCCCCTTCTACTTCTCCAACCGGGGCAATCCTGGACACCGCGTGCTCGCCCCGCTCTATTTCCACTTCTGGAGCCCGGAAGCCCACACGCAGATCGTCGCGCCCTTCTACTGGCGCGTGCAGGACCACCTCAAGCAGCGCGTGGTGCTGGTCGTGGGGCTGTATGCGCAGACCACACGGCCCGACGCCCGCTCGTGGGCGGTGTGGCCGTTCTTCTACCTCTCGACGAAGTTCGGCTGGGCCGCGCCCTTGCTCGGCTCGTTCAAGGCGGGCGATCCGGACCACGGCAAAGCTTTCGGCCTGTGGTTCCTCCTCTACTTCTGGACTCACTCGCCGCAATCGAAATTCGACCTGATCTTCCCGTTCGCGGTGTCGAAGCGCACGAAGGAATCGTCCTTCACCTGGATCGCGCCGCTCAACTTCGCCTGGCGCGACCGCGACGACAAGCACCTCTTGGCGATCCCGTTCTTCTATCAGAACGCAAAACCCGAGGGCGGCACCTTCGCCTCCTGGCTCGGCTACGCGTCCGTCGATGGCCAAGCCACCACGGGGTCGTTCCTGTGGCTCTACTGGTACGGCCGCTCGAAGGCATCGAGCTACGACGTGGTCTTCCCCCTCCTGTGGAGTTTCCGTTCGCCCACGGCCAACACCACCATCCTGCCACCGCTCTTCCACTTCCGCAGCGGCGACACCACGGTCGGCACGTTCGCGCTCCTCGGCTGGTGGGCCAGCAATGCGAAGAACAAGTCGAACTGGCAATTGGCCTTGCCCTTCTACTTCCGCAAGTCGAACGACGACGGCGCCAGAACCTTTCACCTGTGGCCCGTCGGCACCTACACGCGCGACGACAAGGCCGGCTCGCGCCACCTGTCCATGCTGCTGCCGCCGATCTTCTACTGGCGGGACAAGACCGGCGAGACCGATTACGAGCTCCTCTACTACCACCACCACGACATCCCCGGCGACGCGCACACCACCATCGTCGGGCCGTACTATCAGCGTGACGATCCCGCCGGCGCCACCCGCGCGCTATTCCCGCTGTTCTGGTACTTCCGCGATTCGGCAACCGGCGCCACCGCGCACTTCTCGCCCTTCCACTTCCGGCGCAACTCGCCGGACGAAAAGCTGACCGCAGCCGGGGTTCTCTTGCTCCAGGGCTACTACCGCAGCTTCACTGACGGTGGTTGGAGCGCCGGGCTGTCTCCGTTCGCCTTCTTCGGCAGCCGCAAGGATCGCAGCCACGCCGTGGTTTTCCCGCTCTTTTGGCGCTTCCGCAAGGCCGACGCGGTTTCCACCCTGTGCTTCCCGTTGTTCTACGCCGCGTCGGACAAGACCACGTCGAACACCATCGTCTTTCCCCTGCTCTATTTCTCCGGCACTGACGGCCGCGACAGCTACCGCATCCAGGTTCCCTTCTACTGGAACCTCGTCGACGGCCGCGGCGGCACCTCGACGACCGTCACCCCCCTCTACTTCCGACACGAAGACCGCTGGGGCTACGCCGCGGGCATCCCGCCGCTGTTCTTTTGGGGCGGCGGCCAGCAACGCCACTTCGCCATCTTCCCCCTCTTCTGGTGGTTCCGTGACGACGCCCAGGACCGCACCACCACCGTGGTCGGCAACTACCTGCACCGCCGCCACGGCGGCGAAACCACCGACGCCTTCTTCCCGCTCTTCCACTACCGGCGCGGAGCCAAACCGGGCGGCACGGACGAAACCAGCCTGACCCTCTTCCCGCTCTTCCACTACCGCCGGAACGCGCAGGCGACGCTCTTCGCTTCGCCCCTGGCCATCTGGTCGCGCACCGCCGAGCGGCAGGTGGGATTCCTCGGCCCCTATTTCTGGTACCGCGACCAGACGGTCGCCGCCCGCGGCGTACCCCTGCTCTTCCTCGACCATACCCAGCTCGACACGGGCGAGCGAACGCGCATGTGGGGGCCGTATGTCGCCTTCGACGGGCCCACGCACCAGGCCCGCGCGCTCTTCCCCCTGTGGGCCCACTACCAGAACCCGAAGGAAACCGGCACCTACGTCTTCCCGACGGTCTTCCGCCTGCGCAAGACCGACGGCTATCAGCTCGACACGCTTTTTCCGCTGCTCTGGCTGTCACGCTCGCCGACCTCCCACACCACGCTGGTGGGCCCCTACTTCACCCACCACTCGCCGGCCGGCACGTCGTCAGGGCTGATTCCCTTGTATCTCTCCTCGCACGGCGCCAAGACCGACCTGCTCGTCTCACCGCTGTTCGTCGCACACAAGAACCGCGAGAAGGATACCAGCCGGGTCGTGTCGTGGCTCTACTACCAGTCGCGCGACCGGGACGGCATGTTCCGCGTGGCCTTTCCGCTGTGGTGGCAAAAGACCGACGAGAACAAGAGCATGGCGGTGGGGTTTCCACTCTACTGGCACTTCGCCGACCGGCGCACGAGCACCTCGATGTCCCTGCTCGGTCCGCTCTATTGGGCGCGAAACGGCAGCGAGCGCACGCGCGGGCTCCTGCCCCTCACCTGGTACTCGCGCGACGAACAGAATCGGTCGTCGAGCCACGCCTTCCTGCCGGTCTTCTACGAGCGCCACTCGCCGCGCTCGCTGACCGTCCTCACGCTGCTCGGCGGCTACAGCCGCTCGCCCGACAGCCACTGGTGGTATGTCGGCAACTTCCTGTGGCGTGACTCGTGGAAGAGCAGTTTCAATACCTTCTTCCCGCTCTGGTTCTACCATCGCGCCAAGCCGACCGAGACACGCACCCTGGTCATCCCGCCGCTGCTCCACTATTCGCGCACCAGCCCGGAACGTTCGCTCTCGAGCTGGTTCCTCCTCCTCTGGCACCAGAGCAGCGTCACCGGCTCGGCCACCTACGGCTTGCCCCTGGTCTACGATTTCCACTCCTACCACCAGAGCCGGTTCTCCATGGTGTTGCCGCTCTTCTTCCGCTACCGCAACGAGACCACCGGCACGGCACCCACCATCGCCCCGCTCTACTTCCGCTACAGCAGCCCCACCGACAGCACGACCCTCGCCATTCC
>PNBO01000156.1 GCA_003136095.1 Myxococcales bacterium
CTTCCCACCGGGCGCACCTCGATCTCGGGATCGAGAAGCCCCGTGGGCCGGATGATCTGCTCGACCACCACGCCGCCGGCGCGCTCGATCTCATAGTCGCCGGGCGTGGCCGAGACGCAGACGATTTGCTTGGCGCGCGCCTCCCACTCCTCGAAACGCAGGGGCCGGTTGTCGAGCGCCGAGGGCAACCGGAAGCCGTACTCGACCAGGGTGTCCTTGCGCGAACGATCGCCTTTGTGCATACCGGCGATCTGCGGGATGCTCTGGTGGGACTCGTCGACGAGCACGAGAAAGTCCTCGGGGAAGTAGTCCATCAAGGTCGGCGGTGGCTCGCCCGCCTGCCGACCGGAGAGGTGGCGCGAGTAGTTCTCGATGCCCTTGCAGCGGCCCATCTGTTCGAGCATCTCGAGGTCGTAGAGGGTCCGCTGTGAGAGACGCTGCTCCTCGACCAAGCGATTGGTGTCATGCAGCTCGACCAAGCGTTTGCGCAGCTCTTCCTTGATGGAGGTCATGGCGCGCACCAGCTCGGCGGCCGGGGTCACGTAGTGCGAGCCGGGAAAGATCGAGACCTCGTCGAGCTTGCGCAGCACCCTGCCGCGCAGGGGATCGACCTCGGAGATGGTCTCGATCTCGTCGCCCCACCATTCGATACGCAGGGCCTTCTCGCGCTCGTAGGCCGGGAAGATCTCGACGACGTCGCCGCGCACGCGGAACGTGCCGCGGGAGAAATCCACGTCGTTGCGCTCGTATTGGATCTCGACCAGCCGGCGCAGCACGGCGTCGCGCCGGACCTCCACTCCCGCCGCCAGATCGATTTTCATGCCGAGATACGCCTCGGCGGCGCCGATGCCGTAGATGCACGACACCGACGCGACGATGATGGCGTCGCGCCGAGTGAGGAGGGCGTAGGTCGCCGCGTGCCGCATGCGATCGATCTCTTCGTTGATGAGAGAGTCCTTCTCGATGAAGGTGTCGGTCGACGGGACGTAGGCNNTAGTCGTAGTAGCTGACGAAGAAGTGGACCGCGTTGTCGGGGAAGAGGCCCTTGAACTCGGTGAAGAGCTGGTGGGCGAGGGTCTTGTTGTGCGCCATGACCAGGGTCGGGCGCTGCACCCGCTCGATGGCGTGCGCCATGGTGAAGGTCTTGCCGCTGCCCGTGATGCCGAGCAGGACCTGCGCCGGATCCCCGCGCTTGATCCCGGCCACGAGCTCCTCGATGGCGCGCGGCTGGTCGCCGGCGGGCCGCAGGTCGGTGACGAGTTTGAAGGGTGTTGCCATGGTGAAAGCACGCCATCGACGCCGAGCTCCACTCGTGCAAGAACTGGGGCTGGCCATGCCGCTGGATCTGCAAGGCTACTACGCAATTCTCGACGTGAAGGGAACTTCGCTGGATCTTGCCGCCGCGCTCGCGCACGCGGCCGAGTTGCTCGCGGCCGGGCCCTGCTGCCTCCAGCTCCGCGGCAAGTCCCTCGCTCCCGCGCTGCTCTGCCAGCTCGGGCACGGCTTGCGCTCGCTCTGCGACCGCGCGCGCGTTCCCCTGTGTATCAACGATCGGCTGGACGTGGCGCTCGCCGTGCGAGCCGACGCCATCCACCTGGGCCAGGGTGACCTGCCACTTCCCGAGGCCCAGCACGCGCGGCAGGCAGCGCAGGCCGGCCGGCTTGCCATCGGCATCTCGACCCACGATCTCGCGGAGGCGTGGGTCGCCCTGGCGGGCGGGGCCGACTACATTGGCTTTGGGCCGGTCTTTTCCACCCGAAGCAAGCCTGACGCCAGTCCCGCTTCTGGCCTCGGGGCCCTGCGCGCAGTCACCGCCGCCGTGCGCTTGCCCATCGTGGCCATCGGGGGCATCACCCTCGAAACCGCCGCCGCTGTCGCGGACGCCGGGGCGTGCGCCGCCGCCGTCATCGCCGCGGTCGACGAGGCGCCAGACCGGACGCTGGCAGGCCAGCGCATCGCCGCGGCCTTTGGCCGCACAAGGTAGCCGCCTAAGCCTTCACCGCAAACACGAACTTGAGGTAGTTGCCCTCGGGAAAGCCGGGGTTCACCGGGAAATCCGCGGGCAACCCGCAGCGCTCGATGATGCGCAGATCGTGGCCGCATGCAGCCGCGCCCTCGGCGATCGCCCGATCCACGTCCGCGGGTGACAACTTCGCGGCATTGGTGGCGAAGGCAAGGAGGCCGCCGGGCGTGAGCACGGTGGCGGCCTTGCCCGCGAGTTGGCCGAGGTCGGCCGTCGCGGAAAAGGGGCGGCCTGGGCCGTGGGAGAAGGTCGGCGGATCGCAGATCACCAGATCGAACGAGCGCTGGCGATCGGCGAAGCGATCGAGAGTCTTGCTGGCGTCGGCGGTGATGATCTCCATCTTGTTCGGATCGAGTCCGGAGAGCTCGCAGTTGCGCCGGGCGCGGGCGTGGGCCTTGGCCGCGGTGTCCACGGCGACAATCTCGGCGGCGCCAGCCTTGGCGGCCCGCACGGAGAACGCACCCGTGTAGGAGAACAGGTTGAGCACGCGGCGCTCGGCGGCGCGTCGGGCCACGGCATCCCGGCCTAGCCGCATGTCGGGAAAGAAACCGACGCCCAGGGGCGCGGTGACGTCCACCGCGAATCGGCACCCCTCTTCCTCGACGATGATTTCGAGCGGCGCTTCCTCGCCAGCCACCTTGACCGCCGGCTCGGGAGTGAACTGGCCGCCCAGACTGCGCGTGCGCCGCTGCTCGTAGATTCCGCGCGGCGCAATCTGGGCGCCGATGGACTGGTAAAGCTCGTCCCGCCAGGGCAGGGCGCCCGCGGACAGCCATTGCACCACCACGAACTCGCCGTAGCGATCCACCGAGACCCCGGGCAGGCCCTCGTTCTCCCCGGAGAAGAGGCGCAGAGCGGTCGGGCGCTGGGTGCCCAGAAGCTGCCAACGCATCTGCGCGGCGCGTGCGAAGCGGGCGGCAACAGCGCCCGAGCCAGGATGGACGCGCTCGTCCGGCCGCCGGGTCATAACGCGCACGGCCACCGGGTGATCGGTGTCAACATATCCGCGGGCGACAAAACTGCGGTTCCCAGCCACCAACTCGACCAGGCTCCCGGTGGGCTCGGTGATCTTGCGGGCCCCGAAGACCTCCCGGTACACCCATGGATGGCCGAGGTGAATGCGACGGGCCACGTCGTCGGAAATCCGGTAGATGCCTTGGCGCATCGTCAGGCCGGCGACTGGGTGCGGAGCCGCCGGAGAGGTCGACCGGCCCGGGCGCCTCTGAGATGCGGCGCGACGGGGCGGGGTGGAGTCTCGGTGTGGCATTGGCGGTCAACCTGGTTGCTTGGGGAGCTCTGATGGGCTTGTCAGCACGGCGTGGTGCACCATTGGGCGAGACCGAGCGTGGCGAGGGGGAAATGGTAGGGTGGGTAGCGGGTGCCGAGGGCGTGGCGAGCCCTCGTAGGGTTCCCGTATCATACTGACAGGCAAGCAAACTTAGTACGAGGCCACGATCTGTCAAACCGTGCGAGGTGATTGACAGGGATTGACTTTGCACCTCGCCGACAAGAAACTCCCCTTTTCCCCTTTGCCCCACCGTAACTTGGTGGGGTAGCAGAAAGGAATCTCCCATGTCGACTGGCCCCGGGCCGACACGCAAAGCCGACGGAACTGCCGACGCTTCCGTCGATGACATCGCAGATCTCCTCGTTGAAGACGATCCCTCCCACCCTGCCACGAGCGAGGAAGTTTCCGAAGATGGTCTCGAGGTAATGCTTGAAACGCCCGGTCCGGCTCTCGCCAATCCGTTCATGCCGCCGCCGCCGTCGCCGATGGGTGATATGGGAGAGGAGAACGAGAGCGCCGACGAAAACGGCGCCGCCACCAACCTTGCCTACGAGGATCTGCTGGCCAAGCTGGTGTTGCCGGCCAAGGCTCCGGAGCCGGAGCCGGAAATGCCGGCGCTCATGAGCTCGCTGCCCCTGCCCGAACCCGTCGCCGCGCCCCTCCTGCTCCCGCCACCGTCGTACCCACTCCCCTCCGGCCAAAGCCTGCAGGTCGCACCGCCCGCCGAGGAGCGCACGCTGGTCACGGAGAACCCGCTGGTCGCCGAGGAGCAAGAGGCCGCCGTGCGGGAGGGTCGCCTGGCGATGCGAGGGGAGTTCATTCCCGTGCAAGAGGACATGCGCTCGGTGCCCACCGAGCCCGTGGCCGTCGCCGCCAATGGGGTGGCGGCCAAGTCGCGACTGGTCTATCTCATGCTCGGCGGCCTGTTGGTTCTGGGTGGGATGATTCTCGCCGTGCTGGTCCTCAAGCTGCTCATGCCCACGCCCGCGCCGCAGTCCCCCGCAATCGTCGCACCCACACCGCCACCACCTTCGGCGCCGCCCGCCCACGTCGAGCCGCTGCCGCCCAGCGCTGCCCCCGCCGCAGTTGCCCCGACCGAGCCGCCCCCAGCCGCGTTCCCCGAGAACGCTGCGGGGATTCCCGAAACCGTGCCGAACGTGGAACCGGAGAGGCCTGCGCCGCGGCCCCACCGGCCAGCGGCTCATCCCAAGCCCGCCCGGCCGGCTCCGCCGAAAGCAACCGCCGCGCCCAAGCCTGCACCCGCTCCCAAGCAAGCGACGGTGGCCAAGGTCGCGCCGGCCCCCGCGCCGAAGGCCCCCAAGGCCGCTCCTGGCAAGAAGCCCGGCAAGACGAGCGGATACGCCGACCCCTTCGATAACTAGCGTCGGCCTGCCAGGAAAGGCGGCGAAATGCGCGCAGGCGTTGTGGATCCCGGGGTTTCCTCGGCCACCGATCTCTTGCCTCCGCACTGACCCGCTGTTACGATCTAGGAACTCAAGAAGCCGGTCGCATCTGACGACGGTTCGCAGGGGGAACATGAGTCGACTCGGGGAGCTACTGCTCCGGGATCAAATCATCTCGCCCGAGCAGCTTCAGCGTGCTCAGGAAGAGAGCAAGAAATCGGGCGAGCGCCTGGGGAACACGCTCATCAAAGTGGGCGCTATCCAGGAGGACGATCTCACCCAGTTTCTGTCCAAGCAGTACGGTGTTCCCGCCATCAACCTGGCGGAGTTCGACATTGACCGCGATGTCCTCGCGCTGGTGCCCAAGGAGGTCGTCGAGAGGCATCGCGTGATTCCGGTCAACCGCGCGGGCTCCTCCCTCATCATCGCCATCGCCGATCCATCCAACATCCTGGCCATCGACGATCTCAAGTTCGTCACGGGCTACAACATCGAGGTGGTGGTCGCCTCCGAGGTCAGCATCACGGCCGCCATCGAGAAGTACTACTCGCATCAGAACGAGCTCGACATCAACCAGGTGATGAACGAGATCCAGGAGGATGTTGAGATCGGGTCCTCCGCCGAGGACGATATCAACACCCTGGACCTCGAGAAGGCCGCCGACGACGCGCCCGTGGTCAAGCTGTGCAACCATATCCTGCTCTCGGCCATCAAGATGGGCGCCTCCGATATCCACGTCGAGCCATACGAGAAGAGCTACCGCGTACGCTACCGGGTGGACGGCGTGCTCCACGAGGAGATGTCGCCACCGGTCAAGCTGAAGGCGGCGCTGTCCAGCCGCCTCAAGATCATGTCCCACCTCGATATCGCCGAGCGCCGCCTGCCGCAGGACGGACGCATCAAGCTCAAGGTCGGGGAGAACAAGGAGATGGACTTCCGCGTCTCGGTCCTGCCCACCCTGTTTGGCGAGAAGATCGTCCTGCGTCTCCTCGACAAGAGCAACCTGCAACTCGACATGACCAAACTGGGTTTCGAGGAGGATCAGCTCGCCGAGTTCAAGACCGCCATCGATTGCCCGTTCGGCATGGTGCTGGTCACCGGACCCACCGGGTCGGGCAAGACCACCACGCTCTACTCGGCCCTCTCCGAGCTCAACAAGATCACGGACAACATCTGCACCGCCGAGGATCCGGTCGAGTTCAACTTGGTGGGTATCAACCAGGTGCAGATGCACGAGGACATCGGACTCAACTTCGCGGCGGCGCTGCGCTCGTTCCTGCGCCANNTGATCGGCGAGATCCGCGATTTCGAGACCGCCGAGATCGGCATCAAGGCCGCGCTCACCGGCCACCTCGTGCTCTCCACGCTGCACACCAATGACGCGCCATCGACCATCACCCGTCTGCTCAACATGGGCGTCGAGCCCTTCCTGGTCACGGCGGCGGTGCAGCTCGTGCAGGCGCAGCGGCTCGTGCGCAAGGTCTGCGCCAATTGCAAGCAGCCGCTGCCGACTCCCAAGGACGAGCTCAAGGCCCTCGGCGCGACCGATGCAGAGATCGACACGGCGGCGTGCGCGCGTGGGGTCGGCTGCCAGACGTGCAGTATGAGCGGCTACAAGGGACGCGTAGCCCTCTACGAGGTCATGCCCTTCACCGACCCCCTCAAGGAGCTCGTGCTGCAAGGCGCGGCGGCGGTGGAGATCAAGGCCGAGGCCGTGCGGCGCGGGATGCGCTCGCTGCGCATGTCGGGCATTCGCAAGATCTGTCAAGGTGTCACCTCTGTGGAAGAGGTAGCCCGCATCACCGCCTCGGATTGAAGGAGCAAGTTTGGACAACACGCCCCCACCTGCGAGCGGCATCAACGTCAATCTGCAGCAGCTCCTCAAGGCCATGGTCGAGCAGGGGGCCTCCGATCTCCACATCACCACCGGCTCTCCTCCGCAGTTGCGCATCGACGGCGTGCTGGTGCCCTTGCGCGTGAACCAACTTTCGCCCGTGGACACCAAGCAGCTCTGTTACTCGGTCTTGACCGACACGCAGAAGCTACACTTCGAGGAGGACAAGGAGCTCGACTTCTCGTTCGGGGTGCGCGGCGTGGCGCGCTTCCGCGCCAACCTGTTCATGCAACGGGGTGCGGTGGGCGGCGCTTTTCGTACCGTGCCCTTCAAGATCCAGAACTTCAACGACTTGGGCTTGCCTCCGGTCATCGAAGAACTCTGCAACAAGCCGCGCGGCTTGGTGCTGGTTACGGGCCCCACGGGCTCGGGCAAGACCACCACGCTCGCCGCGATGATCGACAAGATCAACTCCGAGCGGCACGAGCACATCATCACCGTCGAGGATCCGATCGAGTACCTGCACCCGCACAAGAAGTGCCTGATCAACCAGCGCGAGATCGGCGCCGATACCGAGTCGTACAAGAAGGCGCTCAAGTACATCCTGCGCCAGGATCCGGACGTGGTGCTCATCGGCGAGATGCGCGATCTCGAGACCATCGAGGCCGCCCTGGTCACGGCGGAAACCGGCCACCTGTGCTTCGC
>PNBO01000423.1:0-12642 GCA_003136095.1 Myxococcales bacterium
CCTCACCCGCCGCGCTCCGCGTGGCGGCCTCTCCCCGCTGTGCGCGGGGCCTTGATCAGGGGCCCCTTTCCCCGCCGAACTGATACAATGCCAATGCCCGAGCGAACGCGAAGGAAGCCATGTCGCTGCTCTATGAGTGGTTAGAAAATGCCGTGCGCGGCCGGACCGCCGGCGGTGGTTCGGGACACGCCATCGTCTACCACGACACCTACCTGTCCTGGCGCGGGCTGCTGCATCGGGTGGAGCGGCGGTCGCGCGAACTGGCGGGCATGGGCATCCAGGCCGGCGATTGGGTCGGACTCATGCTCGGCAACGACCCTGAGTTCGTCGTGCTCGCGGTTGCGCTCTCCAAGCTCGAGGCCGTTGCCGTGCCCATCGATCCGACCACGGGCGGCCGCGATCTCGACATGGCGCTCGCAGCGGTTCCCCTGCGCGCCATCGTCACCCGGCCCAACGCCATCGATCCCCTGGCGGCGCCGGCGGGAACCCTACGCATGGGCGGCCAGACGCCGCTGCCGCGGATCGCGGCGGAGAGCCGGCACCGCATCTCGGGCACCCTGCTCACCTGCTCGCTCTACCCGTGGACGCGCCCCAGCCTCAAGGGTGGCGACGCGCCGGTGGTGGTGCTCTTCACCCTGGACGCGGGTGGGGATGCCAAGGCCGTCGTCCGCCACGCGGCCCACCTGCGCGGGATCGCGGCCACCCTCGGCGCCGGGCTGAACCTCGGGACGGGTTCGAACGTGCTGGCCGCCGCGCCGCTCTTCGATTGCCAGGGCTTCGATTTCGGCCTGCTGGCCGCCCTGCCCCACGGCGCCACGCTCTTTCTCGATGACGGCATCGCCGGACCACGGCTGGCGAAAACCCTCGCCGACCAAGCCATCGACCTCTACGCGGCCACCCCACGCGAATTCGCGGCCCTGGCCCGGGTCACCAATGTCAAGCCGCTTTCCGAACACCCCATTCATCTCGTCTGCTCGGGCGTGCCCTTGCCGGAAGCCGTGGCCCGCGGATTCCGCAAGCGCTTCTCTGTGCCCGTTCTCTCTTGCTACCAAAGCTGCGAAACCGGTCCGGCGGCCATCGATCTCGAAGGCACGGCGCCGGGCACCGTAGGTAAGCCCCTGCCCGGCATCGAGATCCGCGTTGCCAGCGCCGCGGGTCGCCCGCTGGCACCAGGCACGACCGGCCCCATTTGGGTGCGCGGAGCGGGCGTCGCCTCGAGCTTCCTGCCCGCGCTGCCCGCGCGCAACGGACAGATCGCGGTGGGCCGCGGCCAACTCGACGGCTGGTTGCGCACGGGCGACGTCGGCGCGTTCGACGACGTCGGCCGGCTGCGCTTGAGTCACCGCGAGGACGACATCGTCAAGGTCGACCGCCGGCGCGTGGCCCTGGGCGAGATCGAAAGCTGCCTGGAAAGCCGTGCCGACGTCAAGGCCGCGCAGGCCCTCGTCGAGTACGACGACGCGGGCTCCACGCGGATCGTTGTGTGGGTCACGCCGGGCGGCCGCTGCAAACCGAGCGTCATGCTCGACCACTGCGCCCGGCAACTAGCGCCGTACAAGGTTCCCCGCCGCATCGAAATCAGCGAATGACCTCGCCGATTCGCGGTAACTTGGGCGCTGCCCATGCTGCCTATCGTTGATTCGCACTGCCATCTCGACTTCGAGGACTTCCGCGACGACCTGCCCGTGATTCTGGAGCGGGCGCGCGCGGCCGGTATCGTCGGCATGGTGTGCGTCGGTTCGGGTGGCGACCTCGCCACCGCCGAGCGCGCCGTCGTGCTCGCGGCCAAGGAGCCCGACGTGTACGCCGCCATCGGCATTCATCCGCACGACGCGGGCAAGGTGCAGCCCGAGCTCTGGCCGGCTCTCGAGGAACTGGGCAAGCGGGACCGCGTAGTTGGCGTCGGCGAAACCGGGCTCGACTACTTTTACGATCATTCGCCGAGGCAGGCACAGCGCGAGGTCTTCGAGCGTTTTCTCCGCCTCGCGGTCGCGGTCAAGCGCCCGGTGATCTGCCATGTGCGCGATGCCCATGACGACGCCATCGACGTGCTGCGCGCGGGGCCGCTACCCGACGCGGGCGGCGTCATTCACTGCTATTCCGGCAACAGTGACCAGGCCCGACGCTATCTGGACCTGGGCCTTTTTCTCTCGTTCTCGGGCGTCCTCACCTTCAAGAAGGCCGACGACATTCGCGCGGCCGCGGCCTATGCCCCGGCCGACCGCATCCTCGTCGAAACCGATGCCCCGTACTTGGCGCCCATGCCGCACCGTGGCCAGCGCAACGAGCCGGCCTACGTGGTCAAGACCCTCGAGGCGCTAGCCCAAGTTCGCGGCATCTCCATCAGCCGCGCCGCCGAGGCGACCACCGCCAACGCCTTTCGGCTGTTCAACCTCGGGATGCCAGGCGTCTCCTGAGCCTCGCCCTCACCTTGCCAAGGCGGGCAGCCAGAGCAACAATTGGCTTTTCAGATCTTCGCGGCGGCTGTGTCTAGTAGATGCGAGCGGGCTCGACGTCCGCGAAGAATGGGAGGCACCGATGGACTCTAGAACTATCGTTTCGGCGTTCGGCGCATTCACCCTGGCCCTGGGCATCTGCATGCTGTCCGGATGTCCGTCCACGGATAGGGACGAAGTAAGCGGCTCCGAGGTCGCGGTCAGCGCGGTCAGCGGCGCGCTCAACAACACCGAGAGCCAGTCGGCGCTTGGCCTCAATTCCTTGCCCCGGCAGCGGCGCGGCGCCGCGGCTCGCGTCTGGGACCGGATCAATCCAATTCGCCCGGCCTTCGCGGCGACGTGGACCTGCACGGGGGCCTCGCTCGATCACCCATACAGCGGCCCGACCGGCGATCCCTACAATTACACCCCGGTGAGTTGCTCGGTGACGTGGCGAGCCGGCAAGACCGCCTCCGCGGTGTGGAGTGGCGACTTCATCCTGAACTACGGCGCGAGCTGCGATTCGCTTTCGCCCTTCATGGACAACCAGGCGGCGAACTGCACCCTGAACCGGACGACGGCGGCCGACGGTAACACGCGCACCTTGACCGGCCCCAACGGCAACTACTACGCCATCACCCACAACACGTTCGGCGCGGGCACGGGCTGGGACAGCGCGGTCGCGCCGGCGCCAAGCAACGACGGCGTGACCCTCGCGTGCGGCGCATCCGGTTGCGCCGCGAGCCGCAACCTCACCATCAGCGGCAGCCACCTGACCGGCGCCGTGGATTCGGTGCGGCTGCGGGACCACACGGTTTCCACCGGGACCGACGCCATCATTGTCACGGGCTCGGGCCCGGGACGCGTGGTTACAGGCTCGGTCTACGTGCAACACAACCTCGCGCATGTCACCAGCTTGACGACCTTCAACGACGTGGCCTACGGCGACACCGCGTGCTGCTATCCGACGAGCGGTAGCGTAACCACCACCTTCTCCAAGGGACCTGACCAGACCAAGACCGAGACGCTTGCCTTTGGCGCATCCTGCGGTGACGCCACGCTGACACGGGCCAACGGCACGATGGCCAGTATCACCCTCGACCAGTGCCTGTAGAAGGCGGCGCGGAGGCTGGCCCCATCAAGCAGCGGGTTTCGCCAGGTCCACGCCGGCAGCCCCGGCCCCGTCTGCACCATCGGGTTCGGAGCATAGTCCTGCACGTTGAGCTTGCTCTTGCGCGCCTGCTGGACTTGCGGCATCGCCTGCGGGGCGGGCCCCTCCAGGTCGTATGGCCTGCCCTTGTGCGCCCGTCTCCCGGCCTTGCCATCGGCCCCAGCTGGCTTTGGCGCGGCGGCTGGTTTGTCCTCGTCCTTGAGGCCCGCGAAGCCCGGCGCGCTTTCGGCCTCTTCCACCGCCTGCTCCTTCGGCATCGGAGCTGCCCGCTTCGCCGGGGTCCACTCGTCCCCGCCGCTGGAGTGGTAACTCGTGCGCACGCTTTGGGATTCGAGGTTCGCCAGACTCGACTCGTAGCTCATGGCAGTCCAGGTCTGCTCGTGCGCGGGGTGGAGCCCTTGCCGGATCTGCTGGACCAGGAAGGGAACCGCCGTGATGGCGAAGACCAACCAGGCGCCCGCCAGATAGAGCTCGAGCAGGGTACACCGGCGGCTCCACGCCGTACCCGCACGAGATCCAGATCGACCTCGGTGTCACCTACAACCTAACGGGCATGAGCTACCTCCCCCGGCAGGATGGCAATCCCAACGGCACCGTGGCGCAGTACGAGTTCTACGCCAGCACCGACTCGGCCAACTGGGGTACCGCCGTCAAGACCGGGACGTTCGCCAGCGACACCAGCGAGAAGGTCGTGTCGTTCGCCAGCACGGCGGCCCGCTACATCCGCTTCCGCGCGTTGTCCGAGAGCGCTGGCAAGGCCTACACCGCCGTCGCCGAGCTGAACGTGGTGGGGACGGCGCAGTAGAGACAGGGATGAGAGGATAGAGGGGGAGGAGAGCGCAGAGGGCGGAGGTGGCCGGGGTTGGTTGCAGGCGGCGACCGGGTTGGCCACCAGAATCTGCTCGCGGTAGGATGACAAGCTGTGAGCGTCCGTCGTGTGACCACTGCCCAGCCGCGTTTGTTGTCCTTATGCTCGGCGGGCGGAGTCTACTACCGTTTCGGCACAGCTCAGGCCAGACCCTAGGAGGACCACGGTAAGAGGATGTGTCAACCGGCCCACCGGCAGTTACTATGGTGGGGGCGTGATGGTGGACCGGACCCGCATGCAAAGGAAGCCTGCGAACATGCCGTCGATGCATCTCTCCATCCAAAGTGGCGCCTCCAGGAGGCTTGGGATTCTGGCGGGCCTCGGGCTCTTGGCCGCGTTGGTAGATGGCGGCTGTGGTAGCGACGGCCAAGGGAGCCATGCTGACAGACCCACGACCGATGTCGTGCGGATGGACGCGGAGGAGAGCGACGGCCCGAGGGGCAGCGACGGCCCGAGGGGCAGCGATGGTCCCGTTGCGGTGGACGTTGTCCTCGCCAGCGATGGCGCGGTCGATGGCCAGGACGCAAGCGGCATGGATGCGCCGACCGCCGTACGCACCGTGGAAGACTTCGCTTGTCGCAAGACGCTGCCCGACGTCTTGATCTTCCACCCGGTGTGCCTGGACGAGGAGGACCAGCTCGTCCCGTGGCTACAGGTCGAGGCGCCCTACGCCGACGTGTCCCGCCGGGCTTGGAACGCGCTCAAGGGCGTCACCAATTTGCCGAACGGCAAGCCCACCTACTACTCGTCGCCCATGTTCGCGGGCCAGGCACCCGACGTCTGGGCCATCGGCGCCAACCTACCGCACCACCCTGCTGGCGTGCTCGCCATGTTCGTCGATGCGGCCCTCCGCTACTACGCCTACGCGGCGGACGCGGAGATCCTGAGCAAGATCGTCCTGCCCTTCGCCGATCACATCCTCGATCACGGCATGACCCTGCCGACCGATTCCTGGGCCAGCGTCCCCTACTCCTGCTCCGAGCTGCTGTCGCTCGACTATCACGGGGCCAACCTCACCACCGGGAGCGGCGATGGCTATGGTTTCCTCGAACCGGACAAGGTGGGTGAGGTCGGTTTCGCCTTCCTCCAGCTCTACGAGCACACCGGCCAGCAGCGCTACCTCGACACGGCGCTGGCCTGCGCGAACGCACTGGTGACGCACCAGCAGCCGGGGGACAGCGTGGCCTCGCCGTGGCCGTTCCGCGTGGACGCCGCCACAGGGCAGAACGTGCTCGACGGCTACTGTGCCCAGGTGGTGGGTGCCCTGCGGCTCTTCCGCGAGCTCGCCCGCTTGGGCTTCGGCGATATCGGGGCCTACCGCAAGGCGCACGACGCTGCGCTGGCGTGGGCCTTGAGCGTACCGTTCGGCAATGGCAAGTGGTCGAACTACTTCGAGGACATCGTGACCATTCCAGACGCCGCCAATCGTAACCAGTACGCTCCGCTCGAGCTCGCGCGCTACCTGTTGCAGTACCCGGATGTGACCGCCGATGCGGTGGCGAAGGCGAAAACGCTCATCGAATGGGCGGCAACTCTGTTCGCCGTGGACGTGGCCAACAACGATTGCTCCGGCGGGGTCGTGTATGACCCCGGGATCCAGTACGGCGCCGAGGTGTTGAGTGAGCAACAGTGGGACAGCAACAAGATGGGCAGCCACACCGCGCGGCTGGCTTCCGTGCTGGCTCACTACTACGAGACGACCGGTGATGCCTCGGCGCGTGTGCGCGCTTTCCGCTCCTTCAATTGGGCCACCTACTGTGCCAACGAGGCGGGGCTCGTGCGGGTCGGTACGAACCCATGCGAGGGCTTCTGGTTCAGCGACGGCTACGGGGACTACGTGCGCCAATTCATGACCGGACTCGGCTCGATCCCAGAGTGGGCGCCGGCGGCCGAGAACCATCTCGTGCGCTCGAGCTCGGTGGTACTCACGGTCGACATCGGCACCACGAGCTTGCGCTACACCACCTTCGACGACGACGCCGAAGACGTGCTGCGCTTGGCCGCGCCGCCGACCCGCATCGCCGTCGGTACCGCGACGGTGGCAGCGGGCGAAGGCGCGGGCAGCTACACGCTTGCGAACGTCGCAAATGGCGGCGTGGTGGTGATGCTGCGGCGAACGGGCGGCAACACGGTGACCGTCAGCTATTGATGGAACGAGCGGACCGATGGCCGCAGCGCCGTTGCGGCGTAGGGTACTGCGTGAGGAGGAGCACCCCTCGACTTGGGTCTCGGGCCGTCCGTCGCAAATGGCACTTGAACCGGTGCTCCTGACGGGGTGCGCCAGCAGATGTTCGACGGTGCCTCCGTCTAGGACTCCGCCAACGCGCCTACGCCGGCCGCAGCTCTTCGCACGCCCGCGCGATGGCGTCGGGCAGGTCGCTGGCCATGAGATGGCTGCCTCCTAGCGCTCGCGTTGCGATGTCGGCGGCCATGCCGTGCACGAAGACGCCGATGATCGCTGCGTCCGCGGCACCCAAGTCCTGCGCCAGAAAGGCGCCGATGGCGCCAGCGAGCACGTCACCGCTGCCAGCGGTGCCGAGAGCGGGGTTGGCGGTGGGATTGACGAAAGCGGTGCCGTCCGGCGTGGCGATGATGGTCCGCGCACCCTTGAGCACGACCACGGCGTTCGCCGCGGCCGCGAGCTGCCGGGCATGGCCGAGTCGGTCCTTCTGAATCTCCTTGATAGTCGCACCTCGCATCCGCGCCATCTCGCCAGGATGGGGCGTAAAGACCCTTGGTGCCCGCGCCTGGGCGGCCACCGGCGCGGCGTCGGTGCCGAGCAGGTTGAGCCCGTCGGCGTCCACGAGCAGCGGGATGGGCAGCTCCGCGACCAGCCGCTTGACCAGCTCGGTCATGCCCTCCCCCGTCGGGATCCCCGGTCCCAGCACGGCGGCCTTCATCCGCCCCACCAGTGCGGCAAGGCGATCGTAGCTGTCGGCGCCGGCCGTTTCGCCCCCGGCATAGGAGGTGGTCATCTCAGCCATCACCTTGGCATCGAGCGCTATCTGGCCCTCGGCGGTAGTGGCGATGGTTACCAGCCCGGCCCCAGCTCGCAACCCCGCCCGCGCGGCAAGCAGGGCCGCGCCCGTCTTGCCCGCGGACCCGGCGATCACCAGCAGGTGTCCGGCGCTACCCTTGTGCGCCGCGAGGCCACGTCTGGGCAACATGGCCGCGACGGTCTCCGTTTCCACCCAGTGGCAAAGGGGCCCCTGGGCGGCGGCCTCCGCCAGCACGCTCTCGGGGGCGATTCCCAGATCGACCACCTCGACCCTGCCCACCGGAGCCTCGGCATCGAGGACGAGCCCGAGCTTGCGCGCGCCCATGGTCGCGGTGATGTGCGCCTTCACCACGCTGCCGCGAATTTCCCCGGTATCGGCGTCGAGGCCCGATGGGATGTCAACGGCGACTCGCAAGGCGTCCGTCGTGTTCATCCCGGCGATCGCCGCAGCCGGTACGCCCGTGACGTCGGAACGCAGGCCGGTGCCGAACAAGGCATCCACGATGACCGCGGCGCCGCGCAGGCGTTCTTGCCAAACGGCGGGATCGCTCTCCCCCGACAGATCCACGATCGTGTCCGGATTGAGGCGCCGCAAGACACTGGCGAATCCCGCTGCGTCGCCGGTGATCTTGGCCGGCGGCAACGCCAAGAGAACCTTCACTTCCGCGCCCCGCCGCAAAAGGTGGCGTGCCACCACGAAGCCGTCGCCGCCGTTCTGTCCGGCGCCACACACGATGCGCACGTCCAACCCGGCTACTCGCGGCCGCTCGCGAACGATGATATCCGCCACCCCGCGGCCCGCATTTTCCATGAGCACCAGGCCGGGAAGCCCCAGCTTCTCGATGATCGCGTCGTCCACGGCGCGCATCTGGGCGGCGGTGAGCAAGAGCGCCATGACGCCCTATTCTACTCGCGATGCGCCCGGTGCAAACCCCGGTCGATGGCCTTGCGCATGTCGAGCACGGCGCGCTCCATCCCGACCAGCACCGCGCGCGCAATGACGGCGTGGCCGATGCTCATCTCCTCCAGGTTGGCCAGGCCCGCGACCGGCCCCACGTTGGCGTAGTCGAGACCATGGCCCGCGGCCAGGCGTAGCCCGTTGTCGACCACGATCCGCCCTGCCCTCTCCAGGCGCGCCAGCTCGCGGCTGGCCGCGACCGAGCCCACCTTGGCGTGGCAGTAGTCGCCGGTGTGCAATTCGGCCTGGCTGGCCCCAAGGTCGGCGCAAACCCGCGCGCTTTCCTCGTCCGGATCGATGAACAGGCTTACCTCGATGCCGGCGTCGCGCAGCCGCCGCACTGCCTTGCCGATCTCGGCCCCGCGCCCACGCACGTCAAGCCCCCCCTCGGTGGTGCGTTCCTCGCGCTTCTCCGGCACCAGGGTGCACATCTCCGGCACGACCTGCGCGGCGATGTCGATGATCGAGGGCACCACCGCCATCTCGAGGTTGAGACTGCCGCGCACGGTCTGGCGCAGGATACGCACGTCCCGTTCCTGGGCATGGCGGCGATCCTCGCGCAGGTGGATGGTGACGCCGTCCGCGCCCGCCAACTCGCACATCCCGGCGGCCACGACCGGGTCGGGATAGATGGTGTCGCGCTGCTGGCGCAGGGTCGCGACGTGATCGACGTTGATGAGGAGACGAACCATGAACCCTCCGTTGCTTCGGACTCGTTACGGCATGCCCGCTTCGGCTAAGTCGCCGCTCAAAGATAACTTTAGCAGGTGCGCGGCCGATCCATCCCGGCTGGCTGCGTCGCTCGTCGCTCACATACCGACGGGTATGCTCGCTCCTCGCTCCTCGCTCCTTGCCATCCGGGCGCCTCGGCCGCGCTCTTTGCACAAGTTATCTTTTCGCGGCTCCTAGCGCGAGGCCAGTTCTTTCCGCATGCACTCCGTGATCTGCTCGGCGTAGGCGCGGATGGTGGGCTCGTCCGTGCCCTCGATCATGACCCGCGCCTTGGATTCGGTGCCCGAGTAGCGAACCAGGACGCGCCCGTCGCTGCCCAGGGCCTTTTCGACCTTGGCGATGGCGGCCCGGACGGTCGGCAACTGATCGATGGGCACCTTGCGCTCGACGGTGAAGTTGAGTAGGACCTGCGGGTAGCGGGTCATCAGCCTGGCCAGATCGGAGAGGCTGCGGCCTTCCTGCACCATCACCGATAGCACCTGCAAGGCGGCGAGCAAGCCATCGCCCGTGGTGGCCTCTTGCAAGAACACGATGTGCCCCGACTGCTCGCCACCGAAGGTGAAACCGCCCTCGCGCATGGCCTCCACGACATAGCGGTCACCGACGGCCGTGCGCCACAGCTTCGCCTGCTTGGTGGCCAGGGCGCGTTCCAGCCCCAGGTTCGACATGACGGTCGCCACCACGGTGGCGCCCGGCAGCTTGCCTTGCGCCATGAACCGGGTGCCCAGGATGGCCATGATCTGGTCCCCGTCGACGATCTCACCGTGCTCGTCGGTCAGGATGACCCGATCCGCGTCGCCGTCGAGGGCGATGCCGATGGACGCGCGCGTGCGCCGGACCTCGATCGCGACTTTGTCGGGATGGAGCGCCCCGCAGTCGTCGTTGATGTTGCGGCCGTTGGGCTCGATGAAGAGGGCGCTGACCTCCGCCCCCAATTCCGCGAACACCTGCGGCGCGGCCCGATAGGCGGCGCCGTTGGCGCAGTCCACGACCACGCGCATGCCATCGAGGGTGCGATCCTTGGGAAAGCGTTCCTTGATGAACTGGACGTAGCGCCCCTCGGCGTCATCGAGACGAACCGCCTTGCCGATGCGCGGCTCCGGCCCGGGCGTGAGCGGCTCGGGATTGACGATACGCTGCTCGATCTCGACCTCGATGTCGTCGGCCAGCTTGAAGCCGTCCGGACCGAAGAGCTTGATGCCGTTGTCTTGAAACGGGTTGTGCGAGGCGCTGATCACGATGCCGGCGTCGGCGCGCATGCTCGCGGTGATGAAAGCGATGGCCGGGGTCGGCAAGGGCCCGACCAGCATGACGTCGGCGCCGGCGGAAACGATGCCCGCCTCGAGGGCGCTCTCGAACATGTAGCCGGACAGCCGCGTGTCCTTGCCGATCACGACGCGGCAGCGCTTGTCGCGCTGGCGGAAGTGCTCGGCGACCGAGCGGCCGAGGGCCAGGGCCATCTCGGCGGTCATGGGGTATTGGTTCGCGACGCCGCGGATGCCGTCCGTGCCGAAGAGCCTTCGTTCCAAGCTGGTCTGGGCCATGGTGTCCCCCATCTTAATGGTTTTCGGCGGAAGGGCGAGCCGCGGCGATGGCCTCGGCCACGGTGACCACGTCGCGCATCTCGGCCACGTCGTGCACCCTGACCGCATCCGCCCCAGCACCGATGACGGCGGCGACCGCGGCGGCCGTGCCGAAGAGGCGCTCGCCGACCGGCCGGCCAGTCAGATCGCCGAGGAAGCGTTTGCGCGACACCCCGACCATGACTGGCACCCCCAGCCGGCGCTTGAGCTCGCCCAAGCCGGCGAGCAAGCGCAGGTTGTGTTCCAGCGTCTTGCCAAAGCCGATGCCGGGGTCGGCCCAGATGTCGCGGCAACCGGCCGCGCGCGCTGCCGCGATACGCGCGCCGAGCTCTGCCGCCACCTCGGCGAACACGTCGTCGAAATGCACCTCGGCCATCATGGTCGCCGGCCGGCCGCGCAGGTGGCCGAGCACGATCGTCGCGCCTTTCCCGGCCGCGACGCGCAGGATGTCCGGCTCCAGCCTACCGCCGGAGATGTCGTTGACGATGGTCGCGCCGGCGGTGAGCGCCGCGGCCGCGGTGCTCGCCTTGTAGGTATCGATGGAAACCCGCCCGCCCCCGCCCAGCCGGCCGGCCAGCTTGCCAATGACCGGCACCACGCGCCGGATCTCCTCGTCCGCGGCCACCACCTCCGCGCCGGGGCGTGTCGATTCCCCGCCCACGTCGAGCCAGTGCGCGCCCTGCCCGGCCATGGCCAGGCCAGATGCGACCGCGCTTTCAACCGAGGCAAACCTGCCGCCGTCGGAAAACGAGTCCGGCGTCAGGTTGAGCACCGCCGCGATGACGACCGGCATGGCGCCGTGGCCCGCCTACGCTTTTTCCGGCGTGGGCGCGGGCAGCGGGAACCCCGTTTTCCCCTCCGCCGCCCGCTGGGCCTCGAGCTGCTCGGAGCTCTTGGAGAGGCTGGGGAAGGTGGTGACCTGCGGCGTGCGATCCAGAGTGCCGCCCGCGAAGAGCACGTCGATCTCGGCCCCGTCGATCGTCTCGCGCTCGAGCAACGCCTCGGCGATGAGCTTGAGCTTGTCGAGATTGGCGAGCACGATCTTCTTGGCGCGCTCGTAGTTTTCCGTGACGACGCGCCGGATCTCGGCGTCGATCTCCCGCGCGGTCTGCTCGCTATATTCCTTGTGCTCGGCGAAGTCGCGGCCTAGGAACACCATCTCGTCGTTGCGGCCGAAGTGCAGCGGCCCAATCTTCTCGGACATGCCCCACTCGCAGACCATCTTGCGCGCCAGCTCGGTGGCGGTGTGGATGTCGTTCGAGGCGCCGGTGGTGATCTGCCCGAAGATGATCTCCTCGGAGACCCGGCCGCCCATGGCCACGGCGATCTGATCGTTGGCCATGTCCTTGGAAACATTCAGCCGATCCTCCACGGGCAACTGCTGCGTCAGCCCCAGCGCGCGGCCGCGAGGGATGATGGTCACTTTGTGTATGGGATCGGAGCCCTTCATCATCTTGCCGACCAGGGCGTGGCCGCCCTCGTGGTAGGCGGTGACCCGCTTGTCCTTGTCGCTGATGATGAGCGAGCGCCGCTCCGGCCCCATCAGCACCTTGTCCTTGGCCTGCTCGAAGTCGAAGCGATCGAGCTTGTCCTTGTCGTTGCGTGCCGCGAGCAGGGCGGCCTCGTTGACCAGGTTCTCCAGATCCGCGCCCGTGAAGCCGGGCGTGCCACGCGCCACCAGGTCCAGGTCGACGTTGCCCGAAAGCGGCGTCTTCTTGGTATGAACCTTGAGGATGCCAGCGCGGCCCTTGACGTCGGGCTGCGGCACGACGATGCGGCGATCGAAGCGGCCCGGTCGCAGGAGCGCGGGATCCAGCACGTCGGGGCGATTGGTCGCCGCGATGAGAATGACGCCGTCATTCGACTCGAAACCGTCCATCTCGACGAGCAGCTGGTT
>PNBO01000423.1:12666-17335 GCA_003136095.1 Myxococcales bacterium
TCGACGAAGTCCGAGCCGGAGATGGAATAGAACGGTACGCCCGCTTCGCCGGCGATGGCGCGCGCGAGCAGGGTCTTCCCCGTACCCGGAGGTCCCATCATCAGAACCCCCTTGGGGATCCGTCCGCCCAGGCGCGTGAACTTCTTCGGGTCCTTGAGGAAGGCGATGATCTCCTCGACCTCGTCCTTGGCTTCCTCGATGCCCGCCACGTCCGCGAACGTCACCTTCTTCTGGTTCTCCGAGAGTAGCTTGGCCTTGGACTTGCCGAAGCTCATGGCCTTGCCACCACCGACCTGGAGCTGCCGCATGAAGAGGAGAAAAACCACGGCGACGACCAGAATCGGCAGCCAGGTGATGAGGATCTGCTGCCAGAAACCGCCCTCGCTCTCACGCGAGATTTTGTAGCTGATGCCGGCCTTGTTCAGCTTTTCCAGGGTCTGCTCGCCGATGAAGCCGGTGGTGACGAAGGGCTCGTCGTTNNGGCGCCGGCTTGAAATCCGCCGGCGACTTCTCGACCTTCTGGATGAACTCCGAGAACGTCAGTTGCTGTTCCACCTGCCTTGGGTTGATGAGCTGCCAAACGACGATGAACGCGAAGATCATCATCACCCAGACGAGCACGGTCTTGTGGCTGTTACGCACCCGGTTTCCTTACCATGTGGTTATACTCCAGATATTGACACCAAAAGGGTCCCCGTCAACGCGCCAGACGCACCTCGAACCATTCGCGCGTTTCCGCGCCGGGACGCCCGCGTTCCGACGGGCGCAGGCCAGGCACGAAAAGAATCGTCCCCCCGGCGTCGCAAAGCACGGGCAGCGCCGGCCTGGCGGCGCGAGGAATCTTGGCGTCGATGAGCAAGTCAGACAGCTTGCGCGAGCCCCGCCCGCCCCGGGGCGCCATGCGATCCCCAGGTTGCGAAGCGCGCAGCTCTAGCGGCCACCTGATCTTGCATGGATCGAAGCACGCCCGGTTGCCGCCCGGCCAGGTCCCCCTGCCCCCCCGTGTGATCTCGATGGCAGGTGCCGGCGGCTCTGCGAGGCGGTAGGTCCCCGGTCCCGTGATGGTGGGCGGCGGCAGCGGCGACACCCCGACCACGCTGGACGTCCCGTCGGTCGACGGCACCCATGTCACCCGGCCATAGCCGACCGTGAGCGCGCCACCGCCCACCACGACCGTGTGCGTCCCCGCGCCCTTGCGGACCAGGCGATCGACGACGTCGAGCGCTCGCCGGGGCACATAGACATTCTTGGGCAGGCAGCCGAGCCACGGTCGCGACGGCACGCCGCGGGCCTGCCGGGCCAGCGAGAGAAGCGCCTCGACGACACGGGGATTTTCCCGCGCCAGCGCCGGCAGCACGTCGTGCCGGATGCGCGAGCGCGCGTAGCGACGATTCGCGTTCGAGGGATCGGAGAGGAAGTCGATCTTGCGTTTGGCCAAATAGGCGAGGAGCTCCGCGCGCCGCACGTCGAGCAGGGGGCGGACGAAGAGCCCCCGCTGGTAGGGAATGCCGGCCAGCCCGGCGATCCCCGTCCCGCGCAGGATGCGGAAGAGCACCGTTTCGGCCTGATCGTCAGCGGTGTGACCGAGCGCGATCTTCGTGCAATCGAGGCGAGCGGCGGCGCGTTCGAGCGCGGCCAGGCGTGTGTTGCGGGCGGCTTCCTGCACGGACACATGCGGCCGCCGGGCCTGGACCACGTCGACGACCACCACCTCGCAAGCGACCCCCATGCGCCGGCAGCGCCGCCCCACCTCGCGCGCCTCCTCGGCCGATTCCGGGCGCAGCCCATGATCCACCGAGGCCGCGGTCAGGGTGAAGCCCAGACGCGGCGCCAGCTTCGCCAGAACGTGCAGGAGCGCGGTGGAGTCCGGGCCGCCCGAGAACGCGACGAGCACACGGTCGCCCTTTGCCAGCAGGCCGTGCTCGCGAATCGTGCCGAGAACGCGGGAAAGCACGGGGCCATCCTAGCGCGGGCGCAGTCAGGCCCCGAGCGCGCGGGCGACGAAGTAGGTGACCGCGCTGATCGTAGCCGCCGCGGGGATAGTGAAGATCCAGGCCCAGACGATTCTTCCGGCCACGCCCCAGCGGACCTTCCCTCGGTTCAGCAAGGACCCCACGCCCACGATTCCCCCGGTGATGGTGTGGGTTGTCGACACCGGAATCCCGAGAAGGGTCGCGAGCAGGATCCCCATCGTGCCGCCCGTCTCGGCGCAGAAGCCACCATAGGGACGCAGCTTGGTCAGCCGCATACCCATGGTCTTGACGATACGCCAGCCGCCCGACATGGTACCGACCCCCATGGCCAGGAAGCAGCTCAGGACGATCCAAGTGGGGATCTCGTGGGCGCCAGGGAAGTGGTCGCCCAGGTACCCTTGCGAGTAGAGCAGCACGACAATGATGCCCACGGTCTTCTGGGCGTCGTTGCCGCCGTGATTGAGGCTGAAGGCCGCGGCGGAAAGAAGTTGCAGCCGCCGATACCAACGATCCACCTTGCCGGGATTGGCCCTGCGCAGAAGCCACGAGCTCGCGATCATCATCAAGGCCGCACCAAGAAAGCCGATGACGGGCGACACGACGATGAACATCGCGATGACGCTGATCTTGCTCCAACCCAAGATCCCGAGCCCGGCCTTGGACACGCCAGCACCGATGAGGCCGCCGACCAAGGCGTGCGACGAGCTCGACGGCAACCCCCACCACCAGGTCAGCAGGTTCCAGCCGATGGCCCCGCCCAGCGCGCCAATGATCACCGGCATGTCGACGACGTTCGGATCGATGATGCCCTTGCCGATGGTGCCGGCCACGTGGAGATTGAAGACGGCGAACGCAGCGAAGTTGAAAAAGGCCGCCCAGAGCACCGCCTGGAACGGGGTCAGGACGCGCGTCGACACGACCGTGGCGATGGAATTGGCGGCGTCGTGGAATCCGTTGATGAAATCGAAGGCCAGAGCCGCGGCGACCACCGCGCTGACCATGAGCAACTTGTGATCCACGGCGCCTCTACGAATTCTCCAGGACCACGCCCTCGATGATGTTCGCCACGTCCTCGCAGCGATCGGTGGCGGTCTCCATCAGCTCGTAGATCTCCTTCCACTTGATGACTTCGATGGGATTCTTCTCCTCGGTGAAGAGCTTGGCGATGGCGCAGCGAAGCTGCACGTCGGCCTCGTTCTCGAGGCGGTTGATCTCCACGCACTTCTCCAGGATGAGCTCAGGGTGCTTGAGGTTGCGCATGCCGGCCACCGCCTCGGCGATGCGCTCGGAGCCCGCCAGGAGCGTTCGCCCCAGATCCCAGAGCTCCTTGTTGTTGCCGTTGACGCCGTAGAGCGACACCCGCATGGCCGCCGCCTCGACGAAGTCCATCACGTCGTCCATCTTGGAAATGAGGCGGAAGATGTCGTTGCGGTCGATGGGCGTGATGAAGACCTTGTGCAGGCGCTCGACCACGTGGTGGGTGATGTGATCGCACTCGTTTTCGATGACCTTGATCTTCGGGCAGGCCTCGGCGGGTGGAACCTTGCCCTGGGCCATCTCGACGAAGGTGCGGCACCCTTCCACGGTCTTTTCTGCGTGTTGCTGGAAATCGTCGAAGAAGGATTCTTCCCTGGGCAGAAGATGCATGTTGCCTGGCTGTATCGCCGAACCCCACCCAAGAGTCAATGCCCCGGCAGCCACGGGAATCGGCGGCCACTGTGCTCGCATTCCCCTCCGTGCTCTCAGCAGGTCCCGTGGCATAGTGGGCGCGTGCCCGTGCCCAAGAAGCCCAAGCAGCCACCTCCACCGGACAACGTCATCGCGCTCTCGCGCTACCGCGAGCGGCTGGTGCGCGGGCAGCGCTCCCGCCGCGCCGACGCGCTCTTCGCGTCGTCCGACCCGGTGTCGGCCATCCGCGCCCTGCCCCCCGACGAGTTCTTCTACGTCATCCACGAGCTCGGCTTCCCCGAGGCGATGGAGGTGCTCGTCCACGGTACCGCCGAACAAGTGCAAGCCGTGCTCGACTTCTCGATCTGGGAGCGCGATCGCGTGGCCCTGGAGAAGTCCGACGACTGGCTGGCGGCACTCGTCGAGGCGCCGCCGGAGGCGCTTGGCCCGTGGGCGCAGGGCATCGACGTCGAGCTGCTCGCCTTGCTCATCCGCCAGCGGGCGACGGTTCACGACCTGTCCCTGGAAGAAGAGCCGGAGGAGCCGCAGGGCGTGCTGTGGAATACCCCGGACCGGCTGTTCGCGATCGAGCTGGGCGGCGACCCGGACCAGGTTCGCGTCACGCAGCACCTGCTCGACAGCCTGTACCGGTACTCGCCCAACATGATGCGCCGGTTGCTGGTGGGCGTCCGCGCCGAAAGCGACACCGAGCTCGAAGAAACCGCCTTTCGCTGGCGTTCGGGCCGCATGGCCGACCTGGGGTTCGCGGACTTCCAGGAAGCTCTGGCGGTCTACCAGGAGCTTGACCCGGTCTCCGTCCGCGTGGGCAAAGAGCCCGCGCCCAGCCCTAGACCGCGAGGCGAGCCGGCGGATGCTGCTTTCCTGCGCCTGCCCGTGGTCATGACCGAGCGGCTGTCCGGCAAGACGCCCTTCGCCCGTGCGGTGGCCGGGCTGCAGGACCGCGAGGAGCTCGCCGACCTGCACTTCGCCCTGGTCGCCCTGGCCAATCGGACGCTTTCCGCGGATCG
>PNBO01000423.1:17344-29749 GCA_003136095.1 Myxococcales bacterium
TTGGCGGTGGCCCTGGTGCGCAAGAACCCCTTTGCTCCGCTCCGCCCGACCATCGACATCTTCGAGGCGGAGGATGCCGAGGTCCTGGCCAGCCTGTCGCGGCTGCGGCCGCTCTTCCCCCGCCTCCTGGAAGACCCGCCGGCGCCCGGGGAACGGCCCTTCGCGACCCTGGCCGACCTGGCGGCCGCCACGCACGCGGTCGAGCGGGCCGCGGCCGCGCTGGATCTCATCACCGGGCTTGGCGTTCGCCCCGCGCAGCTTTCGCCCGAGTCCCTGGCGGCCATGGCCCAAGCCGCCAGCCATGCAGGCGCGGCGGTCGCCATCGACCCGGCCGCTATCGACACGGGAACCCTGGCGCGTACCGTGCTGGTTGCGCGCCTCCTTGGCGACCCCACCGTGCCATTGGCGGCGCTTGCCCCCGAGGCAATTAGCAAGTTCAAGCATCTATTTAACTCTGGGATACAACTATCAGAAAGCGCATGGGTTCAAGCCATGTCTGTCATCCGCGAATCTCTCGGCGGTGCGCCCCCGGAAGGACCCCATCGCGAGGTTGCCCTGCGCTGGATCGCCAGCCTGCATCCCCTGGGGTCCATTCTCGGCACGGATCGGCCAGCCACACCTTGACATTTCCCTGGTTCTCGCAGTACGTGAGAGCCCCTCAGGAAACCGCAAGCCTTCGGGAATAGGCCGGCCAGGACATCGGTTCATGGGCCGGCTAAACGAGCGAGGTCGCAATGGCAGATGTGATGATCCAGGTCGAGAACCTGACCAAGAACTACGGCACGAACTGCGCCGTGGACCAGGTATCCTTCAACGTCCACAAGGGAGAGGTCTTGGGCTTCCTGGGACCGAATGGCGCCGGCAAGTCCACCACCATGAAGATCCTAACCTGCTTCCTGGCCCCCACACAGGGCAGCGCCAAGGTCGCCGGCTTCGACGTCTTCGACCAGTCGCTGGAGGTCCGGCGACGCGTCGGCTACCTGCCGGAAGACACACCCCTGTACAGGGACATGACGGTGCTCGAGCACCTGGACTTCGCCGCCAGCATGCATGGCATGAAGGGCGACCGGGTGCAGGCACGCATCAAGGAGATCGGCGGCCGCTGCGGCCTGGTGGAAGTCGCGGGCAAGCTGGTCGGCGAGCTCTCCAAGGGCTACCGGCAGCGCGTGGGCCTGGCGCAGGCCATGTTGCACGATCCCGACATCCTCATCCTCGACGAGCCGACGGGCGGCCTCGACCCCAACCAGATCGCCGAGATCCGCACCCTCATCAAAGAGGTAGGCAAGGAGAAGACGGTCATCCTTTCGACCCACATTCTGCCCGAGGTGCAGGCCACCTGCAGCCGCATGCTCATCATCAGCGGCGGCAAGCTGGTCGCGGACGGCACCCCGGACGAGCTGCGCGCCCGCGAGAAGGCCACGCGCTACCGTCTGGTGATCGAGGCCAACGGCGCCGCTCCCGACGCCATCAAGAGCAAGCTGGCCGCGCTCTCCGGAGTGGTGGGCTGCGAGAAGGTCGACGGCGAGCCCAAGACGCACACCTTCGCCATCGATGGCTCCGCCAAAAGCGACCTGCGCAAGGCGCTCTACCAGGCCGCCGTGGACAGCAAGTGGATCCTGCTCGAGCTGACCCGCCAGGCGGCGAGCCTCGAGGACGTCTTCCGCAACCTCACCACCGGGGAAGAGAGCAAATCATGAGCACCACCACCACCGTCGCCAAGCGCGAAATCAGGGCGTACTTCAACTCGCCCGTGGCCTACATCGTGGTCACGGTCTTCATGCTCATCGCGGGCTACCTTTTCTGGAGCCAGCTCTTCCTCGAGAAGCAGGCCGAGCTGCGCTACTACTTCAACCTCACGCCACTGGTCTTCACCTTCATCATCCCGGCCATCACGATGCGCCTCATCGCGGAGGAGAAGGGCAGCGGCACCCTGGAGATGCTCATCACCATGCCGGTGCGCGACTGGGAGGTCGTGCTGGGCAAGTTCCTGGCAGGCCTGGCCATGCTGGCTGCCATCGTGGGCATGACCATGTTCTACGCCGTGACGCTCTCGCTGCTTGGCCCCATCGACAAGGGGCCGATGCTGACCGGATACTTGGGTCTGCTCCTCATGGGCGGCGCCTACGTCGCCATCGGGGTCATGTCCTCGTCCCTGACGCGCAACCAGATCGTGGCCTTCATCCTGTCCTTCGCCATCTCGTTCGCGCTCTTCATCTTCGGGCAGATCGTGCAGTACGCGCCCGACTGGCTGGCGCCCGTGCTCGCGTTCCTCAGCATGGGCAACCACTTCGAGTCCTTGAGTCGCGGGGTCGTCGATTCCCGCGACGTACTGTTCTACGTGTCTTTGATGGTGGTCGCCCTGGTCATCGCCACGGCCTCCCTCGAATCGCGTAAGTGGAAGTAAGGAAGGGAGCCTCGCCATGTCGATTTCCCACAAGAAGCGCAGCTACGCATCGAATGCCCTTCTCTACGCCGCGTTCGTCGCGGGCGCGGTGGTGCTGGTCAACCTCATCGGTACGCGCCTCTTCGGCCGGCTGGATCTGACCGAGAAGCGCATCTACACCCTATCGCAGTCGTCCAAAGCTCTCGTCAAGGCCTTGCCCGACTACATGTCGGTCAAGGCCTTCATCTCCAGGGATCTGCCGCCCGAGATCAAGCGGTTGTCGCGCGACGTGCGCGACAAGCTCGACGACTACAAGTCGAGCTCCGGCGGCCGCTTCCGCTGGGAAGCGGTGGATCCCGCGGCGGACAAGAAGTACGAGGAAGAGGCCGGCCGCTGCAAGGTGAACAAGGTCCAGATCCAGAAGCTGTCCAATTCGAAGTTCGAGCTGGGCGCCTACTATCTCGGCCTGTGCTTGCAGTACGGCGACAAGACCGAGGCCATCCCCCAGATCGTCAGCGACGCGGGCCTCGAGTATCAGCTCTCGTCGCTCATCAAGAAAATGACCATCAAGAAGAAGAAGATCGCCTTCGCCACCGGGCACGGCGAGAGCGATCTCAACCAGGGCCTGCAAGCCGTCAAGCAGGACCTCGAGCAAGAGTTCGACGTTACCACCATCAACCCGTCCTCGGCCGAGATCGGGGCCGACGTCGACGCGCTGGTCATCGCGGGCCCGCATCAAAGCATCGACGAGAAGGGGCAGCGCGAGATCGACCGCTTCCTCATGACCGGCAAGGGCGCGGTGATCCTCGCCCCCGGCATGGCGGCCCAGGGCGCCGGCGCGCACGGCATGGAAAGCATCAAGATGCTGCAAGGCAACGACCACGGGCTGGACAAGATTCTCGAAGCCTACGGCTTCAAGATCGGCAAGGACATCGTCATCGATCCGCAGGCGGCGGCCCCGGGCGTGATGGACGTGGGTGGCAATCGCCGCGCCTTGCTTACTCTGCCCGCCTTCGTGGCGGCCGCGACGGAAAAGGCCCCCGGCTTATCGGTGCTCGAGGGTGTGCGTGGCCTCATCTTCCCGTACGCCAGCCCGGTCGACCTGACCGGGCCGCTCGCGGGCGGCAACGTGCCGGCCGGCGCCACGGTCTGGAAGCTGGCGTCGTCGTCGCCGGCCAGCTACAAGCACTCGGGCTTCGCCCTCATCAGCCCCGAGATGAAATTCGAGCAGGGCAAGGAAACCCTGCGATCGTACGTCTTCGGCTATGCCTACCAGGGCACGCTCAAGAGCGCCTTCGTGAGCGCGCCGGCGGCTGCGGTTTCCGCCGCCGACAAGGCCCCCCTCTCCGAGTCGCAGAAGCCCGTCCGGCTAGTCGTGGTCGGCAACGCGGCCTTCACCAGCGACGACTGGACCCAGCTCGCGCGCTTCATGCCGGTGTACGCGGCCGGCGCCCAGCTTCTCTACAATGCCATTGGCTGGACGGTCGAGGACGAGGCCCTCATCCCCCTGCGTTCCAAGACCATGGACGCCCGCCAGCTCCCGGCGGTGTCGGAGCGCAAGGCCGCCGTCATTCAATGGACCAACATTCTTGGCCTGCCGGTCGCCTTCTGCTTGTTCGGCGTCCTGCGCTGGCGCGTGCGCCGCTCGAACCGCGGCAACCAAAGACTCTAGTCATTTGAGGTAGACGATGAATCGCAAGACCCTGATCGCCGGCCTGGTCTTCGCAGGCCTCATTCTCGCCACCGTGCTCCTGTTGCGCTCGCCCGAGAAGGGCACCGCGCCCACCAGCGGCTCCGGCCGTCCCATCCCCAAGCTCACCGCCGACGGGTTCGACACCCTGGAGGTGACCAAGGGCAAAGCCACCACGACCCTCAAGAAAGAGGCCGAGGCGTACAAGATTGTGAAGCCCATCGCCTACGCGGCGGACAAGGACGCCGCCAAGCTGGCCTTCGAGTCCATCGCCAAGATGGACTTCGGCAACATCGTGTCGGACCAGAAGAGCCGGCAGGCCGAGTTCGAGCTGGGCGACGACGGGCTGCGCGTGGTCATCAAGAAAGGCGAGCAGACGCTCGCGGACCTGCGCATCGGCAAGACCACCAACCAGATGACCATGGTCCGGCTGGAGGGCAAGAATGAGGTGTGGGCCGTGTCAAACATCCTCAAGTACCAGCTCGACAAGGACACCAGCGCCTGGCGTGACAAGACCATCACTAGCTTCGAGGAGAAGGACGCCGAGAAGCTCGAGGTCGCGACCAAGAGCGGCGCCAAGATCGTGCTGCGCAAGCCGGCGCCGACCGATGCCGGCCCCGCCCCGGAATGGCAGGTGGTGGAATCGAGCGTGAAGGTCGAGCCCTTCGACAAGAGCGTGGCGACCGGTGTGGCGTCGCAGCTTGCGACCTGGAAAGCCAATGACTTCGCCGACGACGCCAAACTGGAGGACACCGGGCTCGATTCGCCGGAGCTCACCATCACGGTCAGCCTGCGCAATGGCAAGCAGCAGACCGCGCTGGTGGGCAAGAAGAAGGGGGAGGAAGACTGGTACGTGAAGGTGGCCGACAAGCCGCAGGTCTTCCTGGTCAAGAAGTACAACCTCGAGCGCATGAACAAGCGGCCCATCGAGTACCGCGACAAGACCATCTGCAGCCTCAAGGCCGAAGAGCTCACCGAGGTTGCCGTCACGCACGATAAGGATACCTTCACCCTGGCCAAGCAGGGCAACGCCTGGAAAGCGACCAAGCCCGCCGGCTTCACCGCGGACGACAGCAAGATCTCGAATCTCACCAACGCCTTCTCCGACTGGAAGGGCCAGGGCTTCGCCGAGGACAACTCGCCCAAGGCCACGGGACTGGCCAAGCCCAAGGCGACCATCGCCGCGAAGTCGAGCGTGAAGGGGCACGGTTGTCAGTTCAAGGTGGGCAACGAGACCAGCGACAAGGCGAACTACTTCGTCCAGGTCGGCGCCCAGGCCGACATCGTGCTGGTCCCCAAGTGGTCCGTCGACCGCTTGCTAGTCAAGCTCGACGACCTCAAGAAGAAGTAGCTAGCTAGGTTTCACCACAGAGGCGCAGAGAGAGCGCAGAGGGCTCGGGTTGAAAAATCCGGGCCCTTCTGCTTGGGGGCACCGGAGGGTTAACCACAGAGAACACAGAGGACACAGAGCCGGAGGAAGAAGGGTTCGGATCTCGGCGCAAGCTGCTGTGTCTTTGGCAGCCACCTGCTCTCGCGTCGGCCACGCGCACAGTCAGCCCCGCCTGACCTCGGCGCGCGCTTCAAACACGCGGCCAGCCGATCAGGCAAGCGGATGGACGAATCGCACAGCCGCACACCGATCCACTGACGAAGCCACTGCCGGCCCCAAAATCCGAACCCCTTCCCTTCCGGTCCGGTCTCTGTGTCCTCTGTGCTCTCTGTGGTGAAAAATACCTGGCCCCGCCCTACTGCAGGGTCGCCTCTTGGGTGTGGACGACGTCGCGGTCGGGTGTCTTCAGCCCGGCGGTGCGGCGGATGCCGAAGGCACGATCGCGCAGCTTCTCGGCCGCCTCCCGCCTTCCGATCTTCTCCTCGAAATCAGCGTAGGCCGCGAAGGTCCGGCCGAGCTCCAGCTCGGCGCCCGAGCTGGCAAGCATCTCGACGGCGCGATCGAAGACCTCGCGCGGCCCGCCCCGGTCGCAGTCGCCGGGCGCGCCCGCCGCCAGCGCCGTGCCGAGCACGCGCAAGGCCGTGCCGAGCAGCGGCGCCGCGCCCATCTTTTCCGCCTCGCCAGCCGCCCACGCCGCGTGGTCGCGCGCCGCCAGAAAGTCGCCCAGGGCAAGGTGGATTTCCGCCAAGCCGCGGTCGGATTCGGCCAGAAGCCGGCGCGCACCGAACTTCTGCGCGATCAGTTTGGCCGCGCGCATCTCGTTCTCGGCCGCCTTGTGCTCGCCTTGCGCCAGCAAGCAGTCGCCGATCTGCAGGGCGAGCTGGCACTCGGTCAAGCGATCACCGAGGGTCCGCGAAACGTCCCTGGCCTGCGAGAGCAGCTGCTGCGCCAGCTTGGGATGCCCCGCCTCGCGGGTCAGGGCGCCGAGATCCAGCAACGTGAAGACGATGCCATGGGGATCCTTGGTGGCCTGGCTGATGGCGAGGGCGCACTCGAAGCTCTGTTGCGCCAGCCCGAGACGCCCCATTTGCGCCTCGACCAGTCCGATCCACGCCAGGGTCAGAGCGCGGCCTCGTTCGTCCTTGAGCTCGACGCGTATCGCGAGTGCCGCCCGATGGCAGCGCAGGGCCTCGTCGGGTTTGCCCACCAGGTAGTAGACGCGGCCGATATCGTCCAGGCTGGCCGCCACCCCGGGCCGGTCACCGCCCAGATCGAAGAGCAGATGCGCCATGTCGAGGTGCTGGACCGCCAGGCGATAGTCGCCGAGCGAACGGTAGACCCGCCCGATGCGTGAATGCGCGGCGCCGCCCTTGCCCGGNNAACTTCCATCTTGAGGAGCGACTCGTCGGCGTCGAGCAGGCGCACGGCCCGCGTGTAGAGCGACCGTGCCCGCTCGTAGTCTTGCACGCGGCTAGCTTCATCCGCCGCGGCGATGAAACGATGGCTGGCCCGGGGAGCATCGCCACCCTCCTCGTAGAGCACGGCGATGTTTTGGAGCTGCTCGACCGGTGGCGCCTTGCTCAGACGCGCCTCCAGCCACTGCGCCGCGAAGCGCTTGCGCCGGCGAGAGATCTCGGGGTCGACGGTGGATGCAAGCAGCATGCGCTCGTCCGCATCCGCGAAGCACCACGCGATCTCGTCGCCCATGAAACTGGATTCGGCCCTCTTGAGGTAGCCGCGCTCGGCGAGCAGCGCCACCATGCGCTTGGTTTCCTCGATGGCCGGGTCCGGCGCGAAGACCAAGGTTGGATCCCACGGCTCGGCCCCCAGTCGGCCGAGGGCCACTAGACCGCCGGTCCAGAAAATGCCGCCCATGGCCGCGGCGCGGGCGAGCAGGTCGCGCTCGCTGGGGGACAGCTCCGCCACGCGCGAGGTGGCCTTGAGCTCCGGGCAAAGCGCCGCCCCCTCGCGTTCGGCGCGATCGTCGTCGAACAGCCAGGCGTTCTGCGTGTCGCAGGCCAAAATGCCGTGCTCGTGATACGCGGCAAGCAACTCGATGAGCAAGAACGGGTTGCCGCCCGATTCGAGGGCGGCGCGCTCGGCCAGACCAGGCGCGAGCTCCTCGGCGCCGAGCGCGGCGCGAACGAAGATCTCCATCTCGAGCGGCGCCAGGGGCAAAAGGTCGATACGCACGTGGCTGCCTTCCACCCGGCTCCAGTTGGGCTGGCGTACGAACAACTCTGGGCGCGCGGCCACGACAAAAACCAGGGGCGCTTCGCCTAGCTCGGTGCGCAAGCGGAGGAGCATTTCCAGCGCCTCGACATCGGCCAGGTGGCCATCGTCGATCAAATATAACGTGGGCCGCTTGCGCGCGTCTTCCTCGAGGAAGCGGCAGAGCACCGCGCGTGACAGGTCCCCGTGCTGCTCCGGCCGCATGGCCAGCGACTGCACGAGCTGGCTTTCCATGGCCCCAAGCCCCATGAAACCACCCAGCAGGCCGGCGATCTCCGACACCCGGCGATCCCCAAAAACCGCCTGCAGCTCGCCGCGGAAGAGGGCCACGGCGGCAGCCGTGTCCATCTGGTCCGCGATGCCGATACGCGCCCGCAGCAACTGTCCCACCAGCCCGATAGGCTCGGCACCCTCCCCTCCGCCAATGGCGGAGACGCGCACACAGCGAAACTCCCCCTCCTCCTCGACCGCCTTCTGCCAGTCGGTCACCAGGCGGGTCTTGCCCATCCCAGCACTACCCAGAAGGGTCACGAACTGGGGCGCCTCGAATCTCACGGCCCGATCAAGGGCGGCGTAGAGACCCCGTTTCTCGGCCTCGCGGCCGATCAATCTGTGGATTCGAAAATCGCGGTTCTGGCAGGGTTGCTCCGGTGTCATACCCCCTTGATAAGGCCCTTTTGGCCGGAGAGCCAAAAATCCACCAGCTCACGGAGCGATGCGGCAATGGCCACGTCGAGGCCTGGGGCCGCTCTACATGCCGATAATTACCACGCCGCGTTCCGGAGCCTTGTCGCCCTGCTCGCCGTGGCTGTCGTCCGCATCCCCTTCATTCGGCCAGCCGGCTTCAGGCACGGGGAGCTCGAGTTGGGGACGCTCACCGCGCCGCCGCTCTTCCTCGCGGCGTCGGATTTCGTCAATGATCCATGGCTCCAACATCGGAATTTCCCTGCCTATGATTATGGCTTGCAACATCGCGGCCCGGCAGTCAAGTTGCTTGCCCTCTTCATGTGCTCCCTCTGCCAGTTTCAGTGTTTGGGCGCACGTTCCCTTCCGCCCGTCGATCGATCGTCCGCTGCCATTCCCGCCCACCCCCTGACAAGCTTGTCGCGGTGTACCTGGCTGGCCCCGCAAAGATTTCCAGGATTCGGTCCTGACCGCGTGGGGAGACGCCGAGCTTTGCTGGGCGCGGACCATCGCGGCAGGGCATGGGACCCCTTCGAGGGTTCCCATCTGAATGTTCCGTTTGGTCTCCATCGCGCTTTAGTCATTTGATGCGCAACCCGCCACTGCGTTGCTCCCATCGGCGGATCCGAGGGCAGCTCTTAGTTGGAGGGGACCGGAGATTGCGGATTCGCAGCTCCGGTTTTCTGATTAGACGATGGAACACTGGTGATATTCAGGGTGTAGGGATCATTGGCATTGCCGTCGGCCTTGCCCTGCGAGACGCGGAGCACGACGGGTTGGCCCAAGGTGGCGATTCCGGGAAGCACCACGGTCTGCCGCGCTTTCTCCGCCTCGGCCGCCCCGATGGGCTGCGAGTTTCCCGGCCGGAACGCCCCCAGCTTGCCGCGCACGCGAGCCGGAAACGCAACCTCGAAGTTGACGTCCCGTTGCCCCTCCCCTTCGTAGCGGAAGTAGTCGACGTCGCCCACCGGGAGGAAGCCCGAGATGGTGCCATCCTTCACCGGTGTCGCGCTCTCGGGGCTGTCGTTGGGCTCGACCTCGGCATCCAACCTTGGCGCAGCGAGGGTAATCCGCAAGACATAGCGTTGATGGCGGTTGTAGCCAGACTCGCCGCGGACCATGACGTAGACGTTGCGCGAGGCCACGTCGCTGTCCGCCGTAGCGGCCCGGACGGTGACGTTGCGCAGCGCAAGACGCTCGCCCTTGCGCCCCTTGCCGAATGCAAGCCGCCCGCCGCTGCCGTCGAAGACCTGAAGGCTCGCCGCCACTCCTTCCACGGCATCGAGATCCACGTCCATCCCGGACAGGACCTCTGGCGATGCGATGCGGTAAAAGTCCTGGTCGTGATGCCAGCCGTGGTACCCGGCCAACTCCGCGGTACCCACCACCGCCACCGGGTTGGCCGTTTCGCGGGTGTCGTTGGGCTCGCGCTCGTCGGCGATCTCGAAATCCCCGATTTGCACCGTTAGCTTGTAGTTGCAGGCCGGGACTGGGACGTCCTCGGCCTTGGCGGCCTTGGCGGGCTTGGCAGCCTTGGCCACCACGGGTTTGATGCGGAAGTAGTAGATGCGGCCCGGCGATACCGCGATGTTGGGCATACCCGCCGTTTCGCCCGACTCGACCGAGATGGCTGCCATGGACTTCAGGGCTTCGTCGAGGATCTGGACCGAGAGCCCGGCTCCGCCTTCGGCTGCGATATCGAGCGACAGACGACGAGCCAGCGCGCGTGGATCGTCGGACGTTCGACCGGAATCCGCGGACGGCGGGGCCGGGGCTGGCTCCAGCCGGCTGCCCGGCACGAGGAACTTGAACACGTCCACGTCCTTGCCCTTCGCTTCGCCGGGCGCCGACAAGCTGCCTTCCAGGCTGACCACCGGCCATTCCGCGTTGATGGCCAGGATTTGGGCCTGCTCAGGACTGTCGTTGGGCTCCTGCTCGATCACCTTCGGTGGGCCGGCGGCGTCCTTGCGCGGGACAACCACCACCACCGCGGCCGCGTCCCCGCGCGGCGGGAACCGCGGGCGCCGGCAAGATGTCCCGGCCAGCAACAGGGCCAGGACGGCCAGCCCGGCACCCCAGCAAGCCTTTGGGGAATGAAGCATGCGCACGGGTCTACCAGAACTTCGCCACCACCGGCGATCAACCCTCGTGGAGTTTCCTGATGCCGGCGACAATCTCAGCCTCGGCCACGACCATGTCCCCGACCTTCGCCTCGCCACGCATCTTCCACACCGCCTCCCCCTTGCGCAGGGGAACGACCTCGAGGACCAGCGCATCGCCGGGCACGACCGGCTTGCGAAACTTCACCTTGTCCATGGACATGAGAAAGATGGCGTCGCGAGACGGGTCGAACCCGACTTGCGGCGCGGCCAGGAGGGCCCCCGCCTGGGCCAGGGCCTCCAGGATAAGAACCCCGGGCATGATGGGGTTACCGGGAAAGTGCCCCTGGAAGAACGGCTCGTTCCCGGTCACCATCTTGCGCGCGACAATCTTCTCGCCGGTGAGCGAGTCCACGCGATCGACCAGCAGGAAAGGATAGCGATGGGGAAGCACCGCCTGGATGGCCAGGATATCCATGGTGTCCATGGGGTTCCCCGCGACCGAGCTATTTCTTCTTCGCGTCGGCAGCGGGCTTCTTCGCGTCGGCGGCGGCTTTCTTGGCCGGCGCCGCGCCCTTCTCTTCTCCCGCGTTGAAGCGGCGAATGACCTCGTTGGTCAGGTCGAGATGGGGTTTGGCAAACACCACACCCGCACTCTTGTCGAGCACCATGGTGAAATTCTCCGCCGCCGCGATCTTGGCGATGATTCGCTGCAAGCGCTCGACGATGGGCGCGGTGGCCTCCTCTTCCTTCCCCGCGAGATCCTGCTGGTGCCGCATGTACGTCTGCTGCACCTTGCCCACGCGCTCCTGGAGCTCGGCCTCTTTCTGCCGAACCGTTTCGGCCGGCAGCAGGGTGCGCTTTTTGTTCAAGTCCTCGATGGCCTTCTTGACCTCTTCCTGCTGCTCGTCGAGCTCCTTCTGCTTCTTGTCGAAGTCCTTCTTGAGAGTGGCGCGAGCCTTCTTGCCTTCATCGGTCTCGGCCAGCGCGCGCCGGAGATCCACGAAGCCAAGTTTTACTTCTTCGGCGCGAATGGGTCGCGCGAACAGGGACAGCAGAACGGTTCCGATCAATGCAGTGCGAATCATGAATGTCTTCTCCACTTGGGCCAACGGAGGGCCATGGATACCACAAAAAGGCCGCTAGATCTCGCTTCGCGCGCCAAGAACGGATCTCACCACAGAGAGCGCAGAGAGCACAGAGCTTGAGAGGAGGAAATGGTTCGGATCTGAGATCCGGAAACCCCTTCCCTTCCGACCTCTGCGCCCTCTGCGCTCTCTGTGGTGAAAACTCCGGGCCTACTTCTTCTTGGCCTTGGCGGGCTTGGCGGGTTTGTTCTTGCCCTTGGCTTCGGGGCTGGGGGTGGGCGGCGCCTTGATGCCGTCGGGATACAGGATGGCGAAGGTGGCGTTGGCCAGCGCGATGTCGGCCTGTGCCCAGAAGCGGTGATACGTGAAGGTCGGCGCCGGGCCGCCGCGCAGGTGGGCCTCGATCTTGGGCCATTGCGCATCCTTGGTGTAGCGGGTGCGGATGCTGGCGAAGGTAGAATTCGCGTCCATCGGATCGCCATTCGGCATCTGCCCCTGCCACCCGGCCGGGATGAAGATCTTGTCGCCGAAGCGCTTGAAATCGGTGCGCGTCTCCGGACCGGCCACGCCCTTGTCGTCGCGGAATTTCTTCCACATCCGGTCGAGGAGTTCCTTGGCCAGCTTGGCCGGGGCATGCTCGCCCGACTTCGCGGCATGGAACAGCAGGGTGCGCGCCAGGGCCCCGGCCACGCCCAGATCCTGGCCCACCGTCTTCACCTTCACGTGCAGGGTCTTGTTGAAGCTCGCGTCCTTGGGGTTCCAGTTCTGGGTCTTCTCGTCCCAGTTGAGCTGGGGCGCGCCCGACCAGGTCAGATCCGACGGGATCTCGAAGCTGCCGT
>PNBO01000336.1 GCA_003136095.1 Myxococcales bacterium
ATCGCCCATGCTGGGCACACAGAGGCGGACGCGCGTAGCGCGGCCGGTGAGGGACGCGGGCACCCTCTCGCGCGATGGTTCGCAGGCCAGAAGGCCGGGTGCAAAGCTCGGCGGCTCCCCACGCGACCAGATTTCTCGTTCCGGGTTGACCACCCGGTCGCCCCATGTGCTACATAAAGAGGGCGAAGTCCGGTGCCGTGGCCAAGTGGTAAGGCAAGGGTCTGCAAAACCCTCATTCCCCGGTTCAAATCCGGGCGGCACCTCCAGTATGGCCTAGCCCAGAACGGGCCACCTCGCGCGACGCGATCAATCGATTGACGGTCTTCTCCACTGCCCCTCCCCTGACTTGTCCGTGCAGTGTGCACGGAGCCCCCATCTGCCGAATCCCGACGTAGAGTCCCATCTCGTCATGCCCAGCCCTCACGCAGTCCTCATCGTCGACGCGGATCCCAAAGGCCTGGAAGCCCTCGTCTACGGCTTCCAGGGCGCCGAATGGCGGATAACAGCGTGCCCGTCGCCGGAAACCGCGACCCTGCTGGTCAAGGCTTCGGGCGCGGGAATCGTGGTCGTCGCCTCGCGTAGCGAGCACGAGAAGGCGCACTCGCTGCTGCGTCAGTTGCGCGCCAAGGAGGCCTTTCGCACCCTGCCCGTGCTCGCGCTGGGGCCCGAAGAGCTGCGCCAGCCGCTCAAGGAAACTGGCGAGGCCGATCTCCTGCCCCTGCCGGCTTTCGTGCGCGACGTGTTGACCGCGAGCGAGTTGCTGGTCGCCGCGGGGACCGCGGCGGCGGAGAAGACCAGGGAGGAACCGTGCTACCGGTCTCCCGTCACCAGCAGCAAGACGCTAGCGGTGGTGCGCAGCATGAACGGCCTCGCCCGTTCCGGGCACCTCCGCCTCGAGCGCAACGGGCGTGCGGGCGAGATCATGTTTCACGAGGGCGAATTGACCGCGGCCTCGGTCGGCCCTCTGCAAGGCATGGCCGCGGTTCAGCACCTCATGATCTGGAACGACGGCAGGCTGGAACTGCGCCTCCGCCAGGTGCCTCGACGCAGGCAATTGCACCAGACGGCGAACGAGTTTCTGGAGGAGATGGATCGGTTCCAGCGTGATTTCGCGCACGCCATGAAGGAGATCGGCCCGGGCAGCGCGGTCTACTCCGCGAACCAGGAGCGGCTCAAGCAAGCCTCCGGCGCGGTTCCCGCCGAGGTGACGCCGGTGGTTCGCCTGTGCAACGGCAACCGCGCGCTCTCGGACATCATCGACGAAAGCCCCTTCCGCGTGCTCGACACCGTGCGGATCCTGGGCCGGCTGGCCGAGCTTGGCATCCTCACGCGCAGCGACGGCAAGCCCGTGGTGATCACGGCCGGCGAGGATTTCCTGGACACCGCCCGCATCGTGGGTCTCGCCCCGCCCTCCGCTTGGCCGATGCCAGCGCCCATCGGCGGCTTTCCCCTGTCCACGCCGATTCTGCGGACGCCCGTTCCGCCGACCCAGCCGCCCCAGGATGAAGTCAAGGCGCCGCCCCCGGAGCCGGCCAAGCAATCCGCGCCAAGTGGTGTGGCCGCCGCGCCACCTGCAGGAGGCAGCCACACCCGCCATCGAACGCTGGAGATTGGTGTCCCTGCGGCGATTGCCGGCACCTCCGCCCCAGCACCCATCGCGGCCCCGGCGGCGCAGATGCCGGCGACCGCGCCGGCGCCCGCAGCGCACACCCCCGCCGCGCCCGCGGCTTCCACGCAGGCTGCGCCGGAACATGCCGCGAAGGAAAGTGCTCCCATCACTCCACCGTCGCCTTTCCCGCTCGCCACCGTCGAACCCGTGGTTCCCGTCGCCGCAGCCTCTGCCGCGGCGGCGCTCGCCACGCAATCGAGCGGCGCCGTCGTTCCGCAGTCGCCCTCCCCGCTCGCCACTATCCATCCCGCCGGGACCGTCACGCAGGCTGCCGGCGTCATCGACTCGCGCCAGCATGTGCGGCCAACCCAACCCACCGTGCCCGCGGTGGGCGCGCGCCGATCCGTGGTGATCGAATCCATCGAGGCCGAGGACCTGAGGACGCCCCTGCCCGCCACGCCGGTGGCGGCGTCGGCCCAGGCCGCGGACCCGCTGGCAAGCAGCGCATCTCCCATCACCGGCGAGCTGCATGTGGGCCCCTCGCGGCGAACCGCCACGCAGGTCATCCCGACGGGCCGCGTGTCCATCCAGCTCGACACCTCGCTGGCTTCGCCACCGCAGGCCCATGGACCACAGACGCCTGCGGCCATCGTCACCAAGCCCGAGGCGCCCGGAACGCGAGTGACCGGGGAGATGCACGTGACCTCCTCCGGCAGAACGATCCATACCACGGGCAAGCCTGCGACCAAGTCATCCTCATTCCACATCGATCCATCGCTCTCCGGCGAGGCCCCAGGGACACCCAAGCCGGCCGCGCCCCGCCGGAGCGACAGCCGGCCCGTCCCCCTTCGCCGCAGCGACAGCCGGCCGACCCCGGGCCCCAAGACTCGGCCGAGCGGCAGTTTTTCGACCGTCGAGACCGACTTCTTCGAGCGCGAGGCAGAGCTCTACAAGGAGGAGAAGGTGGAATCCTTCGCCGACCTCGACGACGGCAAGGCCAAGCCTGGCGCCAAGCGCGGCGGCAAGCCCGGCCGGCCNNAGCTTGGCGACCCGCGGGATGGCCGCCTCGGTGTGCTTCTTGGCCATGGGGCGCAGCTTCTCGTAGGCGGTCCTGACCATCTGATTCTTCGCCCGCTGCGCGCGCTGGTCGGTAATGCCGAGCAGGGCCTCGGCGGCCTCGCCGGCGCGGGCATTGAAATACGCGGTCACCGGTTCGTTCTTGGCCTTGGCGGCCTGGTACATCGGATCCAGCCGGTCGGCGAAGTCGTCGAGCAGGCCGTCGATGACTTCGGGGATGAAACCGGGCTTGATGGCCTTGACCACCGCGAAGGCAGCCTTGATGGGAATGCCGGCCAGCCCTTTCGAGGCGACCTCCTCCTCGATGACCTGTTCGCAATCGCGAATCACCTGGGGACGTGCGCCGGGGCGTGAGAGTATTTCTTTGAGCGTGCTCATGGCGCCCACTCTAACCCGACACCGCCCCGTATGGTACCCATGACCAACGAGACACCCGCAGGGACAGCACCGCGCGGCGGCCCCCTTGCCGCCCGGCCGGCCGTCGCGCTCTCCGTCCTCACCGGGATCAACGCCCTCAACTACCTCGACCGCTTTCTGGTCGCGCCGCTGCTGCCGCTCATCATCGCCGAGCTCAGCCTCGACGACCGGCAGGCCGGCTCGCTGCAATCAGCCTTCATCCTCGTCTACGCGTTGGTCTGCCCCGTGGCCGGCTGGCTCGGCGATCGCTCGCCCCGCCTGCGCGTCGCCGCGCTGGGCGTAGCCCTGTGGAGCCTCGCCACCGTGGGTTCGGGCCTGGCCTCGACCTTCGTCTGGCTGCTCCTCGCGCGCGCCCTGGTCGGCATCGGCGAGGCCACCTACACCGTGATCACGCCCTCGCTGCTCGCGGACCACTACCCGCCGTCGCGGCGCGGCCGCGCCCTTTCCGTGTTCTACGCCGCCATGCCCTTCGGCATCGCCATCGGCTACGTGCTGGGCGGGCAGATTGGCGCCCACTACGGCTGGCGGCCGGCCTTCTTCATCGCCGGCGGCCCCGGGCTGCTCTGCGCGGCCGCCCTGCTCCTGCTGCGCGAACCGCCGCGTGGCCGCTTCGATGCCCGTCCGGAGGCCGAGAAGCGGCTGCCCTGGCCCGACTTCCTGCGCGTGCTTCGGCAGCGGCCGAGCTATTTCTTCAACATGGCCGCGCAGACCGTCTACACCTTCACCATGGGCGGTCTCGGAGCATGGATGCCGACCTACTTCGTGCGCGAGCGCCACCTCTCCGTGGGTCAGGCGGGCACCATCTTCGGGTTGCTCCTGCTGGGCGCCGGCTTCCTCGGCACCCTGCTCGGCGGGCAGGTCGGCGACCGCCTCGCACAGCGGTATCGCTCGGCGCACTTCGCTTTCTCCGGCCTGACCATGCTCGCCGCCATCCCGTTCACGCTCGCGGCCGTGCTCTCTCCGAACCCCGCGGTCTACTGGCCAGCCATGGGCGCCACCTTGTTCTGCCTCTTTCTCAACAACGGGCCGCTCAACGCGGCCATGATCAACGTGCTGCCCACCACCGCCCGCGCGCGCGGCGTGGGCCTGCACACCACCACCATCCACCTACTCGGCGACGCGTGCTCGCCCTTCCTCATCGGTGTCGCCTCCCATGCCATGGGCCTTCGCCTGCCCGTGCTGGTGACCGGCCTCCTGGTCAGCCTGGCCGGGCTGCTCCTGCTCGCCAGCCGCTCCCACCTGGCCCGCGATCTCGATTCCGCCAACGGCGCCTAGCGGGCCTGCTATCTTTCGCGGCCATGCAGGCGTCCCCGGATCTCTCCCATGAGCTGGAAGCCGCGTGCGCGGTGGCGCGCGAAGCCGCCGCCCTGGTCGCCAGCTTCACGGGCCGGCCGCTCGATGTCCAGCACAAGAGCGGCGGCGAGCCGGTGTCCCGGGCCGACCTCGAATCGAGCGAGCTCATCGTCCGCCGCCTGGCCGCGGCCTTTCCCGCCGATGCCATCCTCTCCGAGGAGCTTCCGGACACCCCTTCCCGTTTGACCAATCCACGGGTCTGGATGGTCGATCCCATCGACGGCACCAGCGACTTCTTGCGCGGCGACGCGGGCTATGTGGTGATGATCGGCCTCTGCTTGGAAGGCCTTCCCGCCCTCGGCGTCGTCGCGCAGCCCGCGACCGGTTGCGTGTGGACGGGCGTGGTCGGCGCCGGCGCGTGGAAAGAACTGCCGGGCGGCGACCGCACGCCGCTGCAGGTTTCCGCCGTCAGGTACGCACGCGACATCCGCCTCGTCGCCTCGAAATCACATCGTTCGGACTACTACGAGCGCTTTCGTCGTTCCCTCGGCATCACCGACGAGCTCGCCCTCGGCAGCGTCGGCCTCAAGGTCGCCATGGTCTCGGAAGGGTCACGCGATCTCTACGTCTATCCCGGCAGTCAGACCAAAATCTGGGACAGCTGCGGCCCCCAAGCCATCCTCGTCGCGGCGGGCGGAAAAGTCACGGACAGCGACGGAAATCCTCTCCGCTACACCCAGCCGGAGCTGCGCAATTCCCGCGGCATGGTCGCCTCGAACGGCCTGGTGCACGAACTCGCCCTCGATGCGGTCGCCCGCATCCGCAGCGAGGCTAGCCCAGCACGCGGCTGAAGGCCTGCGCCTTGTCCCAGGTTTCGGCGAGCTCGCCCGCGGGTGTGGAATCCGCGACGCTGCCGCCGCCACCACGCGCACCGGATTGCAGGCGACCAGCAGGCGTGGCTGCGGAGCCGCGCCAGCCACCTTCAACGCGCAGGGCGGCCGGTGACGAGCCGCGGCCCGCAACACGCCGGCTGGGGTAGCCAACCCCAAAAGAGCGCGAACGATCACGCGGTCGGCGGCGCCTCGCGCTTGGCTTCACCGAGAGCCCGGAAGAAGCCGAGAACGTAGTCGACCCCCGAGATCAGCGAGGCACCGAGCGACAGGTAGAGCACGACCAGGCCGGCGGAGTTGTAGTCGATGTTGATGCCCAGGCCGAGCAGGGGGTAGCGAAAGTGCACGAGCAGCAGGATGAGGCCTACGAGCTGCAGCGCGGTCTTAATCTTGCCGCCACGGCTGGCCGCGATGACGATCCCCTCGCTGGAGGCGATGCTGCGCAGGCCGGTGATGGCCAGGTCGCGGGCGATGAGCACGACCACCAACCAGGCGGGCACGCGGCCGAGCGCGACCATGTAGACCATCACCGACGTCACCATCAGCTTGTCGGCCACCGGGTCGAGGAACTTGCCGAGCACGCTGACCTGGCCGCGGCTGCGCGCCAGGTAGCCGTCGATACCGTCGCCAATCGACGCCACGAGGTAGAGGATGGCGGCGATCAGGCTGCGCACCGGGCTGTAGTTGTCCATGAAATAGAGGACCACCGGCACGAAGAGCACCCGCCCCATGGTCACGAGGTTCGGGAGGTTGGTGATCTGGCTAGCGAGGTTCCCCATGCCTGGATAGCAATAGCACCCCTTCGCCCTCGCAGCGAACGTACTCGAGCCCGGGGAGCGCGTTTTGCACCGCGGCCGGTTGGCCCTGCACCACCACCTGCCCCAGCCAGCCCGCCAGGCGCCCGCTGGGCACGATCTGGCACTCGCCTTCGGCGATGCGAAGCGCGACGATCTCGTTTTCGCCGCATACGATCACCACGCGGCCTGTGCCGCGGAACTGCAAGAGCGCCTTGCCGTTGCCCGGGACACGGCCCGATTCCCACACCACCTCGTCGCCCCACGCCACCACGCGAGCCTCCTCGAAGTAGAGGACGTCGCGCTCGAGCAGGAGCGCGGTGAGACGCCGCTTGCGATCCGGCGAGGCGAGCAAGAGCTCACCGGCGCCGTCGACGCGGAAGAAGCGATCCGGTCCGCTCGACAGGTTGTCGTCGCCGAAGTGGCCGCGCGTGCGGCGGCGCGCGAGCGCGAGGCCTGGCCCGCCCAGGGCGACCAGCAAGGCGGACTCGCGCACATGCGTTTCCGCGCCCGCGGCAAAGCGCAGCACGCCCTCCCCCATCGACACGAGCGGCGCCGACGATGGAGTGAGTGACAGAAACCGTGCCGTGGTGAACTCGCCCAGCGTCACCATTTCGTCGAGGCCCGCTGGCGCCGGCCTCGGCAGGAGCGTGGGCACGGGCGTGGCCTCCGAGCGAAGCTGCGGCCGCGGGGTGGCCTGCGTGGACGACGGGGATGGCTGGCCATCAGACTTCTCGGGCGCGACCTCGGCCAGCCCCTCGACCATGGCGAATTCCGAGGAATGCGCCGAGGGGGTCGCCGCGCGTTCCATCTCGGCGGCCAGCTCGTGCTGGCCGGCGCGGCGGAAGGCCGAGGCGGCCTGTGCGGGCGAGGCGTTGCGCGCGTACGCGTACCCGAGGTAACTCCAGGCCCGGCGGTCGTCGGGCTGCGAGCGCACGGCCGCCTCGAGCTCCTGCGCCGCTTCCACGAAGGACTCAAGCTTGAGCGCGATGAGTCCGAGGTTGAGGTGAACCGCGGGATCCTCGGGCGCCACCAGGGCCGCTTCGCGGTAGACCTGGCCCGCCTCCGCCAGTCGGCCGAGCTTGAAGCGAACCAGGGCGAGCAGCTTGAGCACGCGCAGATCGTGCGGTGACGCGCGGTGGGCTCCCAGCAACTCCGCCTCCGCCTCCGGCAAGCGCTGGGCGGAGACCAACTCGCTGGCCCGGCGAAGCTGTGCTAGCAACGCCTTCTCGTCGGGGACCGCACCCACGAGCGCGGGGGTTGCGGGCTGCGCCGCGGCGGGCTCCGAGCTGTTGTTGGTGTCGAATTCGGCCACGTGCATTCACCGGGATGAGAGCGGCACTGTTTCGGACCATTCCGACAGCGCCGATTCTCGTCTTCTATACTCATCGAAGCGCAGGAGTACAGCGGTCACGTACCACCGCGTGGTTTCGTAGGGCGGCATGCCGGCGTACTTGTCGACCGCGCCGGGGCCCGCATGGTAGCCGGCCAGCACCTTGACCTTCTCTTCGAGCGAGCAGACGAGGCTCGCGGTCTGGGCCGCCGAGCCGCCCAGCGCCGGGGTGTGGCAGTACCGCTTGGCCAGCACTTGCAGGTAGCGCGCGCCGCCCATGATGTTCTGCCGAGGATCCCAGACGTTGGTCACGCCCATGGCCCGCGCCGTGGCGGGCATGAGCTGCATGAGCCCCTGCGCGCCGGCGCTGGACACGACGTGGGGATCGAAATCCGATTCGGTGCGGATGACGGCTCGGACGAGCGCCTGCGGGATGCCGTAGCACGCCTGCTGGTCGCGAATGTGGTCGTCGAAACGCGTGTAGCGCGCGGCCGAGGTGTCGCGAGCGGGCACCAGATCCGACGATCCACGCGCCGCCGATGCCTTGCCGGGACCGAAGCGAAACAGCACCTTCCAGTGCCGGCCGACCGGGGGCAGATTGGTGAACTCCACGGTGCCGTCGTCGCGCTCGCGCGTCCATACCACGCTGCTGCTGCCGCGGGTGCGCGGCAGGGTGATGCTGGGACCAGGTGCCTCCCCGGGCGGCACACGATCGAATCCCGACACCGCGTCCCAGCCCTTGCCGGCGCGTGGATCGCTCGCGAATTCCACCGTGCCATCGCCCCGCATGTGCTTCCACACCTTCGCCTGACCCGGGGTGGCCCAAATCAGGACGACGAGCGCGGGAAGGAGCCTTCTCGACATACGCCCCAGATCGTAACACAGCATGGCCCATCGCCGCTGCCGTGGTGCGTTTCTGCATCCGCCCGCCGGGTGTTTCCCGCCTCTAAGTGGTACATTTCCCGCATCGTGGAAGCCGACTATCTCGTCTTGGGTTCCGGACTGGCAGGCCTCTACTTCGCGCTCCGCGCCTCGGCGCACGGCCGGGTCATCGTGGTGTCCAAACGCGAGCTCACCGACAACAACACCCAGCACGCGCAAGGCGGCGTCGCCGGCGTGCTGGGGGCCAACGACACCGCCGAGCAGCACATCGAGGACACCTTGCGCGTGGGCGACGGCCTGTGCACCCGCGAGGCGGTAGAAATCTGCGTGCGCCAGGGGCCCGAGCACATCCTTTACCTGGCGAACCAGATCGGTGTGGCCTTCGACCGGGACAAGAACGGCGAGTTCAACCTCGGTCGCGAAGGTGGCCACAACATGCGGCGTATCGCCCACGTCCATGACATGACCGGCGCGGCCATCCACAACGCCCTGCTGGAAACCGTGCGCGGCTACGGCGACAGCATCACCCTCTTGCCCAACCACATGGCCGTCGATCTGCTGACCACGGCCAAGTACGGCGGCCCGAACGCGGCCTTCGGCGCGTACGTCTTCGATCAGGCCACGGGCGAGGTGAAGACCATCACCGCTCGCGCCGTGATCATCGCGACCGGCGGCGCCGGGCGGGTGTACTTCTACACCTCGAATCCCGACGTGGCCACCGGCGACGGCGTCGCCATGGCCTACCGGGTCGGGGCCCGCGTGGCAAACATGGAGTTCTTCCAGTTCCACCCCACTATTCTCTACCACCCGGCTGCCAAGTCCTTCCTCATCAGCGAGGCGCTCCGGGGCGAGGGCGGCGTTCTCCGTCTGCGCGACGGTTCGGCATTCATGGGCCGCTACCATGAGATGAAGGATCTGGCTTCTCGCGACGTCGTCGCCCGCGCCATCGATGCCGAGCTCAAACGAACGGGAGATACCCACGTCGTGCTCGACATGACCCATCTGCCGGGTGACTTCCTGGTGGAACGCTTTCCCAACATCCACCGCCGTTGCCTGGAGCTGGGCATCGACATGCGCACCACGCCCATCCCGGTCGTACCCGCCGCCCACTATAGCTGCGGCGGCGTCATGGTCGATGGCAACGGACGCACCAACGTGCGCAACCTCTACGCCATTGGGGAAGCATCCATGACCGGACTGCACGGCGCCTGCCGCCTAGCTTCGAACTCGCTGCTCGAGGCCCTGGTATACGCCGCTCGGGCCGCCGAGGACGTGCGTAGCTCCAGCGTGAACCGGCCGTTGCAGGTCGCCCCCTGGTACGCGGGCGATGCCACGGTGACCGATGAAGCGGTCGTCGTCAGCCACACCTGGGACGAAATCCGGCGCCTGATGTGGAACTACGTCGGCATCGTGCGTTCGGACAAGCGGCTGGAACGCGCCGCCCGCCGCATGCAGATGATTCGCGAGGAGATCCGTGAGTACTACTGGAATTTCCAGGTCAACGGCGACCTGCTCGAGCTGCGCAACATCGCCCTGGTCGCCGATCTCATCATTGAAAGCGCGCGCCGGCGCCCCGAAAGCCGCGGACTGCACTTCAATCTGGACCACCCCGCGCACGAGCAGCGGCTGGCCAAGGACACGGTTCTGGCTCGCGGAGACGGTCCCTCGGTCTGATGTTTAGATGAGAATAGAAAAAGCCCCGATGGGGCTGCCACCGGGGCTCCTTCAGGTGAGTTGAGTCGTGGGCTATTCGAGCTCGTTGCTGATCAACGGCTGATAGCTGCCGGTGACATCGCCGTTCGAGTTGATCTGACCCTGGCGAGAGAAGTCGGACGTGGTGGAGTTGCAGTTCAGGT
>PNBO01000122.1 GCA_003136095.1 Myxococcales bacterium
GGGAACCAGGGATCGGCGCAGCTCATCGAGCAGATGCTGGGGCACGGGCAGAAGCCACTCGCTGAAGATGGCCACCGCGGCCCAGGCACTGCCTCCGACCAACCCGGCGCCGAGCACGGCTCGGGGAGAAGGCCGGTGGAGGCCGATGGTCGCCGCGAACCTCTGGTCGGTGATGCGCGCGTAGAGCAGCACGAGGCCGAAGAGGCCGAGCCACTCCGCCACGAGGAGGCCGGTGGCCAGATGGTGCTGTTCGAGGGGCAGGAAGACGAAGTAGAGGAGCAAGAAGGCGAGAGCGAAGAGCACCAGGGCATCGCCAGCGCTCGTCGCCGGCGCCATTCCTGTTGCCTCGCGCAGGCGGCGGGGCGGCGGATCCACGAAACGCTCGGAGTCGTAGATGCGCGCGGCCGCCGCCAGGGCCACCGTCGACAGGAGCACGGTCGACGCGATGGTCGCGAGCCCCCCCGACCAGGTCGCGCGGCCGACCAAGAGGTCGCGGGCGAGCAGGGTCACGTTCATGCCCGGAATCCACGCCACCAGCCCGGCCAAGCGGTATTCACCGATGGCGCCGGCCATGGCGGGTGCGATGGTGAGGAAGTAGACCGGCAAGAGCAGGGTCTGCGCTTCCTTGCCGGTGCGCGCCGTGGCCCCCAGCGCGACGAAGGCCGCGGCGAAGAGCAGCGCGGCGGGAAAGATGACCAGGCTGCTCGCCAGGGCGTTGCCCCAGGGCACGTCGAGCCCGATGTTTTGCGAGGCGAGACGCAACACCTGCATCAGCGTGATCGCCATCGAGCCCAGGTTGAGCACGCCGGTGAGCGCGGCCAGCGTCGCGACGGCCAGCACCTTGCCGAGCATGAGGTCGAAGCGGCGGATGGGCGAGCAGAGGACGGTTTCCAGCGTGCCGCGCTCCCGTTCGCCCGCGGTCACGTCGATGGCAGGATAGAACGCGCCGAGGAGCACCATGAGCACGACGAAGAGGGGCAGCGCCTTGGACAGAAGGTAGCCGCCCATGCGCGCCTGGGGGGCCACGCTGCGCCGGCGCATGGAGAATGTGGGCTCGCAGCCGTCCGGCAGGGCTTTCGCCACGACCTCGCCCAACCGCTCTTCGGCGATTCGCGATTCATCGCGGCTGGCGTCGAACACCACCGTCAGCTTCGCCGTCTCGCTGGCGGCGAGCTCGACCAGGGCATCCAGGTGGCCGCTCTCGACGTCGGCCTCCGTGCCGTGGGCCCAGAGGACGAAGACGGTAGGATTCTTCTTGAGCTGCGCCTCGATCGACGCGCGCGCTGGCCCCGTTCCGATGATCGCGACCGTCGACGGCCGCTCCTCGCGCTGTTTCTCCCGGCCGGTCGCCACCTGGGCCGCGAGCATGGCCAAGAGCGGGTACACCACGAGCGGTAGCAGGATCATGATGGCCAGGGTGCGCCGGTCGCGCAGGGCTTCGCGCAGCTCCTTGCCGAAGGTGAGGGTGACGTGTCTCGGGTTCACGCCGTCGCCGTCCCCTGGTCCACCAGCGCGAGGAAGGCCTCCTCGAGCGTGGAGGCGCCGCCCCGGATGTCGGCCGGCCGGCCCTGCGACAGGAGCCGACCATGGTGGAGAAACCCGACCCGGTCGCAGAGCAGCTCGGCCTCGGCGAGGTAGTGGGTGGAGAAGAGGACAGCCTTGCCGCGCTCGCGTTCTTTGCGCACGAAGTCGCGCAGGAAACGGCTGGCCAGCACGTCGAGTCCGCTGGTCGGCTCGTCGAGGATAAGCACGGCGGGGTCGTGGAGCACGGCGCGCGCGATGGACACGCGCTGGCGTTCGCCCGTGGACAAGGCCTCGCAGCGCCGGTCGAGAATCCCGTCCAAGGCCAGGGCCGGCGCCAGGGTTTGCAGCCGCCCACGAATACTCGCACGCGAGAGCTCGTGGATCTGGCCGAAGTAGTCGAGCACCTCGCGCGGCGTGAGGCGGCCGAAGAGGCCGGTGCTGCCGCTCAGGTAGCCCAGGTGCCGCTTGGCCTCCGCGGTCTTGGCGTCGTGGCCCACGAGGAGGGCGCGGCCGGTGGTCGGGGCAAGCAGACCGGCGAGCATGCGCAGCGCCGTGGTCTTGCCGGCACCGTTGGGCCCGAGGAGGCCGTAGATCTCGCCTCCTGGGATCGACAGCGAGAGCTCAACCACGGCGTGCACGGCGCCGAAGGATTTCGATGCGCTGTCAAGCAGGGCGGAAGGCTCAAGCATCCCCCCAACTTTACACCCTGCGCGGGTGCCCATGCCGTTTCGGCGCTGGACCAGCGTCGGCGGAGTCGTCGCCAGCGCAAAAGAAAATGGGAACCCTCGGAGGGTTCCCATCCCTTCGCGCGACTCGTTTGTCGCTACGCGACGGCGTCTTTGGCGGCCTTGACCGCGCGGGCCTTGACGACCTTGCGGGCCGGCTTCGCCTTGAAGATGGTTTCCTCTTTGGTGAAGGGGTTGATGCCCTTACGCTCTTTCGTGGCGGGCTTCTTGATGACGACCATCCGGACCAAGCCGGGGACGACGAACAGACCGTTCTTCTTCAGCTCCGTTTGGCCGATAGTGGCGACAGCTTCGAGCACGCCTTTGACATCCTTGCGCGTGAGCTTGCCGTCGGACTTGTCAGCAATGGTTTGGATCAGGGCGGATTTGGACAGGGGACCTTTAGCCATCTTCACTCCTCTCGGTTTATGGACGCTGCACGCGGCCGTTTGCCGGGACAATCCACCGTCACAGGGTCCGGTGCTGCCATGCCAACGACTGCGGACGGACTCTACAGGAAATCGCCACGCTCATGCGACGAAAAAATGCTGAAAAACGCGGTTGTTTTGGGCCGGTCAGGCACCAAGGTGCGAGAAACGCGCACGTCAGCCCCGATCCGCGCCCCAACTCGCCGGGAGATCTCGGCTTGCTTGCAGCGGGTGATGAAGGGCCAGATGGCGGATCCGGCGTCGAAGCAGACGCCGCCGTCACAACCGCAGCGCGGGTTCGGCCAGTTGTGGCCCTCGTGGTGCACGCAGAAGGCCACGGGAAGATCGGGCTGGCAGTCCTGGTACTCGACGCAGCCGGTGGGCGTGGTGGCGATCGGGGTGACAGTCGGCGAGCAGCCGTTCTGCCCGATCCGGAAGTAGGGTGAGGCGATGCCGCCGGTGGTGGAGTCCACCGAGGTGTCGTTCTCGCCGTGCGCGATCCGCGCGCCGACGTGGCCGACGCCAGTAGCCGTGCCGCGCCCATACGCGTTGGGTGGCATGCCGGCCACCGGCCCGATGGCGCGCAGCGTGTCGCCGCGAGACCAACCAAGGGCGTTGGTGAACATGGCGCCGTAGCCGTGGCCCGTGCTGAAGATCCGGTTGCTGTCGATGCGGTAATGGTAGAAATCATCCGCCGGCATGGGTGGCAGATTCATGAAACGGGTTCTCCATCAACTGGTCGAGCGCTTGCGCGCTGGCTGCCCCCCGCCGGACCAGTGGGTCGACGTGCCTGCGCCGTGGACGCCGGTCTTGTTGCTGGCAGCCATCCTGCCCCTCGGCCTCTCGGGACCCATCCGCGCCGTGACGGCGCTGCCGCTGCCGCTGTCGCTGGGGCTGGCCTTGGTCATCTACGCGGCGATGGTGCGTGCCGTGTGGCCATGGCTGCGAGGCTGCGGTGGCCGGCTACGCTCGCCCTGGGCTTGGGGGCTCGAAGGCGCGGTGCTGCTTCCCGTCGGCTTCGCCATCTGGGCGCTCTATGTCCGCGACTTCGGCGGCTTCCCCAACCTCGACGGCTGGGACGGGGGCACGCACGTCCTGGTCAAGGACCAGTTCGCCGCCATCGCCCCCGCCATCTACCACGGCCAGGTCGCCTACCACGCCTTCGTGTGGTGGCTCGAGAAGATCTTCCGCGTGGATTCCTTCCGGTCCTTCACTGTCGCGTTCTACGTGNNCGCGCGGAAAGCGCAGCGAGCCGCGCCGCCCTCATCACTGGCATCGTCGCGACCGGGCTGGGCATGGTCGGTGTCCTCTGGCTGACCGTGCTGCCGTTGCTCCACTACAACCAGGCCGCGGGCTACTACGTGCATGTCTTCGGCCTGGTGCCACTGGTAGGGTTGTGGGCGGCCGACGCCTTGATTCGACTGCAGAGGCTGCGCGTCGTGGCCCTGCTCGGCGGGCTCGTGCTGCTGCGCTACACCTATTCCTTGAATCTCGCCGATGCGGCGCTGGCCGTGGCCTTCGTGCTGCTGGTCGAGGGTTTCCGCGGCCGCTGGCGAGTCGTCCAGGGTCTGGCCGTGGCCGGCCTCGTCATGGCCGCCTGCCTGGTCATTCGCGAGCTGCGGACGGTCCTGCACGTCTGGGGCGGCATGCAGCGCTTCGACGTGGACAAGCTTCTCAGCGCGGACCTGCGTGTCATCGGCCTGGGGAGCGTCTATCTTCTGATGGGCGCGTGGAAGAGGCTTCCCCTCGAATGGCTGCGCTCGCCCCTGGCGCGGGCTTTGCGCTTTCCGTTGGGCTTTGCCCTGGCGAGCAGCGTGCTCGTCTCGATTCTCCGCAAGGGTAAGGGCGTGCAGTACTACTACGTGACGAAGTACCAGGTCTGGGCGTGCATCCTGCTGGCGTTCGTCGTGGTCATCCTCCTCGCCCACCTTGCCGTCGTCCTGGCCCGAGGGACGTGGCTGCGCCGGCCGAGCGTGTGGCTGCGTCTGGTCGTCGTCGGCGCACTCTTGGCCACGGCGCCCGCGATGTGGCTGCGGACCTTTGCGGGCTACCGCACGACGCTGCACGAGCGCATGCGGCCCCACGGGCCGACCTACAAGTATCTGCTCGCGCTGGCGGACGTGGAAGCGCTCGCCCGCATCAGAACCATCTTGTCGGCCGAGCACAAGCAATTCGGCGGCTACCTCACCGCCTTCTTCCCGAGGTTCAGCTTCATGAACGCGGCCCTCGGCCACCACGCGGGCCGGCAGGAGTTCTTCCCGCCCGCCACCCAACCTGGCTATTGCGTCTTCTGGGTAACGCCGGAGCGAGACATCCACCGTCTGGGACCGGCCCGGGACCTGGACGCGCTGCGTAGCCTGGTGGCCACTCCGGGGAGCGCCTGCGCGGAATACCCGGTGCCGTGGAAAGCCACGCCGCAGTCGCTCTGCCACCGCTGTTACTAGAGCACCCTGCGCAGAAACTGTCCGGTGTAACTGGCCGCGACGTTGGCCACCTCTTCGGGCGTGCCTTGCGCCACCACCTGGCCGCCGCCGGGACCGCCCTCGGGGCCGAGGTCGATGACGTGGTCCGCGGTCTTGATCACGTCGAGGTTGTGCTCGATGACGATGACCGTATTGCCGGCGTCGACCAGGCGGGACAGGACCTGCAAGAGCTGATCGATGTCGGCGAAGTGCAGCCCGGTGGTGGGCTCGTCGAAAATGTAGACGGTGCGGCCGGTGGCGCGCTTGACCAGCTCCTTGGACAGCTTGATCCGCTGGGCCTCGCCACCCGAGAGCGTGGTCGCGGCCTGGCCGAGCTTGATGTAGCCCAGGCCCACCTCGCGCAGGGTCTCGAGCTTCTGCTGCAGTTTGGGGATGTTCTGCAGGAAGCCGCAGGCCTGGCTGACCGTCATGTCGAGCACGTCGGCGATGCTCGCCTGGCGGTACTTCACCTCCAGCGTTTCGCGGCTGTAGCGGCGGCCGCCGCATGCCTCACACTCGACGTAGACGTCGGGCAAGAAGTGCATCTCGATGCGCAGAATACCGTCTCCCTGGCAGGCCTCGCAGCGGCCGCCCTTGACGTTGAAGGAGTAACGGCCGGCCTTGTAGCCGCGCGCCTTGGACTCGGGGAGGTTGGCGTAGAGATCGCGGATGTGGGTGAACACCCCGGTGAAGGTGGCCGGGTTCGAACGCGGGGTGCGGCCAATGGGCGCCTGGTCGATGTCGATGACCTTGTCGACGTGCGCGAGCCCGTCGATGCCGTCGAAATCGGCGCTGGGCGGCCGGGCGCCGTGCAGTCGGTGTTTGAGAATGGGCAGTAGAGTGTCGACGACCAGGCTCGACTTGCCGGAGCCGGAAACCCCGGTCACGCAGGTGAGCACGCCGAGTGGGAACGACAGGTTGAAGTTGCGCAGGTTGTGCGTGCGCGCGCCGCGCAGGATGAGGCTGCGCTGGTTGGCCGGCCGGCGGTGCTTGGGGATTTCGATGGCCTTCTCGCCCGCGAGATAGACGCCAGTTAGCGACTGCGGGTCTTTCTCGATCTGCGCGGGCGTGCCCGCGGCGACCACGCGCCCCCCCAGCTCGCCGGCCCGCGGGCCCATGTCGATGATGTAATCGGCGGCGCGGATGGTGTCCTCGTCGTGCTCGACGACCAGCACGGTGTTGCCCAGATCGCGCAGCTTGACCAGGGTTTCGATGAGGCGGGCGTTGTCGCGCTGGTGGAGACCGATCGACGGCTCGTCGAGAATGTAGAGCACGCCTTGCAGGCCGCTGCCGATCTGGGTGGCCAGGCGGATGCGCTGGCCCTCGCCACCTGACAATGTGGCGGCGGAGCGATCGAGGGAGAGATAGTCCACGCCGACGCTGATGAGGAACGACAGGCGCGCCGTCACCTCGCGCACGATGCGGTGACAGACCTGCCAGTCGCGCCGGGAGAGCGGCAGGGCGCGGATGAACTCGTGCACCTGACCGACGGTGAGCGCCGTGACCTCGACGATGCTCTTGCCGCCCACGCGCACGCTGCGCGCCTCCTTGCGCAGGCGCGTGCCGGCGCACTCCGGGCACGGCGAATACGCCATGTAGCGATGGAACTCGTCGTAGACGGCCTCGAAATCCTCGTCGGTGTTACGACCTTGCTCGCGCCGGCGACGCTGGTATTCGTCAAAGCGGCGTTGCAGATTCGCAAGCACGCCCTCGAATTCCTTCTTGAAGGTGTGCTTGCGCCCGTTCTTGTCGAAAGTGAAGGCGATCTCCTTGCCCGCCGAGCCCGCCAGAATGAGCTGGCGCTGCTCGGGCGGCAGCTTGTTCCACGGCCGGTAGAGATCGATGCCGAAGGCCGCGGCCACGGAGTCGAGAACCTGCTGGAAGAAGGCGCTGTTGCGCCGCTCCCACGGATCGATGGCGCCCTCGCGCAGGCAGAGCTCGGGATCGCTGACCACCAGATCGGGGTCGAAGAACATAGTGGCGCCGATGCCGTCGCAGGCCGGGCAGGCGCCGGCCGGGTTGTTGAAGGAGAACAAGCTCGGCCCGATCTCCGGCAGGCCCACCAGGCAGTCTGGGCAGGCGAACTTCTGCGAGAAGAGCAGGTCCTCGCCTTCGAGTGGCGAGACCTTGACCAGACCATCGCCCAGCTTGGCGGCCAGCTCGATCGATTCGGCCAGACGCACTTCGATGCCGGCCTTGCGCACCAGGCGGTCGATGAAGACCTCGATGGTGTGCTTCTGTGCCTTGTCGAGCTTGGGCGGATCGGCCAGCTCGGCGAGCTCGCCGTCGATGTTGGCGCGCACGAAGCCCTCGTGGCGCAGGCGGTGCAGCTCGGCAGCGTGGTCGCCCTTCTTGTCACGCACCACCGGCGCCAGCACCGAGAAGCGCGTGCCCTCCGGAAAGCCGAGCACGCGGTCCACCATCTGGGGGATGGTCTGCGAGAAGATGCGCTGGCCGCACTTCCAGCAGAAAACCTCGCCGGCGCGCGCCCACAGCAAGCGCAGGTAGTCGTAGATCTCCGTGANNGCCGAGAGCGACTCGACGTAGCGTCGCTGGCCCTCGGCGTAGATCGTGTCAAACGCCAGCGACGACTTGCCCGAGCCCGACAACCCCGTGATCACCACGAGCTTGTCCCGCGGGATCTCCACGTCGATGTTCTTGAGGTTGTGCTCGCGCGCGCCTTTGACGACGATCTTCTTCATGGCGACTGGGCCGTGCCGCCGGATGGAGAGCGGTGCACAGCCCTACCCGACGATGGAGCTTATCAGAACGAGCGAGTTCTGAGCGCGGGTCAGAAGGCGAGGCCGAGCGAGGCACGCACATAAGGCGCACTGCGCCCGACGTGGCCGATGGGCACCGTGCTGGTCGGGATGGGGGTCGTGCTCGCCGAGGGGAGCGAGGCCTGCAAGGTCAAGTCGCTGCCCGTCGCCAGGGCGTAGCCGGCCTCGATGTTGCCCATGAGCCCGAGGAGCGGCGAGAACGCGCCTTGCCACAGGCGAACCCCCGGGCTGCGCAGGAAGACGCCGGCGCCGAGGGAGCCTTGCTCGAAGAGCTCGCGGTCCTTCATCCCCGCCACGGTCAGCTTGTCCCAGCCCATGCCCCCCGCGAGCCGGGCGAAGGGTGCCAGCCAGCGGTAGACGTGGTAGCGCAGCGAAGCGCCGAGCTGGAACAGGTTGGTGTCGAGCTTCTCCGAAAGCGACGAGCTGGGCTGGAACGAGGAGGTCGACGTGCTGGTCCAGCCGAGGTCCAAGCGGAGGGCGAGCTTGGCGCTCGGCCGCAAGACGTCGGCCTGCAAGGAAAGACCTTCGCCGGTGGGCAGGCGCTCCCCGGCCAACCGCTTGGCCGCGCCATTGAATAGCCAGGTTGTCCGGGTCTCGAGCGCGACCCCGAAGCGCAACGGATCCCACGAGGTCACCGGCCCCTCGGGCTCGAAGAGCTGCGGCTTGCGTGGCGCCGTGAGCTCGGGCTTCTGCGGCTGGGCAGCCTGCGGCTGGGCATACGGATAGCCATAGGCACCGGGCTGGGCCGCGACCGGCGAAGGAGTCAGCAGTCCCGCCGCCGTCAGGAGCGGCAGCGCCGCACGGGTAGCTCGCATCAGGGTTCGCTTGGCCTTGGTCATGGTTGCTCCCGTTCGAGGTAGTTGCTGAGCAGGAAGCCATACGCGGTGCGCGCGTTGGCCCGGTCGGGGTTCTCCGCGTCGAGGATGGTCAGGTTGCCGATACCATCCGGATCGTTGTGGCCGACCACGAGGTAGCGGGTGAGATCGCTCTTGCGCTCGGTGCTGGACGTGGCGAGGGGGACGATGCTGGTGATGTCCTGATCCAGCCAGGTTTCCCCGGTGGTCAGGCGGGCCGCCCCACTAGCGCGATCCACCAGATTGAGGTGGAAGAGCCCGGCGCCCGAATCGGCGCTCCACAGCCGGCTCGGATTGCGCGTTTCGAAGGTGGGCAGTGCGAGCGCGCTGCCGGCGTCGAACGTCGAGAAGGAACGGCTGGCGAGGTCGACCACGGTGAGCGCGGCGCTGCCCGAGAACCTGTTCGTCACCAAGACCACGAAGTTCTGGTCGAGAAGCGGGCCCTGATGGAGAAAGAGGTGAGCCTCGCTGGCCGCCGCGGCGAGGGAAAAATCGGAGAGCGGCAGCCCGCCCGTGGTCTCGACCTCCTCCAGATCCGCGAAGATCACGCTCGTGCTACCTCGCTGCAGGTCGAGCAGCAAGGCCTGCTGCCTCGGCGTGTCGGTCGTGGAGAGAGCGGGCCGGATGAAGGGGATAATGCGGCTGACCGGGATCGAAGTGGCGATGCTGACCGTACTGCTGGTGCTGGGATCGATGATGACCAAGGTCTTGGCGTCCGCGGCGGCCACCGCCAGATGGGTGTTGTCCTTGCCGGCGCCGTAGAGGGCCATATCGGCCGCGGTGGAGCCCACGGCGAGCATGGAGAGCGAGGCGAGGAAGTCGTTGGCGGGCGCCGCGGTCGTCTGCCCGCCGGCAACGAGGTCGGTGAGCTTGACCTGGTAGATGTCCTTGGCGCCGCTGGCCCGCACGTAGATGTTCAGGTTGTCGGGGTCGAACACGGCATCGACCGGGGCCAGGTTGCAGCCCGAGGGTTGCGGGCAGAGCGGCACCGAGATCTCGGTGTGGTCGGGGTTGTCGAGATCGAGGATGGTGACGTAGTTCTGCGAGAGCACCACGGCCAGCGTGCGCCTACCGAGCGTGAAGGTGTAGGACGGCGAGAAGAGGATGAGGTTGGGCACCCCGCCCATGCTGCGGATCGTCTTGGGGGTCACCTTCGGCACCGCCGGATTTTCCGGCGGCGTGAAATCGATCAGCGTCATCTCGTTGGGGTTGGAGAGCGCGGTATCGTTCTGCGACTGGCTCGCGGGAGTGTGATAGAGGACGACGAAGCGGCCGTCGGCCGACTGGGCCAGTCCGTCGAAGCGGCCGGTCAGGGGAAGGGGTGGCAGGGGAGATGCGGGAGGGGTCGGAGGAACGGCGTCGATGACATCGAGCTCGGCCGGAACCTCATTGACCTTGGCCGAGCCACGGTCGCCCTTGGTCAGCACAAGCAGTTGGTTGTTGGCGCCGTTGCGCTTGACTGCGGCGATGGGCGCCTTGCCTACCGGCACCTGGCGCGGTGTCAGCGATGGATCCGCGGGGTCGAGAAGGAACGCGGTCTGGGAGCTCGTCTCGACGAACGCCACCCGATCGTCGAGGGCGACCATGGGCAGAAGGTCATTCCTCGGCAGCCAGAAGTTGGTGTTGCCGCCGTGGCAACCGGCCAGCGGCGCCAGCGCGAGCGACAGGGCCAAGAATCGACGTTTCATTGTTGGATCCTTCCATTGAGGGCGAAGCCGGTGACGGTCTGCACCTCTCCGGTTACCCAGTCGATGAAGCTGATGCGCCCCTCGGAGTAGACCTGGCCCACGAACACCTTCTGGCTGGTCACCGACAGGGCTGCGATGCTACTTGGCGGGCTGCCCAGCAGGAAGTCGTCGGCGACGAAGCTCGTCAGCGAGATGCGCTGGGCGATGCGTACCCCCGCCGTGTCGTCGCGCAAGAGTACGAAAGCGTAGGTCGAGTTGGGGGTGATGGCGAACGGGTTGGGCTCGACCGCCGTCTCATGCTGGACCTCGCGCCCGCCCGCGAGCTCCACCATGGTGTAGCCATGGAAGTTGTCGACCGTGCCCGAGGAACCGCCCTTCCCGGATGTTCCGCCCGTTCCCGAGGTCGTGGGAGGCGAGTGGAGGACCAGGGCCGTCTTCTCGTCGGGCGCGATGGCCACGGCGCGAATCGCCTCGTGCACGTCGACGGTCTGAGCGCTCTCATTCGTCAGATCCACGATGACCAGTCTATTGATGGCGATGGCGGTCGTGTAGAGCAGGGCGTACCTGCCTTTGGCGCTCATGGTCACCGAGCCGATGGTTTCGCCGTCGAACGGCCAGGTCGTCCGGTGGGCCGAATCGGTGAAACCGCTGGGGACATCGATGCTCACCAGCTTGCTCTCCTCGCGCAGCACCGCGAAAGCCGTGTTGCCGGAGGGCAGCAGGACCAGATCGGTGACCGTGCTCGACAGGTCGAGAGCGGTCACGGTCTGGGTCTTGAGGTTGACCAGCAGAAGCTGATACGAGCCGTCGCGCCGGGCAACGGCATAGGACCCGTCCGCGGTCACCGAAACTTCGGTGGGCTTGCCGCTGGCCATGACCGGGGCCGTGTCGCTCGGGGGCGGGACGTAGGTGTCTGGCGGTCCGAGGTCGGGGGCGGTGTCGGCCGGGATGACCTGGCCGTCGAGGCCCGCCGAGCCGCCATCCAGCGAGTTGCCGCCGTCGATGCGGGCCAAGCCGCCATCCAGGCCGGGGGTGCCCCCGGTTCCGGACGGGCCGCTGGTTGTGGGCGCGGTATCCGGCGGCGCGGGTGTGGTGTCGGCTCCAGCGTCCGCGCGCGTGAGGCTGATGGTGCCCGTGTCGATACGGGTCAAGGGGGCGAGACCGGGAGCCGTGATGTTGGCGAACCGCAGCTCGGAGATGCCGTCGTCGGTGACCACGAAGGCGGCGGCGTTGTCACTCGAGAACACTACGGCGCTGGGGTTGTAGCCGACGGTCATCGAAATGACGCTGCCATTGGTGGTGGACAGATCGACCACCGAGACTTCTTGCGTGCTGCCCGTGGTCGTGGTCTGCGTCGTGCCGGCGGCGACCTGCGAGGCGTCGAACCAGATCACCGCATGTTTGCCGTCGGGCGAGATGGCGATGGCGTTCGCCTTGGCGATGATCGGGATCGGGCCAGCGTTCATGACCTTGCCGTTCAAGATGCGGAGCGTGTGCGAACCCACGTTGACGACGAGGGCGATGTCCTGGCCCGGCACCGTGGCCAAATAGGTCGGCGAGTCTCCAGGTGCGAGCTCATCGATCTCCAGGGTCGTGGAATCGATGGCGGTCACCGTGTTACGGGTCGGATTCGCCACGTAGACGAATTTGGCGCCGGCTCGCGGAGCGAGAAAGTCCAGGTTCTGTTTCTGCTCGGGAGGCAGCGTGGTCGTGCCGCCACTGCCCAGCGTGCCGCCCGAGCCATAGACTCCCATGATCGGTCCAGCCGAGCCGCCGGAGTTGGAGTAGTAGCCAGCCGCGTCTGACTTTCCGTTCGATTCGCTGCCTGCCCCGATGGAGCCTCCCGAGCTGCCAGCACAGCCGGTCAATGTCCCCAGAACCAATGCACCCAAGACCAAGCTCTGTTTGTTCATGGCGAGTATCTCTCCGCAGCAACTAACGTGCCGGTGACCAAGTTCGCGGAACCCTTCGGATTCCCCACGGAAAAAGCGACGCCGGCCTGACAGGCATGTCGCGGTTTTTCGCGGCTTACCGGCCACCTTTCCAGGCTTATGCTACAGCCCGACTCGGTTTTGCCGAAGTAATAAAGAGTTAGGAATGGCCCACCCAGGGTTCTTTCCTGGGTCCTCAGTCTTCGAGCAGGTGCGCAATGCAGATCTCAACGGTGCAGGCAGCAGGCGGGAAGGTTCGGCTGCGAGTGGAGGGAGATACCATCTACGTGGCGGGCGAGATCGACCAGTTGAGCCCGCGCGACTTCATGGCTGGGTTTCTCGAAATCGTCCACAACATGGCGCTGGGCGAGAAGCTCGCCCTGGTCCGAGTGGACGTCACCGAGCTGGCGTTTCTCAACTCCTCGGGGATCAAGGAATTCCTGAGTTGGATTCTGCGGCGCAACCGCATCCCCCCCGAGAAGAAGTACAAGATCAACTTCCTCTTCGATCCCACGGTGTCCTGGCAACCCATCACCTTGCCCCGTCTGCGCGATCTGGACCCGGAAGGCATCGTGCTGACCCCGGTCAGTCGGCCGCGCCAGATCTCCATCGAGACCGTGCGCTAGGCGAAAGAACCGGAACCGGGGGCCGGTTACCGAATCCGGCTCCGGCGACGGATCCGGTTCCGGCTACCGGCTACCGGCTGCCGGCTACGTAATTTCTGGGCCGCGGGTCATGAGGATCTTGCCCGAGCGGACCAATTCGACCACGCCGAAGGGCCGTAGCAGGGTGACGAAACTATCAAGCTTCTCGCTCGCGCCCGTCACGCGCAGGATGAGCGAGCTCGCGCTGCAATCGACGACCTTGGCCTTGTAGTGCTCGGCGAGCTGCAAGATCTCCGTGCGCTGGTGCAGCCCGGCCTTGATCTTGATCAGGGCGATCTCGGTTTCCACCACGGATTGCCCGGTGTGGTCGATGGCATGGACCACGTCCACCAGCTTGGCGACCTGCTTGATGATCTGCTCCAGCGTTTCCGGGTCGCCGCTGCAGGTGATGGTCATGCGCGAGAAATCCGCGTTCACGGGATCGGCGCTGACCACCAGACTCTCGATGTTGAAGCCGCGGCGGGCGAAAACCAGGGCCACGCGCACGAGAACGCCGGGCTGGTTGCGCACCAGCACGGACATGGTGTGAAGGGGCAGGCCGGGCGCCGGGGTCGTTGCGGTCGTCGTTGCGAGAGAAGTCATGGTCTACCTTCAGTTGGAATTGCCTATTTGATCGCGTGGGGAGCCAGCCGGCTTTGCCGGCTGCGAACCGTCGCGGGAGGGCTTGGGAACCCTCCCAGGGTTCCCATTATCATGTCGATCCACTGGGTTTTTCGAGCATGGCTCGGGGCGGTTCGATGATGATGTCGCTCAAGGGAGCGCCGGCGGGGATCATGGGGAAGACGTTGTCCTCCTTGACCACCTCGGCGTCGATCACGCACGGGCCGTCGTTGTAGTCCATCGCCGCTTGCAGGACGCGATCGACGTCGGCGGCGCGGCGCAGGTGGAACCCCGGGATGCCGTAGGCCTCGGCCAGCTTGACGAAGTCGGGGTTGCCCTCGAGATCCGTGCCCGAGAGCCGGTTGTCGTAGAACAGCTCCTGCCACTGGCGGACCATGCCGAGGAAGTGGTTGTTGATGACCAGCACCTTGACCGCCAGCTTGTTCACCGCGGCGGTCGCCAGCTCGGAGAGGGTCATCTGGAAGCCACCGTCACCGACCACGGCCCACACCGGCTTGTCCGGGCAGCCCAGCTTGGCGCCGATCGCGGCCGGAAAACCGAAGCCCATGGTGCCGGCGCCGCCCGACGATAGCCAGTGGTGGGTCTTGGTCGTCAGCAGGAACTGCGCGGCCCACATCTGGTGCTGGCCTACGTCGGTGACGATGATGGCATCGCGCCCGCCCAGCTTGTCCAGGCGGTCGAGGATGTGCTGCGGCCGCAGGCCGCCCTTCTTGGGGTAGTGCAGGGGGAATTGCTCGCGCCAGGCGCGAATCTGGCCGAGCCAGGCCGCCGTGTCGCAGGGGCCGACGAGGGGCAGGAGATCTTCGATCACCAGGCGCGCGTCGCCGGCCAGACACACGTCGGGCTTGAGCACCTTGCCGAACTCGGCCACGTCGATGTCGATGTGAATCTTGACCGCGTCCTTGCAAAAGACCGAGAGCTTGCCGGTGATGCGATCGTCCCAGCGCGAGCCGATGGACATGATGAGGTCGCAGGCGTCGACGGCCTTGTTGGCGTAGGCCGTGCCGTGCATGCCGAGCATGCCGAGGTGAAGCTCGTGATCCTCGGGCGCGGCGCCCTTGCCGAGCAGAGTGTTGACCATGGGCGCGCGCAGCTTCTCGGCGAATTCCTGGATGGCCGGGCCCGCGTTGGCCAGCACGGCGCCGTGGCCGACGAGCAAGACGGGACGCTGGGACTTGGCCAGGAAGGCCGCGGTCTGCTTGAGGGCGTCGGCATCGGCGTGGTCGGGCACGTGGTAGCCGGGCAGCTCGACCCGGTCGACGAACGGGGCGGGGCAGGGCGCGGACAGCACGTCCTTGGGCAAGTCGATGAGCACGGGGCCCGGCCGCCCGGTGGTGGCGATGTAGAACGCCTCCTTGAGGATGCGTGGAATGTCATTCACCTCTTTGACCAGGAAGCTGTGCTTGACGACCGCGTAGGTGATGCCGGTGACGTCGGCTTCCTGGAAGCCATCCTTGCCGAGCATGGGCCGGACGACCTGGCCGCACAGGACGATGAGGGGCACCGAGTCGGAAAGGGCGGTGCGCAGGCCGGTCACGGTGTTGGTGGCGCCCGGACCCGAGGTCACCACCACCACGCCGGGCC
>PNBO01000349.1 GCA_003136095.1 Myxococcales bacterium
CGCGATCCTTTTCCGGACACTACGGGGCCGGACTGGCCGTTGGGAACACCGTTCGTCGAGTTAGAGCAGGTCGAGCACGTGTTGTCGGGCGTCGTGCAGCTGGCGACCCCGCAGCACACTCCGTCGGTGCAGTAGGTGTTCTGGCACCCGTCCGGACCGAGGCTCCCGCGCCTCGGCCGACAATACGAAGCTTGCCACGCTAGATCGATGGCAACGAGTGGATAGCAGGGCTACCGCGAGCTTCGAGTGGCCGATGCGGGCCGTGCCTACTGGAAGCAGGCGAACGCGAAGTCCGCGTCGACGGCGGTGCCGCCTTGTCGCTCACAGTTGACGGTCGCGCTCCAGGTACCGGTGCCCGTATCGTAAGCCACATTCGCGGTGCAGATGGAGTCCGTCGGGTTGCGCCGGCTGGCTGCCAGGCAGGTCGGTGCGTTGTCGAATCCATGTGGCCCGGGAACGGCAGGCGTGAAGGGATTGGGAGTGAAAGCAATCTGGTACACACCCGTGCCCGGCGTGTGCGTCACGGTGTACGCCGGTGCCGACGGCAGAGGTTGTCCACCCCCGGCAATGAGGTGAACGGTACCGTACACGACGCCATTCATTCCCTGGACGGCATTCCAGGAGATGGGGGATTCGGTCTTCTTGCATTTGCTCAACGCCTTCAAGATCCGTAGGGAGCCGCTGGCGCTGTCGACACACCCGTGGATGACGTTGGCGATGGCGGAGCTTGGCGCTACCGCGCACAATATCCCTGCACAAGATGCGGCAACGATTAGGGTCTTCCTGGTCATTTTGTCCCTCCTCCTCGAAGATGGTGATCCTCGCGCATCTTGGCCCTGTCCGGGTTTTGGTCAAGCATCGTGCGGTCCGCGCCGAGCCCACCTTTACAGGCCAGCTGGGGTTTTCGCGGAGTACGGGTGCTGGCCAGCCTATGATTATCCACCCACACGCCCCAGGAATTGCTGACGTCGTTCCTCTGGCCAGCGAGCGCAGTACGCCGGTTTTTGCTCGATGATCCGGCGGTTGCACAGGACGCAGCCGGGCTGGCATGGCTCGATGGGCTCGGCAACCTCACCTCGTGCCTTGCGTGGCCACAAAGGGTCCGCGAATAGAACGCGCCCTAGGCCCACAAGGTCGGCGGAGCCAGCCCGCAGCACAGCCTCGGCCGTGTCCGGGCTCTGCAGTCGCCCGGCGGCTATGACCGGCATGCCGGGCAGCGCCTGCTTGATGGCGTGAGCAAAAGGAACCATGAAGCCTTCCTTGCGGTCGTCTTCCAGGTAGCCAGGGAGCGAGAAGGAATCGTAGCCGCCTGCCATCACCGACAGGTACGCCACACCAGTTTGGGCCAGCTTTCGCGCGAAGGGAATGGTATCTGCCAAGGTCAATCCGTCAGGCAGATACTCGTCGGCCAAGAAGCGGTAGCCGACGGGGAATCCCGTATCTACAGACGCGCGAACTGCGGCAACCACTTCCAGCGGGAATCGCATGCGCCTCTCCAGATCACCGCCGTAGGCATCCTCCCGCGAGTTGGTACGTGCGGCAAGGAACTGGGAAAGGAGATAGCCGGTACCACCGTGCAGTTCGACGGCATCGAAGCCAGCCCGCTGGGCACGACGTGCACCATCTGCGAACGCGGTGATGGTTCGCTCGATGTCAGCCAGATCCATAACCTTTGGAACGAAGCCCCAGGTCTTGACTGCGGAGGGCGCAACTCTATCTGGCCGCTTGGCGTAGCGACCGGCGTGGTGGATTTGCAGCACCGCCTTGGCACCACCGCGCTTGATGGCAGCTGCAAGCTGGGTCAGCCCCGGCAGGAAGCGGTCATCGCGGCTGTCGTCGCCAGTCAGCAGCGTGCGCGGATTGCACAGGCCACGCGGCTCTACGGTTGCGTTCTCCACCACCACCATGGCTGCGCCGGAGGCACCCATCTCGGCGTAGTAGTCGAGCACCAGGTCATTCACGAGGTGGTCGGGATCGGGATACGCCAGATACATGGGAAGGCCGACGATGCGGTTGGCGAGCAGGAGTTGATCAATGCGGAAGGGTTCGAAGAGCAGCTTCGTCATGGTAGATGCGGATGGGGCAATTTCGCAGCCCAAGGGGAAGATCTAGCACAGCTGTGCGCGCGGACATTCCGCACTTGGAACCTATTTCAGTAGGCGTGAGGTATGCCAGGCAATGATGCCGCAGCCTGGCGATTCGAGCGCTTCATACCGAACAGCTCGTCCACGAGCCGTGTGCGCCGTTCACCGCGAGGCTCATGTTCGAGTTTTCGCTCGATCTCGATGTAGCGTGCCCGCACGGTCGAGAGCTCTCCGTCGTATAGCGCCGAGGCCCAGAGCAATTCCCGCTCGTTCCAGATATCGAAGTACTCTTGGGGGATGTGGTCGAGGCGCATCATCTCCAGTTCGTCGCTATCAGGCGAGATGTCCAAACCATCGACGTTCTTGCCGAGCAAGCGAGGAAGCAGGAAGCGGTGTTGCAGCATCGTCTCTCGGAGCTTGGTAACAGCCTCCTGTAGGCGTTCCGCGCGATACAAAGCGAGCGTCCAGCACAAGTACTGCCCCGGGTCGTCGCTGTCGTCAGGGAACTCCTGGTCGAACCACTGAAACGACTGGACCGCACCCGCGAGATCCCCCATCAGGAGATACAGCGGCCCGATGAAGTACTGCTTGCCCGCCCCGTCGTGGTAGGTGCCCAACTCACGCCTTTCCTGCTGGAGCTTGCGCTCGTATCGTCGGATTCGCGCCCGGATACTTTTCGGATCTGCGCGGATGTCGGTCATGCTTCGCACGGAGCTGCGTCCTCCAACCTCGGTCGAGCCGAATCGTAGCTGGCGAGCCTGGCTGCCGCAATAGTGTCGTCAGTGTGGGTAGGGAGACCGAGAAACTACGGTACAGCATCCTTCACAGCCTTCGCCGGCCGTCCCCTGACGACCTTGCGGGAAGAGCCAGCTCATGGTCCCATGTGCTTTGGTCCACAGATGCCCGCCAAGTACTCCCCCTTGCGGCCCAACGGTGACGGCCTCCAGAGCGTCTACCTGGCAGAGGTTCCCCAGCCCATGGCTGAGGTCCTGGCTGGCCTCATCGGCGCGGAGGCAGAGCCGCTGCTTCACCAGGCCGCGGCCGTAGGGCTGCCGGCGGAGGACCCGAGAACTCCAGGCCCCGTGGGTGACGGGCCGTAATCGGTACAAAGGCCCTCCGGGCGTGTTGACCGCGGTAGCAGCCTTGTAGCCGAAGGCCCGGAGGTGTCCCCGAGGGGACGGACGGGGCCGACTTTCGACGGGACCCCAGCCGTCTCGGGGCCGGTTTTCCGTCTCAGGGCAGACGCCGGCCTATCCGCTGGCGGATGGCGAGCGGTCTGGTCAGAGGGGGACAGCCGGCATGGCGACCTCGAGGTCGCCTAGGCGTGGCCCGCGTCGGGCGGCTCGCCGTAGTGGCGGCGCAGGACGCGGCTCTGCCAGAACGGTGGTCCGCGGGCAGGGGCCATGGACGGCTCCTCAGTGGGCAGACCCAGGTGGCGCAGGTAGCGGGCGATGCTTTGGGGGTCCCGCACCAGCGCGATGATCTTCATCTTGCCCCGGCAGCGCGGACAGGTCTCGACGTCGATACCGAGCTGGCGCATGAGCAGGTGCCAGGGGATGTAGCCGCAGCGATGGGTGGCCGGTCGTGGCTTGGGGTCCTTGGCCATGGGCAGGGAGTGGCAAGCGTCTTGTGCGCCTGGCGCGGGGGCGGCCTCGGGCGGTGGCGGCGGAACCACCAAGGGCCGCCATTTCGCGTGTGGCGCCAGAACCCCACCATAGCGAATCGAGTGAAACCTGGGCGGATGGACCGAGGCCGCGAGGTGGGAGACCAGGGACAAGGGATCCATTTCCACCGAAACCGTGCCATCCCGGGAACATCCGCTGCAGATTCCGCTATGCCGCGGCCCGGCTGCTGCGGCCCGGCTGCACGGCGGAAATGAACCTGACCGAGCGGTTCTCCTCCTCGGCTCGCCGCATGAGCCACTCGGTCTCGAAGAGGACGAGCGGCCGTCCCTCCACGTCGGTCACGCAGCTCTGCCGGCCGGGCAGCTCCAGCTTGTCCTGATCGAGGTCCGGTCCTTCCAGCCAGCGCGCGAAACGGTAGGGCAGGCGGTCGAAGCGGACGCGCACGCCGTACTCGCTTTGCAGACGGTGCTCGATGACCTCGAACTGCAGCACGCCGACCGCGCCGAGGATGGGATCGCGCTCGAGGCGGCGGCGGTCGAAGAAGAGCTGCACGGCGCCCTTCTCGGAGAGCTGGTCGAGACCCTTCTTGAGCTGCTTGCGCTTCATCGGGTCGTCGAGCCGCACGCGCACGAAGTGCTCGGGCGAGAAGCGCGGGATGCCCTCGAACTCGACGGGCGCGCCTTCGCACAGGCTGTCGCCGATGCGCAAGATGCCGGGATCCCACAGACCCACGATGTCGCCGGAGTAGGCCTCGTCGACCACGGTGCGCTCCTGGGCCATGAACTGCACCGAGCGCGACAGCGACAGCGGCATGCCGGTGCGCACGTGCCGGACGTTCATGCCGCGCACGAAGTGGCCCGAGCAGATGCGCACGAAGGCGATACGGTCGCGGTGCTGCGGATCCATGTTCGCCTGGATCTTGAAGACGGCGCACCGGCGGTGGCCGCAGCCAAGAGGCGAGCGAGCAGCGGATCTTTGTCGCCCATGGTCTCGTCGGTCACGACGGTGACCTCACCGTCTCCCGGCGCGGTGACGAGGGTGATGACGCCGCGCCGTTGGAGGGCGACTGGAACTATGCGATCTCCCCACGAGACCCGTAGCATCTATTTCCTGACGCCTCCTTACGGCTCAGACTCAACGCGCGCATCCCATCCGACGAGGCCATCATATCCGAACGAAACAAATGCCGAGACCGGCCGCGTCTTGTCGTCCGCATTTAGAGCGAGCCGTCATGACCTGTG
>PNBO01000145.1:0-1858 GCA_003136095.1 Myxococcales bacterium
TTCGTATGAATTTTTCTTTGGCCATGGTGTCCTCCTAGAGGCGTTACGGTCACGAACTGCGGAAGCGATTGGCGATGTCAGGGGTAGCGTGATTCGGAACCGCAGCGAAACGCAGAAATTGCAGGGTGAACGTCGCCCGCCCCTGCGTCAGCGAACGAACGTCCGTCGAGTACCCAAACATACTGGCCAGGGGAACTTCCGCGCTGACCGCCTGCGCGCCACCGCGCGGCTCGATACCGAGGATACGCGCGCGCCGGGCGGACAGATTGCCCACCACCCCGCCCACGAACTGGTCGGGCACGACGACATCGAGCGACATCAGCGGCTCGAGCAAAACCGGTCCCGCCTGCGCCAGGGCCTCGGCGATGGCTTGCGCCGTCGCAATCTGGAAGGCCATCTCGTTCGAGTCGAGCGGATGATAGCTGCCGTCGAGCAGGCGAACGACGGCGTCCGCGATCGGGTAGCCGCTGACCACGCCACGGGCCAGCGCCGTGCGCGCGCCGCGCTCCACCGCGCCGACGAACTCGCGAGGGACCGAGCGAGCCGACGCCTCGTTGTGGAACGTCACCCCCGCCTTGGCGTCGCCGGGTTCGACCCGCAGCTTGACCTGCGCGAAGAGGCCACGCCCGCCCACCGCATGCTCGAACCGCCCTGCCGCCTCCGCCGACCGGGTGATGGCCTCGCGGTAGGCGACCTGCGGACGTCCTACCGAGGCCGCCAGGTTGTACTCACGGATGAGGCGATCGACGATGATCTCGAGGTGCAGCTCGCCCATGCCGGAAATGAGGGTCTGCCCGGTCTCCACGTCGGTATGCACGAAGAACGACGGATCCTCGACCGCCAGTTGTTCCAGCGCCCGCCGCAGCTCCTGCTGCTCGGCGCTAGTCTTGGCCTCGATGGCGACCGAACAGGTCGGCTGCGGGAAGTCGATGAGGTCGAGCACGATGGGCGCGCGCGCGTCGCACAGGGTATCGCCGGTCGAGGTCGCGCGCAGACCGACCGCCGCCGCGATGTTGCCACAACCGACCTGGCGGATCTCCTCGCGCCGGTTGGCGTGCATGCGGACCAGGCGGCCAATGCGCTCGCGGGTGCCCTTCGTCGAATTGAATACCGTCGCGCCCGTGGCGACGTGGCCGGAGTAGACGCGGAAATAGGTCAGCGGCCCCGTGACCACGTCGGTCATGATTTTGAAGGCCAGCGCCGAGAAGGGCTCGTCCGCGGACGCCCGGCGAATCGCGGTCTGGCCATCGGCAGCGTGCCCGCGCACGGGCGGCATATCCGCCGGCGAAGGCAGGTAGTCGACGACGGCGTCGAGCAAGGGTTGCACACCCTTGTTCTTGAAAGCCGCGCCCAGCAACACCGGAATCGCCCGGCCGCCGATGGTGGCGCGCCGGAGGGCGGCCCGGATGTGCCGCGGGCCGATCTCCGCGCCCTCGACGTAGAGTGCGAGGATCTCGTCGTCCACCTCGCCGAGCGCCTCGATCATGGCCACGCGCGCGTTCTTCGCTGGCCACACCAGATCCGCCGGCACCTCGCGCTCCATGAAAATGGCGCCCGTGGTGTCGCCGACCCATTCGAGCGCCCGCATCTCGATCAGATCCACGACGCCGGAGAAGGAATTCTCCAGCCCCAACGGCAGTTGCGTCAGCACCGGGTGGGCCTTGATCCGATCGCGAATCTGCTGCACGCAGCGCCATGGATCCGCGCCCAGCCGATCGCACTTGTTGATGAAGGCGATGCGCGGTACGTGGTACTTGTCGGCCTGCCGCCACACGGTTTCCGACTGCGGCTCGACCCCGCCCACCGCGCAGAACACGGTCACGGCGCCGTCGAGCACGCGCAGGCAGCGCTCGACCTC
>PNBO01000145.1:1869-5101 GCA_003136095.1 Myxococcales bacterium
CCATCCAGTCCATGACGGCGGTGCCCTCATGCACCTCGCCCATGGTCCGCGACACGCCCGTGTAGAACAGGATGCGCTCGGTGGTCGTGGTTTTCCCCGCATCGATGTGCGCCATGATCCCGATGTTCCGGGTCCGATTGAGGGGGACTTGCCGAGCCACGTTTCGTCTTTCTCGCCGTGCGCGAGTGGATCATCGGACGGGCACTGCCCTCGAATGACCACAGGGTCCACGGTCTGCCTTTCGCCTGGTCAGGAACTGGTCCCGGCCACTTCGGTCGGCTGGAAGGATGGGCAAAAGCAACCTGCCTTTGCCCATCCCTTCAACGACCTATCGAGCCTGAATCGTCCTGGCCTTCTGTCTGGGTTGCTTTCCTTTTTCTGTTCGACTGTCTTTCGCTACCAGCGGTAGTGCGCGAACGCCTTGTTCGCTTCCGCCATCTTGTGGGTATCTTCGCGCTTCTTCACGGCGGCGCCCTTGTTGTTGCTCGCGTCGAGCAACTCGGCCGCCAGCTTCTCGCGCATGGTCCTGCCGTCGGACCGCTCGCGCGCCGAGTGGATGAGCCAGCGCATGCCCAGCGCCAGCGCCCGATCCGGCCTGACGTCGACGGGAACCTGGTAGGTCGCGCCGCCGACCCGACGGGATTTCACCTCGATCTTGGGCTGGACGTTGTTCAGTGCCTTGTCCCACACCTTGACCGGATCGTCGGCGGCCTTCTCCGCCACCAAATCGAGGGCGCCATACACGATGCCTTCGGCGATGGACTTCTTACCCGACTCCATCACGGTATTGACGAACTTGGTGATCCGGCGGCGGACATCGACCGGCTGATCCGTGAATTTCGGATCGGGAAGTGGCTTGCGCTTGGGAACTTCACCTTTGCGTGGCATCTATCCGATTTCTCCTGCCGATTACTCCTGCAATAACTCCCGGCCGGCCATCACTTGGGCCGCTTGGCCCCGTACTTGGAACGCCCTTGGCGGCGGTTGGTCACGCCAGCCGTGTCGAGGCTGCCGCGGATGATGTGGTAGCGAACGCCGGGGAGATCCTTGACGCGACCGCCGCGAATCAGCACCACCGAGTGCTCCTGCAGGTTATGCCCCTCGCCCGGGATGTACGTCGTGACTTCCATGCCATTGGTGAGGCGAACGCGGGCAACCTTGCGCAGGGCCGAGTTCGGCTTCTTCGGGGTGGTGGTGTACACGCGCACGCACACGCCACGCCGCTGCGGGCAGCCCTTGAGCGCGGGCGAATCGGTCTTCCGCCGCATGATATCGCGGCCGGTCTTTACGAGCTGATTGACGGTAGGCATCTTGGGTTTTTCCTCGGGAAACACGCACTCCATTCCGCGGAATGCGGTCTTTGCCCGGCATTTCCCGGGCCAGAGGAGTGGTGCATTATAGGGATCGAGATCCCAAAGTCAACGATAACTTGCGAGTTTTCCCGGGCTGGAGCCGACGCACGCTCCCCCGCAGCAGGAGGCACGCTTCGCGCTGCGCGAAGCGTCCCGCCGTTCCCCTGATGGCGACTATTCTCCCGCCTCACCCACGACAGCCGTCTCGGCCGCGGCCGGCGCGTTCGCCGGTGGGCTCTCAGCCTCCACCGGGGCATCGGCGTGGATCGAAAGGCGCTTGTAGGCGCCGAGGCCCGTCCCGGCCGGGATGAGCCGCCCCATGATGACGTTCTCCTTGAGCCCGCGCAGGTAGTCGACCTTGCCGCACACGGCGGCCTCGGTGAGCACCTTGGTGGTTTCCTGGAAGGAAGACGCCGAGATGAAGCTCTCCGTCGAAAGCGAGGCCTTGGTGATGCCGAGGAGGAGCGGTTCGCCCTGGGCGGGGCGTCCCCCCTTCGCCATGACGCGCTCATTCTCCTCTTCGAAGATGTACTTCTCGACATGCTCGTCAGAGAGGAAGCCCGTGTCGCCCACGTCGATCACGCGCACCCGACGAAGCATCTGGCGCACGACCGTCTCGATGTGCTTGTCGTTGATCTTGACGCCCTGGAGGCGATAGACCTCCTGCACTTCGTCGACCAGGTACTTGGCGAGTTGCTTTTCGCCAAGCACGCGCAGGATGTCGTGCGGATTCGCGGCGCCGTCCATGAGCGGTTCGCCCGCCTTGATCTTGTCGCCTTCGCGCACGGAGAGGTGCTTGCTCTTCGAGATGAGAAACTCCTTGGCATCGCCGTGCTCGGGAGTGACCACCACCTTGCGCTTGCCCTTGGTGTCCTTACCGAAGCTGACGGCGCCGTCGATCTCGGAAATGACGGCATGCTCTTTCGGCTTGCGCGACTCGAAGAGCTCNNTTGGTCTTGGTGGTTTCGCGCGGGATGCGGGCGACGATGTCGCCGGCCTCGATGTGATCGCCCTCGCCAACGGCGATGGTGGCGCCGAAGGGCAAGAAATAGCGAGCCTCGTTGTCCGAATTGGGAATTTTGAGGGTCTTCCCCGCACCATCCTTGAGCGAGATGCGCGGCCGCAGGTCCGCGTCCTTCGACTCGATGACGCTCTTGCGCGACAGGCCGGTGACCTCGTCGAGTTGCTCGGTCATGGTGACGCCTTCGATGACATCGCCAAACTTCACGTTGCCGGCGACTTCGGTGAGGATTGGCACCGAGAAGGGATCCCATTCCGAGAGGAGGCTGCCCTGCTTGACTCGGGCCCCCTCGGTGAAGAACAGACGCGCCCCGTAGGTCAGACCGTAGCGCTCGCGCTCGCGGCCGGTCTCGTCCTGGATGACGATCTCGCCGTGGCGGTTCATCACGATGGCGTGCTTGTCGCGCTGGACGAACTCGACGTTCTCCAGGCGAACCACGCCGTCGTAGCGCGCCTCGAGTTGCGACTGCTCGGTACGCACCTGGCCGACGCCACCGATGTGGAAGGTGCGCATGGTGAGNNGCGATGACGCCGACGGCCTCGCCGATATTGACCATGTGTCCGCGCGCCAAATCGCGGCCATAGCACAGGCCGCAGATCCCGCGCCGGCTCTCGCAGGTGAGCACGGAGCGGATCTTCACCCGCGAGATGCCGGCATCCTCGACGATGCGCACCTTGTCCTCGGTGATCTCCTCGTTCGACTGCACCAGCACCTCGCCGGTGTAGGGGTCGAAGATGTCGTCGACCGAAACGCGGCCGAGGATGCGATCGCCCAGCTTCTCGATGATCTCGCCGCCCTCTTCGAGTGGCGCGATTTCGATGCCCTCGAGCGTTCCGCAGTCGTACTCGGCGATGATGCA
>PNBO01000145.1:5158-5877 GCA_003136095.1 Myxococcales bacterium
CCGCGCATGCCGGCGAGCTGGCGAATCTGCTGCGCCGAACCGCGCGCGCCGGAATCCGCCATGATGAAGATCGGGTTGAAGGACGGCACCCGCTTCTTCTCACCGGTTTCCTCGTTGGTGACGTTCTCGGCGCCGATCTCGTTCATCATTTCTTCGGCGANNAGGCCTTCGGTGTACTGCTCCTCGATTTCTTGCACATCCTTTTGCGCCTGTTCGAGGAGCTCGCCCTTGCGCTTCGGGATGATGAGGTCGTCGACGCAGATCGAGACACCCGCCTTGGTCGAATTGCTATAGCCAAGATGGCGGAGGCGGTCGGCGAGAAGTACGGTTTCCTTCTGTCCAAAGGCGCGGTAGCAGCTATCGATGAGATCGCCAAGCTGCTTCTTGCCCATCACGCGGTTGACCAGCTTGAAGGGCAGCATCTTCGGCACGACTTCGTAGAGCAGGACGCGGCCCACCGTGGTTTCGACAAGCTGAGCATCGATGCGCACCTTGATGGCGGCCTGCAGATCGAGCTCGCCGTGATCGAAGGCCATGCGCACCTCCTCGATCGAGGCATACACGCCCCGTACCGTCGCCGCGCCCTTGCCCGTGCGGAACTCACCCCGCGCGAAGGACCGCTCGCGGGTCATGTAGTAAAGACCCAGCACGATGTCCTGCGAAGGTAGGATGATGGGGCGGCCATTGGCCGGGCTCAGGATGTTGTTGGTCGACATCAT
>PNBO01000363.1 GCA_003136095.1 Myxococcales bacterium
GCGTGCTGGTCCTCGACCTGGGCGGCATCCACCAGCAGCTGCCCGGCACGGTCACCGTCAAGGGCGACCCCGGCGACGCCAAGGTCCTCGAGGGTGGCTGCGCCGACACGGCGGGAAACCAGATTGGCGCCAGCCTTGGTTCGACCGTCTGTTCGCCCGGCAACATCACCCCCGCGCTCACGGCCGCGACCCCGGATGATTTCCGCGACCGCACCGTCAAGCTAGGCCTCAACAACGGCAAGGTGTACGAGATCGCCATCTTCGGCGCCGACCGGCACCCACCCGAGTCGAACTACCAGCTCACGTTGCAAGGCTTCACCACCAAGAAGTCGAACTGCCAGCCTCGCTGTGGCGACGGCATCGTATCGGGTGGCGAGGAATGCGACTGTGGCGACGTCTCGTTCACGGGTACGCGGCCCGCGGGCTGCCTGGGACCGAACGATGATACGCAATACGGCGGCTGCACGACCCAGTGCAAGTACGGGCCCTTCTGTGGCGACGGCATCACCAACGGTCCTGAACAGTGTGACCTGGGCAAGAACAACGGCGCAACCTACGGCCAGGGGGGATGCACGCTCGGATGCACGGTGCCGCACTTCTGCGGCGACGGCATCGTCGATCCCGGCGAGGAGTGCGACCTGGGCACGAACAATGGCGGCAAGGGCCAGCCCTGCGACAAGAGCTGCAAGTTTCTCGTGAACCCGCCGTAGTATTCCGCAGTACACCAAGATCAAGATCCAGAGTTTCCACGGAGGTGGGTCACTTTTTAGTCGGGCAAGGGAGCTACGACGTGATGGCGACGGTGACTGGCGCGAGCTTGCGGTGGGCGAGCTTGAGGAGCGCCGGCTGAAGTAGCCTGGGCAGGATGACCAGGGCGAGCGCGCCGCCGATGACCACGATGGCGAGCGGCTTCTGGGTCTCCGAGCCGATCCCGCGCGAGACCGCGGCCGGGAAGAGGCCGAGCATGGCGACGAAGGTCGACATGAGGACGGGCCGGAGCCGTCGCTCGGCCGCCAGGCGAGCGCTCTCTTCGGCGGAATGCCCATTTTCGCGCAACTGGCGCGCGTAGGTGACGACCAACAGGGCATCCTGCACCGCCACGCCCAAGATCGAGATGAAGCCCATGGCCGCGGAAATGGAGAAATCGGTTCCCGTCAGGTAGAGGGCAACCACACCGCCGCTCGACGCCACGGGCACGCCGAGGAGCACGATCAGCGTGTCACGCCAGTTCCTGGCGGAGCTGAAGGCGAGAAAGGCGATGATGAGTAACGTGATGGGGACAATGAGCAGCAATCGCTCCGTCGTTTCACGCAACTGATTCATCTCGCCGTCCCACTCCAGGTGGGTGTCATAGGGCAACTTGACGGTGGCCTCGATCTTCGCCTGCGCCTCGGAGATGGTCGAACCGAGATCCCGGCCGCGCACCGAGAACTTGACCGGCACGTAGCGCTTGAGATCCTCGCGGAAGATGACCGACGGACCTTCTTCCTCGACGACCTCGGCCAGCTGGCCGAGCGGCACCTGCGAGCCATCCGGCGTGGACACCAGAATATTGCGAATCGAACGCGTATCGCGCCGGTACGGTTCCGCCCAGCGCAAGATGAGGTCGAAGTGCTTCTCGCCCTCGAAGACCTGGGTGATGACCTGGCCGCCGATGGCCGCCTGCACGACCGCCGCGACGTCGCCGGTGTTGAGGCCGTAGCGCCCGATCTGCGTGCGGTAGGGCGTGATGCGGATGGCCGGCTGGCCGAGGGAACGGAAGATGCCCAGATCCTCCACCCCGGAAACCCTGGCGAGCACGTCCTCGATCTCTTCCGCCTTGGCCTCGTCGACGTGCAAATCGGGGCCGACGACCTTGACCGTGTTCTCGCCCTTGACGCCCGACATGGCCTCTTCCACGTTGTCGGAGATGACCTGAGAGAAATTGAACACCACGCCGGGAAACGCGTTCGCCAGATCCTTCTGGATCTCCTGGGTCATGCGCTGCTTGGTCAGGCCCTTGCGCCACTCCTTGGCCGGGCGCAGCGGGGCCAAAAGCTCGATGTTGTAGAAGCCGGAGACGTCGGTGCCGTCGTCGGGACGGCCGAGCTGCGAAACCACGGTCTCGACTTCGGGCCGGGTCTGTTGTGCCTTCGTGCACGTGGCACCCTCGTCGGTCGGACAGCCGCGGATGATGGCGCGCATGCGGCCGACATAGCGGGCCGACTGTTCGAGCGAGATGGAGATGGGCAAGGTCGCGCGGATCCAGAAGTTGCCCTCCTCGAGCTTGGGCATGAATTCGCGGCCTAGGAAGACGGACGCGGCCAGGGCGATGACCACCGGTACCACGCCGATGGAGATCGCCAGGCGCGGGCGGCGCAGCGAGAAGGAAAACACCGGGCGGTAGATCCGGTTGACAAGACGCATTACGGGGCTTGCCTTTTCCTCGTGCTCCTCGTTGCGCATGGGCAGCGCTCGCGCGGCGAGCATCGGCGTGAAGGTGAGCGCGAGGAGGATAGCGCCGCCGATGGCGAAGGCATAGGTGTGCGCCATCGGCGACATGATGACGCCCGCCACGCCGGTCAAGGTGAAGAGGGGAATGAAGGCCACCGCGATGATCATGGTGGATGCGAACATGGGCGGCCCGACCTCGCGCGCCGCCGCGACCACGCGCTCGAAGGCGTCGCCGCCCTTGCGCACGAACTTGACGAAGATGCTCTCCATCACGATGACCGTCGAGTCGACGACGATGCCGAAGTCCACGGCGCCAAGGGAGATGAGGTTGGCGGCGGTGCCGGTGGCCACCATGCCGGAGAACGCGAAGAGCAAGGCCAGCGGAATGTTGACGGCGGTGATGAGCGCGGCGCGCACGTTGCCGAGAAACAGGAAGAGCACGATCGAGACGAGAATCATCCCGACGAGGAGGTTCTCCATCACGGTGTGCGTGGTGAGCTTGACCAGATCGGCGCGGTCATAGACCGGCTCGATGTCGATGCCGGGCGGCAGGACGCGGTTGCGGTGAATATAGTCCACGCGATCGTGGATGCCCCGGATAGTTTTGAGCGAATCCCCGCCGTAGCGCATGAGCACGATGCCCTCGACCACGTCGGGCTCGTCGTCGTGCCCGACTATGCCGAGGCGCGGCGCTGCGCCCACGCTCACCGCCGCCACGTCGCGCACCCGGACGGGAACGCCCTTGGCCGCGCTCACGGTGATGTCGCCGATGTCCTGCACCGAACGGATGAGGCCGACCCCGCGCACGTCGAACGACTGATCCCCGAGGGTGATGCGCTGGCCGCCGACATTCTGGTTGGCGTTGGCGATGGCGGCCTGAAGCTGCGAGAGTGCCACGCCGCGCCCCCGCAGACGGTAGGGATCGACCTCCACGTGATACTGCTTGGTCAGGCCGCCGAAGCCAACCACGTCGATGACGCCGGGCACCTGCCGGAATTGCTTTTCGAGAATCCAGTCCTCCACGGTCTTCAGATCGACCAACGAGTAGCCCTTGCCCACGACCTTGTAGCGGTAGAGCTCGCCGATGGCGCTCCACGGGGACAGCCCGGGCGACACGCCTTGCGGCAGGGTCACGAAATTGAGCTGGTTGAGCACCCGCTGCTGGGCCATGGTGTACGAAGTGTCCCAGCCGAAGTAGCACTTCACGTCGGCCAGGCCGAACAGCGACTGCGACCGGATGTGCTCGAGCCCCGGCATCCCCACCAACCCGGTTTCGAGTGGCAGCGAAACGTAGCGCTCGACCTCCTCGGCGCTCCAGCCCTGTGGCTGGGCGATGATCTCGATCATGGGCGCGACCGGGTTGGGATAGGCCTCGATGGGGAGCACCTTGTACGAATGGAGACCGATCCCGATGAGCGCCAGCACCAGCACCGCCACGAGCACGGGCGCGCGAACGGCGGCGGCCACTAGCCTGGCGATCATGGCTACAGCATCCCGGACAGGAGAATGGCCCCGGAGATCACCACCCGTTCGCCCGCCACGATGCCACGAACGACCGGCAGAAACTCACCGCCCAGTTCTTCATTGACAGACACCGGTCGTCGCTCGAAGCGCAGGCGTCCGTCGGGCGCCTTGCCCAGTTCGATGAAGGCCATGGTCTGATCTCCCAAGTGCAAGATCGCGCTACGCGGAAGCGCGAGAGTGCGCTGTCGATCCACCGCGAGCGCGGCGGTGGCGTACATCTCGGGTTTGAGGGCGCGATCCGCGTTGTCCAGCTTGCAACGAACCTTGGCGGTTCGCGTGGCGGGATCGAGCGTGTCGGAAACCCAGTCGGCGGTGCCCTTGAAGACCCGGCCCGGATAGGCGACGACCTTGACCAGGCACTCGGTGCCCTGCTTGATGCGGCCGAGATCCATCTCGAACAGATCGGCCATGACCCACACGGTGTCGAGCTCGCCGATGGTGAAGAGCTCGAGCACGGTGCCACCGGAATACTGTCCCTGCACTTCCGCGCCGGGGTTCACGTTGCGGGCGATGATCTCGCCGCCAATGGGGGCGCGCAAGGTGTAGCTCTGGCCCCCCAGACTGGCCCCGCCCGCGCGCAGCAACTGCGCCTTCTTGCTGGCCCGCTGCAGTTCCGCTTTGGCCTTCGAGTAGTTGCCTTGCGCGGCTTCCAGGTCGCGCTGCGAGCCGGCGTGGACGTCGAAGAGCTCCTTCTGCCGCTTGAAGTCCTTCTCGGCGGAAATGGAATCTGCCTGGGCCTTCTCCAGGTCCGAGAATGCGGCACCCACGTCCGGCGATTCGATGATGGCCAGGGTGTCGCCCTTCTTCACCCGCTGGCCGGGCTGGGCCTCGATGCGAACCACGCGCCCGGTGACCGGGCTCATGACGTGCGCCACCTTCAGGTCGTCGAAGGTCACGCGGCCGCTGGTCACCACCAGACCTCCGACCGGCTGTAGGGCCAAGGGCTCGACGAGCAACTTGGCGGCCGTCACCTGGTCCTGCCAGAGCCAGATCTCGTTCGAAGGCGGATCCGCGCTGCGCCGGCGAGGCGCGTGCTGATGGCATCCCGTCCATGCCCACAACAGCACCGGGACAAAGAGGAAGAGCAGCCGCCGTTTCACGGGCTCACCTCCGTGCCCACCGCCTGTCCGATGAGCACCACGGCCTGCCAGTAGTCCGATAGGTCGCCTTCGTAGTCCAGCTTGGTGGAAATCAGGATGCGCTGGGCGTCCAGGTATTCGAGGAGCGAGGCCGCGCCTTTCTGGTACTGGAGCTGCACCAGATCGCGCGTGCGCTTGGCGTGTTCCAGCAGCTCGCGCTCGGCGCGCTCGACCCGGCTCTTGGCCGACTTGAACTGCGTGAACGCGGTCTGGACGTCGTTGAGAACCTGCGCCTTGGTTTTCGCCAGCTCGGCCTTCTGCGCCGTCAGATCCGCCCTGGCCTTGACGATCTCCCCCTGGAAGCGGTTGAAGATGGGCGGGGTCAGGCTGAGGCCAAAGCTGAAGGTCGGCGGATTGATGGCGCTTGCATAGCTGCCCTGCCCGCTCACCCCCGCCGACATCTCGATGTCCGGAAAGCGCAGGCGCTGACTGGAACGCACGGATGCCTCCGCGCGGTCTCGGTTGAGCTTGGCGCCGGCCAAGTCAGGCCGTTGCTTGTGCGCGACCTCCAGCAAGGAATCCACCGTCGCGCCCTGGAGGACCGAAGGAACGAGGTAGCCGGGAAGCTCCGGATCGACTTCAAAGACCGGCACCCGCCCGCGGGCGCCGAGCATGAACGCAAGCTGCGCCTTGGCCACGCTGAGATCCCGATCCGAACGCTCGACCTGCTGATCGGCGGTGAGCTTCTCGGTTTCGACCTTGAGCACATCGACCTCGGAAATCGAGCCGGCCTGGTAGCGCGCGCGAATCAGCTCGGCCAGGCGCCCCAGCGTTTCCTGAGCTTCCTTCTGCGTGGACAGCGCCTGCCGCGCCGAAACGGCCTGCAAGTAGGCCTGGCGCAGCAGACCTTCGAGTGTGCGCCGGGCGTCAGCCTCACCCTTGCGCGCGACATCGAGGGCGAGGTTCGCCGTGTGCATGCGCAGGCCGCGCTTGCCGGAGATGGAATCGAAGACCGCGGAGCCGTCCGAGATGCCCACGCTCCAAGCCAGAGCCGAGCAGTCCGCCCCCGCCGAGCTAGAGCACGCGAAGGATCGCCCGACGCCGCCCGAGACGGACGGGTTGGGCGCGGCGCTGGCCAGCAGGGTGTCGCCGCGCGCAGTCTCCACCGCGGCCTCGGCCAGGATGAGATCCAGGCCATGTTCGCGGAATAGGCGCAGCGCGTCTGGAAGACGGAGCTGGGCGGGTACCTCGAATTCCCCGTCAGGCTCGCGCGCCACCGCCAGCGACGCGAGCAGGGACGCGGCCAGCAGGCAAACCCCAAACCCCGCCCCTGAGCGTGCGAGAGATCTCTTGCGAATCATAGAAGGATTCCTTGCCGGCATGCGCGTAGGGCCAGAAATGAACCGCCACGATACCCCATTTATTCCTCGGGAAGTGAGGTCGCGCGATGGGCCTACGCCGCCTCGTTGCTCTTCAGGCGAATGGCGACGGTCGTGCCGTGATGGTCCGGGTGCTCCTTTCCGAGCACGAGGTGATTTNNCGGCCGCCACATCCACCGGCATGGCGCCGGATTGCTCGCAAACTTGCCTCCTGTCCAGATGTTCAGTATAAGGGATTCGTGCCGCTGGTCAGAACCGCCACCTCGGTCGACACCACGCTCGCGGCCCTCACGCAGGCCGCACGGCACGACTTGTCCTGCGCGTGCGGCCCGGCCAAACCCCGCCAACGCGGCGACGACGGTCTGTGGATCTACCCGGCGGCGCTGCCCTCGGGACGGCGCGTGCCCATGCTCAAGGTCCTGCAAGCCACCGGCTGCGAACGCGCCTGTGTCTACTGTGCCGAGCGCTGTGGCGGACAGGGCCGGGCGCATAGCCTCGCGCCCGAGGCGCTGGCCACGGCATTCGTGGATCTCCATCGCCGCGGCCGCGTGGCCGGACTGTTTCTCTCGTCCGCGATTCGCGGCGGCGCGGTGGCCACCATGGATCGCATGCTCGCGACGGCCGATGTGCTGCGCGGGCGCCACGGCTTTCGCGGCTACATCCATCTGAAGATGATTCCCGGTAGCCGCCCGGATCAGATCGACCGGGCGATGGCGCTGGCCACGCGCGTGTCGGTGAACATGGAGGCGCCCACCGCCGCGCACCTTCTGCGCATCGCCCCGGGCAAGAAGTTCGACACGCAGATCATGGCGCCGATGCGCCAGGTGGCGCGCGCCATCGAACGCGGCGAATTCGCCAAAGGGGGCCAGACCACGCAGTTCGTGGTCGGCGCGGCCGGCGAAACCGATCGCGAGCTGGCCACCGCCGCCTCCGTGGGCTATCGCGAGCTCAAGCTGGCGCGGATCTACTACTCCGCCATGCAACCCATCGCGGGCACTCCCTCGGCCGAGCGCGCGCCGACCCCGTTCCTGCGCGAGCACCGGCTCTACCAGACGGACTTTCTTCTGCGCAGCTACGGCTTTTCCCTCGATGAGATTCCCTTCGACGAGGCCGGCGCCCTGCCGCTTGCCACCGATCCCAAGACCCTGTGGGCGCGGAACCACCCGGAACGTTTCCCGGTCGAGATCAACCAGGCCCGCCTGGACGAGCTCGTGCGGGTGCCCGGCATCGGCCCCAGTTCGGCCAAGCGGCTGCTGCACATGCGCCGCGAACGACGCCTGCGCGACGTCGC
>PNBO01000056.1:0-416 GCA_003136095.1 Myxococcales bacterium
TATGCGGCCAAGGCCTACACCGGTCAGTACTACATCGAGGTGTCCATCGACGACCGGTCCGACGCCGCGCTGGTGTACCTCAAGACCTTCACCTTGCAGATCCTGAACCGTGGCTCGCTGGTCACCGCGAATCTCGGCGACACCTTCAAGGAGGCGCTCCTCGCGGCCCGCGCGGCGGTGTCGCCCGTCCAGGGCATGGAGATCGGCGCGCGCGCCGTGCAACTCCAGCAGATGTCAGGCACTACCTACAAGGACCCGGTCACCGGACAGACGGTCGAGACGCGGCCGATGCACCTGACCACGGGGGCGGTCGATGGCCGCTATCAGACGCCGGTCGGCGAAGGCGGGTTGCTCACCAGCTATGTCGAGATGGGGGGCTCGCACGATTCGAACGGCGGCCGGCCCGACGGGCTGGC
>PNBO01000056.1:486-23138 GCA_003136095.1 Myxococcales bacterium
TGCGCCAGCGCGCGTGGTTGACCGACGGCAGCGAGGGAACCGGGGTGCTCCAGCACGCCATCGCGCGCGTCCAGCTCAACAAGGCGGGGTTGCCCGCCACCACGCTGCAACTCGGCAGCACCGAGCTCGACAACCCGAATGCCTTTCAGACCCACCGCGTGCAAGGGTCGGCTCAGACCGACTACGACTTGGCGCCGCTCTTGTCTTTCACCCACATCAAGCGTTTCAACGTGCGCGCCCTCTACAGCCTCTCGCAGTCCGAAACCGATCAGAACGGCACCTATGCCTATGGCGACCGCGTGCGTCTCATGCGCTTCGAGGGCAAGCTCTCGCCCACGGTCACCGAGTCCATCAACGCGCTTTTCCGTTCGCGCGACGTCGGCCGGCAGACCGACGTGGATGGTCCCTATTGGCGCAGCATCTACCACTGGGAGCTGCAGTCGGGTGCGCAGAGCACGATTATCCCCGGCCTCGTGCCCAAGCTGAATTACAACGTGCTCTACGACGACTGCCGCTTGCAGGGCGGCTGCGCGGGCTCGGGCGGCCCCGTGACGACCACGGGTACCGGCACGTCGAACTTCTGGTCCAACACCGGCGTGGCGGGATCGGCCGTGACTCCGCCGGGGCCGCCGGGCGCGGCCAGCTTGCAAGGTCCCTCGCGCACGGTGACCGGATCGATCGGCGGCTCCCTGGGGATCTACCCCGGACAGTGGTGGCCCAAGCTCTCGCCGTTGGCCTTTCTCCCCAGCGTGGCGGTCGGTGACAGCGAGAGCACCAACGTCAATGTGCAGCAGCAGAACGACAATGTGTACGACTTCGTGGGCACGGAGGTGTGGGCGGGGCGCAAGCTGGAGCTGATGCTCTACCAGCGTTATCGCTACACCCTCACGGGTCAGTCGGGCCAAGAGAACGCCAGCATGACGGTGCTGCAGAATCGCATCGTCTATCGTCCCATCTTCACCTCTCCGTTCACCTTGCTCCTCAATTACGAGGGTGACCGCCTGCTGAACGATCTGGGGCTGGATCCGACTGCGGCACCGTGGGCGGAGACCCAGACTCACCAGGACATGCTGGAATGGCTCATGCGTTGGAGCCAGGTATTCACGACGCGCACGCGGCTCAAGTTCGGTCTGGAGCACACGACCGGCACGTTCGTGATGGACGCGGAGACGCAGGCCCCCCATGACGCCAACCATTCCAAATATTCCTACGGTGGGGAGTTGCAGTTGAGGATCTATCCCCTGGCGGACGTCTCGGCCCTGTACATCTACGTGAGCACCGAGTGGAAGCAGTGGGACCAAAGGGGCGATGACCCCTACACCGCGTGGGAGTTCATTCCAACGTGCGGCGTGATCTGGCGCCTCGGCGACAAGCTGTACCTTGACGGGCACGTCTACTACGACCAGACCCAGTGCTTGTCCGGCAGCACCTGCACGACCAACTACAAACTGTCGCCGTACGTATACTTCACGATGAATCTGTGATGTAGGCTAGTGGAGGATGAAGCGTAGAGAGCACAGAGGGATGCGAGCGCACAGAGGCCGGACAAGCCGGACATTTCGGGAATCGTCTCTCTATGCCCTCGTTATTTTCTGCGCGCTCGGCCTTTTCTCCTGCAAGCCCCGTCCGACCGAGATAGTGGTTTTCTATGCCAGTAGCCTGTCGGCGGTGCTGGGCGATGCGGCCGAGGTGTTCCAGAAACAAAACCCGCAGCTTCGCCTGCGGCTCGAGCCCTCGGGCTCGCAGGTGGCCGCACGCAAGGTCGCCGAGCTGGGCATGCGCGCGGACATCGTCGCGGTGGCCGACGCGGGCCTCATCCCGAAGATGATGATTCCGGCCCACGCCGCCTGGAGCGCCCTCTTCGCCACCAACGAAATCGTCCTCGCCCACAAGGACCACAGCAAGTTCACCGATGAGGTCAAGGCCGACAACTGGCCCGAGATTCTGACCCGCGCCTCTGTGCGCCTGGGGCGCGCCGATCCCGACACCGCGCCTATCGGCTACCAGACCTTGATGGTGTGGCAGCTCGCGGAAGCCTCCGGCATCTACGGCCCGGGGGGGGCGGGCCTCGCCGCCAAGCTCGCCGCCCGGTGTTCGCAAGATCACGTCACCCACGACGAGGCCGAGCTGCTCACGCTGCTCGAATCGCGGGCCGTCGACTATGTCTTCCTCTTCCGCTCGACCGCCGAGGACCACCACTTGAAGATCCTGTCTCTGCCGCCGGAGATCAATCTTTCCCGGCAAGATCTGGCCGCGCGCTACGCCGCGGCCAGCGTCGAGGTGCGCATGCAGCAAGGGCAGGGCAAGGGGCGCCTCACCGGCGCGCCCGTGACCTATGCTTTGACCATCCCGGCGAATGCGCCTCACGCCGAACCGGCCGCGCGCTTCGCCGCGTTCCTCTTCGGCGACCAAGGCCGCCGGCTGCTCGAACGCCGGGGCTTCCACCCCTTGGCCCACGCGCAATGCGCGCCCTGCACCGGGCTGCCGGTGCCGCTTGCCTCTGTGGTGGCGCCCGCGGCGGCGACGGCACCGTGAAACGCCCCATCCTCCAGGCCCTGGCCGTGATCGCGCTCTTGGCCGCGATCCACGCCGGCATCGCCCTGGCACCCGTGCCGCCGTTTTCCCTCGGCATGAACCTGGCGCTCTACTTCACCAACCTGTTCGTGTTCTATGCCGCGGCCACGGTGCTGCGCCGGCGCTCGGCGGCGACGGTGGTGCTCTTTGTCGTCGGCTACACCGCGCTCTTCGTGCTCGTTCTCGCCGTGCTCAACAAGCCGCCGCTCTTCATCTTGCTGGTGGTGATTTACGCCGGCTTCTTCGGCGCGCCCGCCCTGCTCGGTTTCTTTGCCATCTTCGTCATCTGTTTCGTGGTCCTGCAGCCCTTCGCCTTCGAGACCTTCATCCCGCTCTCGCTCATCTACGCCGTCTTCTGGCTCACGCGCGGCAAGGCCTCGCTCTTCGCGCGCCTCTGCCTGTGCGGCGGTCTGCTCGCCCTTACCGCCGTGCTCTTTCCCCTCATCCACCTCGCCATGCAGGATTCATTGCAGACCCTATGGCGCACCTTCATGCGTGGCGACGTGGCGAGTGCGATCTGGCTTTCCCTGCTCACCTCGACCATCGCCACGGCGGTCTTGGCCGTGTGGGCGGTGCCGCTCGCCTATGCCCTGGCCCGGGTCGATTTTCCCGGCAAGCGCTGGGCCTTGGCCATGATCGACGTGCCCATCCTGGTGCCCCAGTCGGTCGCCGGGGTGGCGCTCATCGTCTTGCTCGGCCCCGGCAGCGTCCTCGGCAGCGAGCTCGAGAAGCTCGGTCTGCCCATTTCGGGCTCGCTCCTCGGCATCATCGTGGCGCAGGTCTTCGTGGCCGCGCCTTTCCTCATCAAGACCGCGATGACGGCGTTCGAGTCGGTGCCNNATCGTGCTCTTCGCCAGCTCGCCGGTGACCGCGCCGGTGCTGGTGCACACGGAGTTCCTGCGCGCCGGCGCCTCGGAAAGCCGACCCATCGCCATCCTGCTGCTGGTCATCTGCCTGTGGATCTTCGTGATGTTGCAGTTCGGCCAGACCCTGCTGCCCTTCGCGCTGCGCCGGCCGGAGGGAGGGCGGCGGCCGTGATCGAGCTGCGCGAGCTGCGCGTCTCCTTCGGCGAGTTCGCCCTGCGCGACATCTCCCTGCGCATCGGCAAGGGCGAATACTGGGTCATCCTCGGCCCCAGCGGTTGTGGCAAGTCGGTGCTCATGCAGACCATCGCGGGCTTCTTTGCGCCCGAGCGCGGCCAGATCCTGGTGGGCGGGCGCGACGTGACGGCCCTGGCCCCGGAACGGCGCCGGATGGGCCTGGTCTTTCAGCAGGCGGCGCTCTTCCCGCACAAGTCCGTGCGCGAGAACATCGCCTACGGCCTGCGCGCCCGCCGCGCGTCGGCGAAGGAAAGAGATAGGACGGTCGGCGATCTCGTCGAGCGTCTGGGGCTCCACGGAATTCTCGGCCGGCCGGTGCCCACCTTGAGCGGCGGCGAGGCCCAGCGCGTGGCCGTGGCGCGCGCCCTGGCCATCCGGCCCGATCTTCTGCTCCTCGATGAACCCATGAGCGCGCTCGACCACAACACGCGGCTGGAGCTGCAGGCCGAGCTCGGGCGCATCCACCGGGAGCTGGGGCTCACGACGTTGCACGTCACCCACAGTCGGGAGGAGGCCGCCGCCCTGGGCGACCACCTCGCGATCATGCTGGCCGGCCGTTTCGTGCAGAGCGGAAGCAGCGCCGAGGTGCAAGGGCGCCCGCGTTGTCCCTTCGTGGCACGCTTTTTAGGACTCGATCCATCCTCTATCGCGAAGTTGCCAGCCTGCGCGCGGACTTGTGCGGAAAAGCCGGGCGAATGTCGCGACGACGAGGCAAGCTAAGGGGTCATGCAGGCCGAGCGCGCATCCACTCTCGCCAAGGTATTCAACGTACCCTTACTCTCGCTCGACGGCACGAGCGTGGAGATGGCCTCGCTCCTCTTTCTCTTCCTGATGGTCATCGTCATCAGCAACGCCAACCGCCACCGGCAGTGGATCCGGCGAGGGGTGCAGCTCGTGTCGTTCGTGGTGTTTTTCTACGTCGTCTATTCGTGCCTCGGCGTGTTCGGCATGATTCGCAACGGGCTCTACGGCCTGACCCTGGTCGGCTCGGCCTACAGCGAGTCGTTCTACTGGCTGGCCTTGCCTTTCGTGATCATCGCGGTCACCTTGCTGCACGGCCCGGTCTTCTGCGGCTGGATCTGCCCGACCGGCAGCCTGCAGGACGTCTCGGGCTGGATTCGCAAGCGCCTGCCGCGCCGGCCGGGCGGTCTTTCGCGGGTCGAGCTGGCTGGCATCATGGGCGCGAGTCTCGCTTTCATCCTTCTTCTCGTCTGGCTGGGAGCGAAGAAGAAGCTCTTCGTCGAGGATTCCAGCCTGCACTGGGCCGCCATGCTGCTCTTGCTTTGCTGTCTGGTCCTGGCCGGCGTCATCGACGATATCCCCAGCCGCCGGTTGCGCGTGTTCAGCCTGGCGGCCATCTTTTTCACCGCTGTCTCTCACATGGTGGTGACCTCGCCGGTCCACTTCGCCTTCACCTCGCGCGACGATCCCGCCTCGGCCCTCACCACGCTGGTCATCCTGTTGGCCGGGACGTTCGTGCTCCGCTCGTGGTGCCGGTACCTCTGCCCGTGGGGCCACGTCGTGGGCTTTCTGCATCGCTTTTCCCGCCTGCGCATCCTGCTCGACGCGAGCAAGTGCAACCGCTGCGGTGTGTGCGACACGAGCTGCGACGTGGCGGCCATCGAGAAGGGCGTGATCCGGGTCCAGCACTGCCAGTTCTGCCATTCCTGTGTCGATCACTGCGCGAGCTCGGCGCTCAGCGTCGTCGACGTGTGGGCCATGAACGCCAAGCGGGAAAGCCAGCCAGCGCCGGCGGAAGCGCCCCAGCCGAGCGAGAGCCCTTCGGCATGAAGCTATCCGGCGCGCTGGCCGTCGTCGCGCTCCTTCTGCCCTGGCGGGCGGCCGCCACCGAGTGCGAGATCTGGTCGCAGAGCCGGTGTGATGCCCAGAACCAGGCGGCCATCGAGCTGCGCGCGGGCCAGGCCACGCTGCCGCGCGCCTGGAGCTTCGACGGCAGTGGGCGCGTGTGGGGGTATGAGCCGGGGCTCACGGTCTGGTCCTCCCCGGCCCTCGGTGTGGCCGGTGACCGGCCGCTCGTTGTCGCGGGCAATTACGATCACACGCTGTACTGCCTCGACGCCGCGACCGGCGAGCCGCTGTGGAGGTTCACCACGGGGGGGCCGATCTACGCGGCGCCGGTGTTCTTTCACGACGGCGCGCGCGCGATGCTCTTCGCGGCCTCCAACGACCGCATCGTCTACGCGATCGACCCGGCCTCGGGTCGCCAGATATGGGTCCACGCCGTCGAAGACTATCGTCCCACCTTGGGCGGCGCCCGCCTGGCCTCGCCGTGCGTGGGTGGCGCCGGCGACAAGGATGACGCGATCTTCGTGCCCTACTGGGTGTGGGATCGCTCGCTGGCCAATAGCACACAATCTAGCGGGGTCATGGCGCTGTCCATCGCCGATGGCCGGCCGCTGTGGCGTAAGGCTCTTGGCGACAGCGAGCTGACGGCGGCGATCTTCGTGCGTTTGCAAGGCCGTGGGGTGCTCTTCCTGGGCTCATCGAGCGGCAACCTGATGGCCCTCGCCGCGGGCAACGGCGATGTGCTGTGGCAGCGAGCCGAGCTCGACTGCGTCCGTAACCCACCGGCCTTCCTGCCGGACGCGGCGGGCGGCCTGCTCGTCACGGGCTCGAAGTTCGGAACCGTGCGCGGGCTCGAGGCAAAAAGCGGCGTCGAGCGCTGGCAGTTTCGCACCGGCGACCGCGTCACCGGCTCGCCCGCGCTGCTCGACGGAAAGACGCCGAAGGTCTTGGTCGGCTCCTACGACCGGAAACTCCACGCGTTGAGCGCGGCCGACGGTTCGCCGCTGTGGCAGGACACCACGCGCGGCGGGGTCTATTCCTCGCCCGCGCTCATCGCGAGCGGCTCCGAGCCGATGGTGCTCTTTGCGGCCTGGGATCACATGCTGCACGCGACCGACCTCGCCCGCGGGCAGCCGATCTTCTCGGCGTATACCGGGGCGCCGCTGTGGAACGTGGCGGGCATGGACGACAGCAACTGGGCGTCGCCGGCGGCCGGCCGCATCCGCGGCCGCTGGATGGCCTTCGTGGGTAGCTACGACGGAACGTTACGCGCGCTTCCCCTGGAAGCCGACGAGCGTTCCGCGCCCGAGTTGCGCTCGAACCTCTGGTTCTGGTTGTCCTTCCCGATGTTCCTGCTGCCCGCGGCGGGCCTGGCCCTGCTTCTCACCCATCGCGAGCGGCGGCGGCGGGCGGCCGCCGCGTCTACTCCAGCTCGTTGACGATGAACGGCATGTGGTCGCCGCTGACGTTGCCCTGGGGGCTGATCAAGCCCGAGCGGAAGAACTCAGCCAGCGTGCTGTTGCAGTTCAGGTCGCCTTTCGAATACGCGGTGAACTGCGCGTTGGATCCAGTGCCAGTCGCGGAATAGCCGGGCATGTAGTGATGTGCGTCCGGGAAGGAGAAACTGAGCGCCTGCCAAACCGGATCCGTATTCCAAATCGGGCTTCCGCCCGGGCACAAGCCGCCCGTGAGGCAACCGCATTCCCGCGCGTTTTCCCACCCCGCCGCGGGTCCGGGAAATTCCTTCGTCAGGACTGTTCCCCCAGCAATCATGTGGTCGGACTCGTAATAGGTGAGGGAGCCAGCCCATTCCTTGCTGAGGTGCTGTAGCGCCTCCACCGTCCGTGACTTGCGTACGTACTTGCTGAACGAAGGGATGGCCACGGCCGCCAGGATCCCAATGATCGCCACGACGATCATCAGCTCCACCAGGGTGAAGCCGAGGCTTCTTTGGCGACTTCCTTGCAGCATTTCCGTCAAACGGCAGGTGCTAGACGTGCCCCGCTTTCTAAGGTTGCAGCAATAGTGCCAGATACCGGAGCAAAGCGAGATCCTCGGATTCCCGCGGTTTGGTTCAGGAAACTCGAATGGCGTGGCTGAGAGGCTGGTGCCACGGGCTGACGGAGACTGTCACATTGCGGTGCGCGGCGGGGGCCGGCGGACGTTTAGCGTCGGCGGAAGAATAGCCAGGCCGCGACCACGAGCAGCGGCACAGAGCCATAGACCAGGTAGAACCAGCGCGACGACGCCGGTCGAATCTGGCCCTTGGCCAGCCGGATCATCCCGCGGTCTTCCGGCGTTACTCGCATGCTGGTGTCGACCTTGAGGTCCGTGTCGCCAAGTCGTCTCCCGTCGCCCTGGATCGACACATAGATGGGATACTCGCCCTCGGGCACCGTGGGCCGGCGCGTGAAGGTCAGCACGAAGTCCGCGTTCTGCCCAGGCAGCAAACGCGGGACCGACGGCGGTGTCACATCGATGGCGCAGGCCGGGCTTCGGGCCTCGACCGCGAGATCGCGCTTTGGTTCGGACGAAACATTGGTTACCGTGAAGGGCATCTGACCGATAACGCCACGCAGGCGTCCGAGCATGACACTGTGCAGGGAAAGTCCGACGCGCTCGAGTGTCTCGATGCCGGCCAACTCCATCGCAGTGCGTCCTTTGGGCGTCCGAATGCGCAGGTCGGCCTTGTGATCCACCAGGGCGCGCGCGACCAGACCCTGCCGGGCGGTATGCAATGGAGTCAGCCCTTTGGCGGTCAATGCGTTCACGTCGGCGCCGGCCGCGGCGAGCACGTTCACCACCTTGTCGTTCGCCGCCAGATGAAGGGGCATCATGCCCGAGGCGTTCCGGATGTCGGTTCTTGCTCCGCGTCGCATAAGCAGCCCGGCCATTTCGGGACGGGCAAGCATCGAGGCGAAATGAAGGGGGGTCATGTCGCCGGCCGCTCGCGCGTTGGGGTCGGCGCCTCGGTCGAGTAGCAGCCCGGCAGCGTCCAGGTGCCCCATCGCCACCGCGTAATGCAAGGGCGTCATGTCGCGGTCGTCGCGCGCGTCCACTGGCTCGCCGGCGTCGAGCCTTCTCACCAACGTCGCGCCGTCACCGCTGCGCGCTGCCTGGTGGAGCGCGCTCGACGCGGCCTGCGCATCGATGCTCGGGGTAGCAGGATCTGCCCCCACGGCGGTCGTTGTGGGGAAGAACACCACCAACAATGGCGAGAACTTGAGAATTTTGGAGCCTCGATGCATTTGTTGGACTAAATTTAGCGCAGCTCTCCTCTTACTGGGGGAAAATCCTGGCTGTCCCAATGGGGTGGGAGGCCGTCTGCTAGGGGGTGGTTCGCTTTTTCATACCACCATATTTCACGTTCGAAATGTTCCACGGCCACAATTGGGAGTAATTCACATGCTAATGCGCAAATGCAGCGTTCTGGCGGGGACCGCACTGACGTTGGTCCTGTCTTCGTCGCAGGCGAACGCGCACTGGTGCGATGATCTATGGGCCTCGAGCTACAACATCGTGGTTCGGCCGGACAGCGATACCTCCCCCAAGGAAGTGTACGTTCAAAACAACATGGGGTATCAGCTCGTCAGCTTCAAGCTGACGGCCACGGGCAGTGGCGGCGCTGCGATCACCTTGACCGCTCCCACTCTCAAGGTTTCGGGCACGCTTCTGCCCGGCGAGAAAGGGACCTGGAAGATAGCGAGTGGCAGCCCGGCGAAGATCGAGGACGTTACCTTTGCCGTGTCGTTCGGCAACTCGGGCGAGAGCAAGTGCTACCCGACCAAGGGCGCGAAAGCGGTGATGATCGTGAAGAACGACGGGACGCTCTCCCCGACGGGGACGCTGCCCGGCCTGGACAGCCCCGTGAACCCAGGGTGCACCGGTGCCCTGGACCAGGGGCAATCGCTGCAAGATGAGGCCATCGCGGATTTCGAGGACCTCAACACGGGTCTCGACAAGCTCCTGCAGCTCTACTGCGCCGGCCGGGGATCCTGGAACTCGGGCAGCGCAGCCGTGGTTCCCTCCAACTGCAAGGACACCTCGAGCACGACGTGTCCTGCGGCCAAGAGTGGCAGCGGGACGAAGTACGATTACATGCACCTGTGGTCCGCCGGCGAGCTGGCGATTCGCAAAGGCTCCCTCGGCTCCCGTGCGGCGGTCTTCCGCACTCGTCTGCAGTGTGGGGCGAACGACTCCGACGTGGGGTTTGGCGGCTACGCCCTGTTCGTCCTTGGCTACCTGGGCGACGACGCAACCGCGAAAACCTTCCTCACGACCCAGGCCAGCGGCAGCGGAGACCTCGCCACGATCGCCAAGGCGGCGCTCTATCTCATGGGAGACACCACGCAGAAGGCGGCCGTGCAGACCGGGGCAACGTCCAGCTCGGTCTTCGTAAAGGTGGCGTGCGCCGGCGCCCTGGGCATTGTCGACAATGACGACGCCACGGTCACCTCGGCGATCATTCCCGAGGTGAAGTGGAACGAGCCCGACACTAGCGACGACGGCAAGGCCATGTACGCCGCGCACATTTTGGAGCTGGTTGCCTTCAGTCGCCGTGGCTGGGTTGCCAAAGGGATGGGAACCGGGGCAGTGACTTTCTACGGAGAAACCGGCACCGGTGCGGGCGGCGGCAGCGGCGGTGCCAATGGCTCGGGTGGGGCGACCGGTTCGGGTGCGGCGACCGGTTCAGCTGGCGCGACCGGCTCCGGAGGCGCGACCGGTTCGGGCGGAAACACCGGCAGCGGCGGCAGGACGTCGGGTTCGGGCGGCTCGGCGGGTTCGGGCGGCACGACCGGCAGAGGCGGCACGACTGGCAGCGGTGGTACCACGGGAGGTTCTGGCGGCTCGGGAGGTTCTGGCGGCTCGGGAGGTTCTGGCGGCTCGGCGGGTTCGGGCCGCTCGGGAGGTTCTGGCGGCTCGGGAGGTTCTGGTGGCTCTGGTGGCTCGGCGGGTTCTGGTGGCTCCGGCGGCGGCTCGGCGGGTTCTGGCGGCTCGGCTGGCTCGGGCGAAAGCAAGGCTTCCGGCGGCAGCAGTGGCAGCGGCGGATCCAACGGGTCTGGCGGTGGCAATGGCAGCGGCGGTTCGAGCACGGGCGGCGACGCCAACTCCGTTGGTTGCAACTGCAACCTTGGTGGCCATGACAGCGCTCCCTTCTTCTCGATCCTGACCGCGGTGGGGCTGGCCCTGCTTCTCGGACGCCGGCGGCGGCGATAGGCAGTCAAGTGCGGCGAAGGAGCGTCGGGCTCGGCGTTCCTCCTCACCGTCGTTGTTTTCCTGCTTGCGGCCCTTGACTTGTGCCGTGGCGACACGGCATACAATCGCCCTCAGTCTGGAAGTGCGCCCGTAGCTCAACTGGATAGAGCACCGGCCTACGAAGCCGGGGGTTACATGTTCGAGTCATGTCGGGCGCGCCAGTGCCAAGCACGGCTTGGCCAACGGATGCCCGGCAAGCCGCATCGCCCGTTGGCCACCAGCATCGCGAAACCGCGCGAGCCCAGTCCGGACAAACCGCCCCGAGCGCGGCGGCGATCCGCTCCTCGTTCCAGATGCGAGCTGCTGTGACGAAGCAGACAGGTTCCTGCCCTCTAATACTCAAGGACATGGAAGCGACACGACTCTGCCATTTTCGTCGCGGTCCTCTGCTAAGTTCCGATGGACATCACGTGATTCCGCGTCTTTGCGTTGGCATCAAGGTTGCCTCTTGCCATGTCTGAACAGGAGGATCTCATGAATGCCATCGCCTCGCTTCGCACCGATGGTGCAATCGCGCTGCAACGCGATCCGGGTTTTCATCCCGCACTGAGCGCACTGCGCAATTCGGCGTGGTTTAGCAGTTTCCCGCAGAATGTCCTCGGAACACTTTCGATGAGCGCCTCGCTGACCTCGTACAGTGCCCGGCAGCAGGTGCTTCTCGAAGGCCGCTGGCTCGGCGCGTCGGTGCTGGTGGTGAAAGGTTGCCTCCGATCTGTCAGGCGGACTGACAGTGCGCGTGAGCTGACCCTCGAAACCTTCCGTCCCGGGGATGTGATTGCCGATGCGGTGCTCTTTCCCGACGGGGCCCTGCCAGGGGATGGGCTGGTCGCGGCGGAAACGACCCTTTTGCTCTTCATCCAGCGCGACGATTTCCTCGCTGCCCTGGCCGCGGTTCCGCAGGCTGCCCTTTCCCTCATCCGCGATCTGGAAAGGCGCTTGAACCGGGTGAAGCTGCTCGCCTCCGGTCTTGCGACGTCGGACGTCGAAAGCCGCCTCTACAGGCTGCTCTTCAACCTGGCGCGCGATGAGGGGCAGGCCATCGCCGAGGGTACCGTGATCCCACGCTCGCCGACCCAGCAGGATCTCGCCAGTCGCATTGGCGCCTGCCGGGAGACCGTCTCGCGCATCGTTGCCGATCTCGCGCGGCAGCAGGTCCTCACCCTGGAAGGGCGCAGACTGACCTTGGCGCCTCGGTTTTTTGAGATCGTGAGGACCGCTGGTATCGCCTGAACGTGGCTGGCCAGCCGCGTTTTTTCTCGCCTCCTCGGAAGTCTGAGGGTCAACTTCCTGATGCCCAAAATTGACCCTGCCCCATGCGGGTGTGAGAATTCGCCCAGCATTGAAGCACAAGCGATCTGAGTCCTCCCGCGGTCGCCTCGGCTTGGCCACCCGGGCCAAGAGCCCGCCCGGGGCGTCTTCCCTGGCCGTCCGCGAAGCAGACCTGCGAACCTCCATCCGCCCGACCGTGGCGGAGGTGGATCTGGCTGCCCTGGGTCGCAATGCGGCTCGGATTCGCGCGACCGTCGGTCCCGGTGTGGCGGTGTACGGGGTAGTGAAAGCCGACGCCTACGGGCACGGTGCGGTGCCGGTCGTCTCGGTGCTCGAGCCGCTGGTCGATGGCTTGGCGGTTTCGCTGGTCGAGGAGGGCCTGGAGCTGCGCGACGCCGGCGTCCAGAAACCGATCCTGGTGCTTGGCGCCTACTACGGCCGCTACCACTCGGAGGTGCTGGAGGAGGGGCTGACGCCGGTGATCTACGATGCCGGCGAATTCGAACGGTTCGGCCATGCGCCTGTTCGCCGGCAGCGCCGGCGGCCGAAGAAAGCGCGGACCGGTGGGGACGAGGGACAGTGGCCGGTGCACGTGAAGTTCGATACCGGGATGAACCGCCTGGGCCTCGACCCGGGCGCCATCCCAGGGCTGGCGGAGGTGGCCGGGCGTTTCCCCCATCTGGCCATCGATGGACTGTGCACGCACCTGGCGTCCGCCGACCTGGCCTCGCCGGATGACACGCTGGCGCAGCTCGCCCGCTTCCGTCAGGCCGTTTCCGCGGCGCGAAACCACGGCATCCGACCGCGTGTCATCCACGCCGCCAATAGCGCGGGGGCGGTGCGCTTCCCCGCGGCGCGCTTTTCCGCCATCCGGCCGGGGCTCGCGCTCTACGGCTCCATGCCATCGGCCGTGGTGGCGCGGACCGATCTCGAACCTGTGCTCAGTCTGCGCACGCGCATCATGGCTCTGCACCGGGTTGCGCGTGGCGGCCGGGTCAGCTACGGCGGCCGCTGGCGCGCCCCCCGCGAGTCGGCCATTGCCACGTTGCCCATCGGATACGCCGACGGCTACCCCCGGCACGTCGAGGGGGCCGAGGTGCTCGTCCGCGGCCAACGTGCGAAGGTCGTCGGGGCGGTGTGCATGGACATGATGATGGTGGACGTGACGGATGTTCACGGGGCCGCCGTCGGGGACGACGCGGTCATCATCGGATGCTCAGGGGCGGAGTGTATCCAGGCCGACGATCTGGCGCGCTGGTCGGGGACCATCAGCTACGAGATCCTGTGCGGCATCTCGAAGCGCGTTCCGCGTATCTATCGTGGCAAACCCGGGAGCGCTCCATGACGGCTCCGGCCGCGACACCGACCGGCGCAGGGTCGCCGCCCGAGCTGGCGCCGGGCAGGGGATTCCGTCCTCTCGCCGCTGTAGGGCGCCTCTTCGCGCCGCTGCCGGGCGCCGTCGCCCTGTTCGGCGAGCACATCATCCTGCTCGCCCGGGCATTGATCTGGCTGTTCCGGCGCCCATTCCGCCTCCGCCTCTTTCTCGATCAGATGGAGTTCGTGGGTGTGGGTTCGCTGCCCATCATCATGCTGGTTGGGTTCTTCACCGGCGCGGTCACGGCCCTGCAGGCCATCCTGGCGCTCTCGCTCTTCGAGCAACAGCGCTACGTCGGGTTCGGCGTCGGCATCTCGCTGGCGCGCGAACTGGCCCCAGTCTTCACCGCGCTCATGGTCACCGCGCGCGCCGGGTCGGGCATGGCCACCGAGCTCGCCTCCATGCGCATCACCGAGCAGGTGGACGCGCTCACCACCTTCGCGGTCAACCCCGTGCAGTACCTCGTGTCTCCCCGCCTGGTTGCTTCGGCCCTCATGCTGCCGGTGCTGTGCATGGTGTTCAACATCCTTGGCCTGATCGGTGGCTACGTGGTGGCCATCATTTCCTACCAGATCGATCTCGGCCAGGTGCTGGAGCTCTTCCGCCACGGCGTCGACCCCATCGACTACATCCAGGGCCTGATCAAGGCGTTCTTCTTCGGGGTGACCATGGCGACCTGCTCCTGCTACCAGGGCCTCAACGTGCGCGGCGGCGCCAAGGAAGTCGGCCTGGCCACCACGCGCGCCGTGGTTTCCACTTCCGTGACGGTGCTGGTGCTCGACTATTTGCTGATCCAGATCATGAACGTCCTTTTCCCCTACGGCGGCATGTAGATGGCGGACGATCCCTCGGCGCGCGACGAACGCTGGCAGATCCGGATTCGCGATCTGCACAAGTCCTTTGGCGCCCAGCAGGTGCTGCGCGGGGTGAACCTGGACATCGAGCGCGGCAGGATCAACATCATCATCGGCGGCTCGGGCCAGGGCAAGTCGGTGCTCATGAAGCACCTCATGGGCCTGATGGCCCCCGATCGCGGGCAAATCTACGTCGACGGACAGGACATCATCGGGTTGGGCGACGTGGCCATCGCCAAGATCCAGCGCAAGTTCGGCATGGTTTTCCAGTACGCCGCGCTCTTCGACTCGCTCAACGTGGTCGAGAATATCGCCTTTCCCCTGCTCGAGCGCTACCACCTGCCCAAGCAGGAAGTGCTCGAGCGGGTGCGCGATCTACTGACGCGTCTCGATCTGGCCGGGATGTCGGGTGTCGAGCAGAAGTTCCCAGCCGAGCTGTCTGGTGGTATGCGAAAGCGGGTGGGTCTGGCGCGGGCGCTTATCGACCGGCCGGAGATTCTGCTCTACGATGAGCCCACCACCGGGCTCGACCCCATCGCAACCAAGAATGTCGACGAAATGATCAGACGCACTGCAGATGACTTCGGCGTCACGTCCGTGGTTATCTCTCATGACATGGCCTCGACCTTCCGCATCGGCGATCGCATCGCCATGCTCTACGAGGGTGTCATCGTAGCGAGTGGCGAGCGGCGGGAGATCCTGGCGGCGCCCAATCCCGTGCTCAGGGAATTCGTCGAAACTTCGGGCGCGGTTCACTTCGGTGGGGGGGCGTCGTGAGGCGTAGTTTTGCCGCCCTGACGGTGGGGGCACTGTCGCTCATCGTGCTGACGGCCAGCTACCTCTTGTTCACGTACACCTCCGAGCACATGGGCGGAAACCAGGGTTATCGCGTCTATGCCCTGTTCCATAACGCGCTGGGCGTCTACGACAAGACCCGGGTGCTCTCCGCCGGTCTGCGCGTGGGGCAGGTCGAGGAACGGGTCCTGGATCAAGATTCCGGCAAGGCGAAGGTGTTCGTGCGAATCGATCCGGTGATCCGTCTCTACGAGAACGCGGCCATCGGCAAGAAGTCGGCCTCGCTCCTCGGCGAGTACTACCTCGACATCGATCCCGGCACGCCTTTCATGATGAAGGACGGACAGAAGGTCGAAGTGCCGCGCCTCAAGGATGGCGATCAAATCAAGCACGTGACCGAGCCGGCGGAGGTGGGCGAGATCATGGACTCGGTGAACGTCATCCTGCCCGTGCTCAAGGCGATCCTGGAGGACTTGAAGGGCCTGACCGCGGGCCCCATCAAGGACATCGCCAACAACACCAACCAGATGATCGAACGCAATTCGGTCATCGTCGAACGCCTGCTCGGGCGCATGGACGAGATCGCCGCCACCGTCGAGGGGGTGACCAAGTCCGAGGCCGACGACGTGAAGGTGGCGCTACGCAACGTGCGCGAGATTACCGAGGGCCTCAAGGGCCTGGTCGGCACCACGCAGGGCCAGGTTTCCGGCGCCGGCGAGGATCTACGCTCGTCGCTGCAGAAACTGCAGCACAGCATCGACAGCCTGGACAAGTCGCTCAATCACGTCGAGAAGATGACCGGAAAAATGGCCGAGGGCGAGGGCACGGTGGGGCACCTGATCAACGACGACACCGTGGCCAGGAACCTGGACAACATCACCGACGATGTCGGCAGCCTGGTGCGCGGGGTGACCCGCATGCAGACCATCGTGGGCCTCCGCACCGAGTACAACTCCCTGGCCGGCACCTTAAAGAATTACTTCTCCGTGACCCTGATGCCGCGTCCTGACAAGTTCTACCTGATCGAAATCGTCGACGACCCGCGGGGGTACCGAACCAAGCAGAGCGTGCAGGGCCTCGACTCGCGCACCGGCGCGTATTCGGTCTCGACCATCACCACCACCGAGCAACTTCGCCTGACCTTCCAGTTCGGCAAGCGCATCGGGCCCTTCGCGGGACGCTTCGGCATCAAGGAATCGACCGGCGGCGTGGGCGCCGATCTCTATCTCTTCGACGATCGGCTGCTCCTCAGCGCTGATATCTTCGACATGCGCTCGAACCAGTATCCTCGGTTCACCGCGCGTGCCAGCCTCGCGGTCTACAAGCGCTACGTCTATTTCGTGGGCGGCGTCGACGATGTCTTCAACTACGTCAGGACGCAGGGAACCGCGGGCGGCTTCTTCGACTACTTCGTGGGGATGCAACTCGTGTTCAACGACGAGGATCTCAAGTCGTTGCTCCTCTTTGGCGGGGGCAGCGCCGCCTCCTCGGCCAGCAAGTAGCCGGGATCCCTTGCGCGGAGCTTGACGCGGGGCTGGCGGACCCTATAGTAACGGGCCTCCTGCTTCCGGAAGGAAGGCGGGCGTCGCCATGCGGTACAAGACAAAAGACATCGGTGAGGGTGGAATCGACCTTCGCGTGGCGGTCACCGCGGCCTGGCTTGCGGCGGAATGCCCGGATGTCTCTTTGGGCCTGACCAAGGTTGGCATGTGTCTCGAAGGACGGCTGGAGTCGGCGGGGGAGGGCTACCTGCTGCGCGGAACCTTGCGCGGCGAATTGCTGGTGCCCTGCGCGCGCTGTCTTGAACCGGCTCCCGTCGCGGTGGACTCCCCCGTGGCCGTGACCTTCGTGGAGGCTTCCGGGGACGAAGGCGCCGATGCGGAAGAGACTCAGGATGACGTCGTTTCGTTCGAGCACGGAACCATCGATCTGGGGCGGCCCATACGGGATGAAATCCTGCTCACCGTGCCCATGGGCCCCGTGTGCCGCCCCGATTGCGCCGGCATCTGCCCGATCTGTGGCTGCAACCGGAACGTGACGCCATGCGACTGCGACAAGTGGGCGGCCGAGACCGCGAAGCTCGGCGCGCTGGCAAAAATCAAACTTCAGTAGTAACAAGACAGCCACCGCATCCACGACTTTCCTGATGATCATTGCCCCGTCTGACGCGGGGTTTTTTCCGAAACAGCAAGAGGCAAACATGGCAGTTCCCAAGAGACGTCAATCCAAGTCCCGCTCGGCGATCCGCCGGGCTCAGGTCATGAAGCAGCCCGTGCCGCACTTCGTGCCCTGTCCGCGTTGCGGCGAACCGCGGTTGTCCCACCGGGTGTGCACGTCCTGCGGGTACTACAAGGACCGCATGGTCGTGGAGAAGAGCGAAGAGGAGAGCTCCTGAGCAAGATCAGGATCGCCGTCGATGCGATGGGCTCGGAAGGGGCGCCTCGCATCGAAGTTGATGGTGTCCTTTCCGCGGTCGCCACGAGCGGCCTCGATGTCGTATTGGTCGGAGATGAACCGCGCCTGCGGCAAGCCCTGGGCGAATCCGGGCCGGGCGCCCCGCTCGAGCGCATTCAGATTCGGCACGCGCCGGACACGGTCGGCATGGACGAGGCGCCGGCCATCGCCTTCAAACACAAAAAGGCCTCGTCGCTGCGGGTTTGCTTCGATTTGGCGAAGGCCGGCGAGGTGGATGCGGTGGTCTCGGCGGGCAACTCGGGGGCGCTCATGGCCGGGGCGCTCATCGTCCTGGGTCGCCTGGGGCAAGTCGAGCGACCTGCCATCGCGACGACGTTTCCGACCCGCACCGGCCAATGCGTTCTGCTCGACATGGGCGCCAACGTCGATTTGCGGCCGTCCGCGCTGGCTCAGTTCGGGGTTCTGGGGGCGACGTACACGCGCCTGCAACACAAGAAGGAACGCCCGCGGGTGGGGATTCTCTCGAACGGGACCGAGGAGCAGAAGGGGACCGTGCTAACGCGCGAGGCCGCGAGGCTGCTCGGCCGGGTGACCGCCGGCGAGAACCGGTCCGAGTTCGAATTCCTGGGCTACGTGGAAGGCCGAGACATCTTCAAGGGCACCGCGGATGTTGTCATCACCGACGGTTTCACGGGGAACGTCCTGCTCAAGGGTTGCGAAGGTCTGGTCGAGTGGATCGGCGAGGCGGTCAAGGAGGAGGTGATGCGCGGGAGCATCCTCGAGAAGCTCGGGGCCTGGCTGATGCGGCCAGCCTTGCGCCGATTCAAGCATCGCACGGACTACGCCGAGACCGGCGGTGCGCCGCTTATCGGGATCGACGGCGTGGTTATCGTCTGTCACGGCGGCTCGGATGCGCGCGCCATCAAGAATGCCGTGCTCACCGCCGGCGAGTACGCCATGATCGATCTGCGCGCCGAGATCAAGCGCTCGATGGACGCGCATGCGTATCTGTGGTCCGACGCGTCGCCCCCTGCTCCCGAGGAGGCGTAGGCCCATGCAGCCGCCTGCGGGCCGCGTCGCGGCCATCACCCGGGCATCGCGTGGCATTGGCCGCGCCGTTGCCATCGTGCTTGCCGGCCAGGTCGTACGGGTGAACGGCGGATTTTTGATGTAAGGTAGCAATCTCTGGACGCTCACAGTAACTGTCGTAGGAAGAGGACCCGAGAATGGCTGAGAACATCGAAGAGAAGGTCACCAAGATCGTTGCCGAGCAGTTCGAAGTGCCTGCAGAAAAGGTCACCCTGAATTCCCTGTTCATGGACGACCTCAAGGCCGATTCCCTGTCCGTGGTGGAGCTCGTGCTCGCGATCGAAGAGGCCTTTGGGCTGGAGATTCCCGACGAGCATGCCGAGAAGATCAAGACCGTNNCCGAGGAAACCTGGCAGGCGCTGCTGCGCGGGCAGTCCGGGATCGGGTCCATCACGCACTTCGACGCCAGTAGGTACACCACCCGGTTCGCCGGCGAGGTCAAGGGGTTCGAGCCAACGCGCTGGATGTCCGCCCGCGATGCCAAGTCGTCCATGTCGGATCCGTTCATCCAGTATGCCGTGGCCGCCGGGGCCATGGCGATGGACGACGCCGGCCTGGTCATCGACGGCGAGCTGGCCGAGCGGGCCGGCTGCTTCGTCGGTTCGGGTATGGGTGGGGTGGCCACCATCGAGGCCACGCACCGGGCCCTGCTAGCCAAGGGGCCGCGTCACGCGTTCTCTCCCTTTTTCGTCCCCCAGATAGCCATCAATCTCGCGGCCGGCCAACTCTCCATCAGGTTCGGAGCGAAGGGGCCTTGCTATAGCCAGGTTTCCGCCTGTTCGAGCGGGGCCCACGCCATCGGCGACGCCTTCCGCGTGATCCAGCGGGGCGAGGCCGACGTCATGATCTGTGGCGGCAGCGAGGCAGTGGTCACGCCGCTGGGCGTGGGGGGCTTCGGAGCCATGCGTGCCCTGTCCACGCGCAACGACGCGCCGGCAAGCGCTTGCCGGCCGTTCGATCTGGATCGCGACGGGTTCGTGCTGGCGGAGGGCGCGGGTATTCTCGTCCTCGAGGACCTGGAGCACGCCAAGCGGCGCGGTGCACGCATCCACGCGGAGTGCAAGGGCTACGCCGCGAACGCCGACGCTCACCACATTACCGCCCCGGCGGCGGAGGGCGAAGGCGCCCAGCGCTGCATGCGGGCGGCCTTGGCCGACGCGCGGCTCGACGGGGTACAGATCGACTACATCAACGCCCATGGCACGTCGACCAAGATGAACGACGTCACCGAGACGCTGGCGATCAAGAAGGTGTTCGGCGAATACGCGCGCAAGCTCATGGTCAGCTCGACCAAGTCGATGACCGGGCACCTGATCGGCGCCGCGGGCGGCGTCGAAGCGGCATTCTGCGCGCTGGCGGTGGCGCGCGGGCAGGTGCCGCCGACCATCAACTACACCACCCCGGATCCCGAGTGTGACCTCGACTACGTGCCGAACACCGCGCGCGAGGCCAACCTGCGGAACACGCTCACCAACAGCTTCGGATTCGGCGGGACCAATGCCTGCCTGATCTTCGGGCGCCCGGAACCCTGATCCGCCAAGACCTCGCCAAGGCACTGCCGGCGACGGCCAAGGCACGGCCTGGGACGGATGGATTGCCCGGAGGCCATCTCCGTGCGAAAAGACTCTGCGTGTCCGGGCTGTTCTCGGATTAAACTCACATCGGACCATGGCAACCGACCTCTGCCCATACTGTGGCAAGCCCGCGCACGGGGCGGAGTCCAATTTCGACTGTCCCGGCCACTCGGACGCGAAGACGGATCCGGGCGCCTCTCCTGCCGTGGGACCAACGCCGGACGCGCATCCGGTCTCGCAGCCATCGCCCATCAGCGACTTTTCCAAGATCGATCCGGCCCACGGCACCAAGCTGACCTCGGGGACCTTGGTGGGCGAGTACCAAATCCAGGAGCGTATCGGCGAGGGCGGGATGGGGACGGTGTACAGCGCGATTCACCCCATCATCGGCAAGAAGGTCGCGATCAAAGTCCTGGCCGGCCGGCTGGCGAAGAACAAGAACGCCATCCGGCGCTTCGTGCTCGAGGCGCGCACGGTGAACGACATTCGCCATCCCGGGTTGGTCGATATCTTCTCGTTCGGCCAGCTCACCGACGGCCGCCACTACTANNGTGGGGCATGCGCTGGTGGCCGTTCACTCGAAGGGAATCGTCCATCGCGACCTCAAGCCGGAGAACATCTTGATCCTCAACACGGCGCAGGCCGGGGGGCAGAGGGTCAAGCTGGTGGATTTTGGCTTGGCCAAGCTGGTCGAGGGCGTGCCCGCGCACATGCGCGAGGGCGCCCCGAGCACCGCCGCGGGGGTCAACGTCGGCACGCCTCACTACATGTCGCCCGAGCAGTGTCGTGGTCTCAAGGTGGACGCCCGCGCCGACCTCTACGCGCTCGGCATTCTGCTCTACGAGACCCTGACCGGGAAATTGCCGTTCGATGGGGCCACGCCCGTCGACATCTGGCAGGCCCACGCCGAGAAAGCGCCGAAGCCGCCCATCGAGGTCGCCCCCCCTGGCGCGATCAGCCCCGCGCTCAACGCGATCATCCTGCGCCTGCTGGCCAAGCAGCCGGAGAATCGTTACCAGACCGCCGCCGAGTTCTGCGCGGCGCTGGAGAACCTGACGGGAAGCGGCCACGCCAAGAAGACGCCGGAGCCGTTGCACCTGGGCCAGGGCTACGACGAGCTGGCCGCGACGATCGAGGAGATGCCTGCGGTGCAAGTCTCCGATGTCATCTCCACCCCGGAGGATCGCCGGCAAGAAATCGACGATCTGCGGGCGAACCTGGGGCTGCACATCGAGGAGCCCGCCTCAGCCGGCGAGTCGCGGGCGCAAATGAGCGCCCTGGTCATCAACCTGGGGCTGTCGCACACGGGTCCGGGGGACGCGCGGGCGTCCCACAAGGGCGAGAGCCACTCGCTGCCCCTGTCGGCGGGATCGATGCATCGCTATTCGTCGCGTCCCGTCGAAGAGCGCAAGTACGTGCCGCCCCTGTCGGCCCCCATCACCCGGGGTGGGCCATCCCGCGGGACGGAGGCGCCGCCGCGCGGGCGCGCCCTCACGCCGGAAGTGCCGGCGACGGGACGCAGGCCGTGGGGCAGAATCGTGCGCATCGCGCTCGTGGTAGCGCTGCTGATCGCCGCCATCATCGTGGCGATCAAGTTCATCAAGTAGCGCGCATCGCGCGTTCGATGGCGGCGGCTTCCTTGGGCAGGGCGGCGGTCAGGTTCTCATGGCCGTCCGCGGTGACCAGGATGGTGTCCTCGATGCGGATGCCGCGCACGTCGCGGAAGGCGGCGAGACGGTCGCGGCGCAGGCGATCGCCGGCGCATTTCGTGCGCTCGGCATCCTCGAGGATCGCCGGCACCTGATAGAAGCCGGGCTCGATGGTGACGGCCATGCCGGCCACCAGGTCGCGGTCCAGGCGCAAAGCCCGCAGGCCCGGCAGGGTAGAGCGCGTGCGTCCCGGGGCATAGGTCGCGCGGTCGCCGAGATCGTCGAGGTCGTGCACGTCGAGGCCGATGAGGTGCCCCACGCCATGGGGGAAGAAGAGCGCTACCACGCCGTCGGCGACGAGCTCGGCAGGATCGCCGCTCACGATGCCCAGACCGACCAGTCCCTGGGCCATGGCGTGGCTGGCGATGCCTTGTAGGTCAAAGTAACGCAGGCCCGGGCGCATGGCGGCCACCGCGGCCGCCTGCGCCAGCAAGACGACGTCGTAGAGATCGCGCTGGGTGGGCGAGTAGCGCCCGCTCACCGGCCAGGTGCGGGTCACGTCGCCGGCCCATCCCGCCGTGGTCTCGGCGCCCGCGTCGACGAGCAGGAGGTCGCCGTCGGCGAGCCGGTGGTGGTGGTCCTCGTTGTGCAGGACTTCGCCGTGGACCGAAACGATCGAGGTGTAGGAGGTCGTCATGTTGCGGCCGATGAGCTCGGCCTCGATCGCGGCGCGCACCACGCTCTCGAGAATACCCACCCGAGTCGCGCGCCGGCCGGCGGTGTGCGCGGCCACCGTGGCCGCCGCAGCCTCGCGCAGCCCCGCGATGGCGGCCGCATCGTGCACCAGACGCAGGTCGATGAGCGCGTCCGCCAGCGGCTCGTCCGGGACGGGCAGC
>PNBO01000045.1:0-4706 GCA_003136095.1 Myxococcales bacterium
GAGGTGATGACCTCGAGCCCGCCCGCGTCCTGCAGCTTGCGGAACGCCGCCACGATGTTGCCATCGTGGCAGCGCCAGGTGTGGCGCAGGCTGTGGAAGCGGCTGCGATACATCTCGGCCAGGCGATGGTATTGGGGCTCGGGCTTGGTGCGCTCCAGCTCCTTCTCGGCGAGCAGGATCAGATCGTCGAGGTGGTCGGCGTAGCGCACCTTGAGCAGGTCGTCGGTGAGCATCGCGATGAGCGGCGCCGACAGCGAAACCGTGCAGCGGTAGGGGACGTGGTCCGACTGCAAACCCTCGAACATCTGCANNAGCCACTGCTCCTCCATCACCGTGGGATCCTCCGGGTGGCGAACGAAGGGAAGGTGGGCGTGCAAAACCAGCGCGAAGTATCCGGTGGGCATGGTGGCTAGTCCTTGTGCTCTGGTTTCTTGGTCATCGACTCAGGGTCCGGATAGTGGCCCGCCTCCGGCGCCGTCGGGGCGATATCCGGCGGTCCTGCCGCTAGCCGTCCCTCGCTGGCCCCCAGCATGCGTTCGCTGGCGCCCATGCGCTCGCTGGCGCCGCCCAGCCGGCGCTCGCTCGATCCCATGCGCTCGCTCGCGCCGACCAGCAGCCGCTCGCTCGCCCCGCGCAGGCGCACCTCGCTGGCGCCGCCCAGCCGGCGCTCGCTCGCCCCGCGCGACTTGTACTGGCTGGCCCCCATGAACAGCCGCTCGCTGGCGCCGCGGGCGCGGTACTCACTCGCGCCCAGGAAGAAGACCTCGGACGCGCCGCCGAGACGAACTTCGCTGGCGTAGCGCCAGCGCCGCTCGCTCGCCCCGACGAACAACCGGTCCGAGCTTCCCGGGAGCTTGATTTCCATCATCTCGGCGCCGTGCCCCTCCGCCTTCTCCTCGGCCACCCACGACCGATAGATTTCCCAGCGCGCCACGACGGAGCGGCCGTGGTGCGCGCCAACGCCCCGGATCACGACCTGCCAGGGACCGTGCACCACATGAACGCGGCCGCCGACGCGGTACACGCGCGACGGACCCGTGAAGTCTTCGCGCACCGGCTCGGGAGCGGAAACCGGGAAGCTGAAAGGTCCGGCCTCCCAGGCCGACACCATGACCGGGCTTTCCCAGGTGGTCTCGCGGTGGAACTCGGTGGTGCCGTCGCTATGGTACTCCTCCCACTCGATGACCTCCTGGCGGCCCCCCTCGCCGATGGTAAAGGATTCCTCCCACGGCAGGAGCGCGACGTGCCGACGCTGACCTTCGCCCGGCGCCGACGGGTGCGCGGCGGCCGGAGCCATCCCCGGGGCGTGCTTGCGCACATGCGGCCCGCGGCCGGCGTGCTCGATCGGCCCCATCATCGAACGCACGCTCAACCACTCGGGTTCGCCCCAGAATGTCGGCTCTTTGCGCGAAAACTCGACGCGGCCCGAGCGCACGATCTTCACGAAATACCCCTCGCTCGACTTGAGACCGATATCGACGAAGGCCGACGAGGACGGCTTGCCAATCTGAAAGAACCAGTGCCGGTCGCCGCGGTCCACGCGATGGTCGAAGTACGAGTGCGCGTTGGTGCCGTCGAAGATGCGGTCGGTGGTGTCGTAGATGCGCAGGTTGAGCCACGCACCCTTGCCCCCCGGCCCCAAGGCCTTCCGTGCGCCTTCGATGGCGTCGTCCGTCACCTCCCAGTACACGAAAAGGCGATCGGGATCGACGGCCATGCCCGTCACGCGGTCGTAGCCGTACGACCACGGAATCGTCGTTGGCGTCTCGGCCTTCCCTGGCTCGCGCACTTCGAATTTGTGCGACCACACCGATTCGGCGCCCTCGCCGAGAGCCGTGACAGCCCCCTCGGCGGGAGACGCAGCCGCCGCCGAGCTCGCTCTGCGCGCCGCGGCCTCCATGGCCGCGGGGGTGCACCTGGCGGCGAACTCACTCGCGACACGCTCCGCGAGCTCGCTCTTGCTGAGCTTGGCAACGCCCTTGAGCTGTAGGCGCTTGGCGCACTCGAAGAGCTGCTTCTGCGTGTAGCCCGCCAGAGCATTGCGATCCAGCCCAGCCAGCGCCCCACCGTCCTTGATCCCCAGTGCCGCGGCCGCGCTGCCTAGTACCTTGTCCTCTATCGGCTTACCTGACCCCATGGGGGCAGGACATTAGCTCATCTTCGAGCTTCGCGCTCGTCTCAAGCGTCCCACTATCGCCTTTTCGACGCGGCGAGTCCGATGGATGAAGCCGCTCGGGTAAGAAGGCAAAACCAACATGCTATGGTTCGCATCCAATGAAGATCGGCCACCTCGACATCGGTGCGGGCGCGCTGCTGGCGCCCATGGAGGCGGTGACCGATCTGCCGTTTCGCACGATCTGCGAGGAACATGGGGCGGCGCTGACCTACACGGAGTTCCTGTCCGCGCAGGCGCTGACGCGCGGGGCGGTGAAGGCGACCCGCCGCCTGTGGTCGAGTCTGGATGGTCGGCGATTCGCGGTTCAGGTCTTCGGCCGCGAGCCGGAGGTGATGGTCGAGGCGGCACGCATGGCCGTGGACATCGGCGCCTGTATCGTGGACATCAACATGGGATGCCCGGCGCGCAAGGTGACGGCCGGGTTGTGCGGCTCCGCGCTCATGCGCGAGCCGGAGCTGGCGGCGCGCATCGTGAGCGCCGTGGCCGCAGCCCTGCCCGCCTCGGTCCCGCTCACGGTCAAGCACCGCGCCGGCTGGGACGACCTTTCCCTGAACGCGGCCGACTTCGCGCGACGGATGGCGGACGCGGGCGCGGCAATGATCACAGTACACGGCCGCACCCGCGCCCAGGGTTTTTCGGGGACGGTCCGTCTAGCGTCCATCGCGGAGGTGCGCGCGGCCATGCCACGGAACATTCCGGTGGTGGGCAACGGTGACGTCAAATCCGTGGCCGACTATTTGGACATGAAGCACGAAACCGGCTGTGACGCCGTCATGATTGGGCGGGCCGTCCGGGGCAATCCCTGGTTGTTCCGGCAGGTGCTCGCCGTCGAGGACGGCCGGCCCATGCCCCCGGCGCCCACGGTGGCCGAACGACGCGCGGTCTGGCGCCGGCATGCCGACCTCGTGGCGGAATACGCGACGCCCAAGATGGTGTTGCACGAGCTGCGCAAGACCCTGGCCTGGTATTCGCGCAGCCTGCACGGCGGCGCGGAGCTGCGGCACCGCTGCTTCGCCGAGCTCGAGCCCCACGCGCTCCTCGACCTGGGCGAGGCCTTCTTCGCCCGCCTGGCCGAGCGCGAAGCGAGCCACGGCTGCGACTTGCGCGAGCCGGCCTTGGCCCTCGAAACCAAGTGCCTGGAGCGCCACGCGCGGCGGTCCGGCCGGCCGGAAGCCAGCGAAACATGGGACGTTTGATGGTCTTCCTGGCGGTCGTACTGGCCGCCTCTGCTTGTGACGACCGGTCGTACCGCGAGATCGGCGGTGCCCTCGACGTGCTCATCAGGAAGAACAACGACCTGCCCGGCCCCGCCCTCGAACGCCTGCGCAAGATCGGCCGGCGGGCCGTTCCCCAGATCGAAACCGCCATGCACACCGCTTCCGCGCGCGGGAAGGTAAACCTGGTTTCCGCCCTGGCCGCTATCGGCGAGCCTGAATCGGCGGCCATCCTCCAGCACTTCGCCGTCTACGACGCGAACCCCGAGGTGCGCACCGCCTGCGAGGAGGTGCTGGCGCAATGGGCGGCAGGCAACGGCCGCCTCGCGCCGCCCGCCAAGCAGGCCATCGCGCGCATCGAAGAGAAGCGCAGACTCGGTCTAGCGGAGTAGAGGTCACGAAGACAAAGAACGAGGGCACAGAGAATTCTCTGTGCCCTCCGTCGTTCTCTGCGCTCTCTACGTCACAGGCTTGAGGACAGGCGCCACTGGCGGCGCGTAGGGCGACGTGCCGCCGGTGGCGGCGAGCGCCTGGTAGAGCTTCACGCGCGCGATGGCCTCCTGCTGGCCCTGCGCCATGAGGGCCTTGGCGCGTTCCGGGTTGCTCTGGGTGAGCGACTTGAAGCGCGTCTCGGTCATCGCCCACTGTTCGTAGGTGTGCTTCGGTGGCTTCGAGTCGAGCTTGAGCGGGTTCTCGCCCTTGGCGTAAAGCGCCGGATTGAAGCGATAGAGCGTCCACGCACCCGAGTCCACGACCGCCGTCTGGTGATCGAGGCCCTTGGCCATGTCGATGCCGTGCGCGATGCAGTGGCTGTACGCGATGATCATCGACGGTCCGTCGTAGGCCTCGGCCTCGATGAAGGCGCGCACCGTCTGCACGTCGCTGTAGCCCATGGCCACGGTGGCGACGTAGCAATTGCGGTAGGCCATGGCCATGAGGCCCAAGTCCTTCTTGCCCGTCGACTTGCCGGCCGCGGCGAACTTGGCCACCGCGCCGGTCGGGGTCGCCTTCGAGCACTGGCCGCCGGTGTTCGAGTACACCTCGGTGTCNNCGCCGCCGACGATCCACACGCTCTTCTTGACCAGCATGTCGGCCACGGTGAGCAGGTTCTTCGCGTCGGCATCGCCACCGAGCTTGGCCAAGGCGGCCTTGAGGGCAACCACCCGATCACGTTGCGCGTAGATACCGGCTTCGTCCTTCTGATCGGCTTCGAGCAGCCCCTTGACCAGGTCGCCCGGCAGCTTGCCGCCCATCTTCTTGAGCAAGAGCTTGGCATACGCCGTCTGCTGGTCGATGGTCAGGCGGTAGCCCATGCC
>PNBO01000045.1:4745-21510 GCA_003136095.1 Myxococcales bacterium
TGGGTCAAGAGCTTGTAGTACGGCGTCTCGCCACAGCCCAGGCAGGCGCCCGAGTACTCAAAGAGTGGCTGCAGGAACTGCGACCCCTTGACCGTGTCGACCTTGACTAGGCGGCGATCCACCTCGGGCAAGTCGAGGAAGAAGGCGTAGTTGTCGCGCTCCGGCTCGCGTAGCGGCATCTGCGGCGCCATCATGAGGGCACGCTTGGTCGGCTCCTTCTTGTCCTTGCCCGGACAAACCTCGAAGCACAAGGTGCAGCCCGTGCAATCCTCGGGCGCGACCTGGATGAGGTAGGACTGGCCTTCGAACTCCTTGCCCTTGTATTTCATGGACTTGAAGGTCTTGGGCGCCTTCTCGAGCAACTTGGGGTCACACACCTTGGTGCGGATGGCGGCGTGCGGGCAGACCAGCGTGCACTTGTTGCACTGGATGCACAGGTCCGGGTACCACACCGGGATCTCAAGCGCGATGTTACGTTTCTCCCAGCGGGCCGTGGCGGTGGGGAAGGTGCCGTCGACCGGGAAGGCACTGACCGGCAGCTGGTCGCCGCGGCCCGCGATGATCTCGGCGGTCACGTCGTGCACGAACTTGGGCGCTTCCTTGGCCACGATGGGCGGCATCTTGAGCTTGCTCGACGCCACCGCCGGGACCTTGACCTCCGTCAGATTGGCGACGGTCTGGTCGACGGCGCGGTAGTTCTTCTCGACAACGTCCATGCCCTTGCGCTCGTAGGTCTTGAGGATGGCCTTCTTGATCTTGGCGATGGCCTCATCGGGCGGCAGCACGCCCGAGATGTTGAAGAAGCAGGTCTGCATGATGGTNNATGCCGGTTTCCTTCGCCACCTTGTAAGCGTCGATGACGTAGAAGCGCGCCTTCTTGTCGATGATCTGCTTTTGCACCTCGACGGGGAGATGATCCCAGACCTCGGCCGGGCCGTACACGCTGTTGAGCAGGAAGACTCCCCCCGGCTGCAGGAACTGCAGCATGTCGTAGCGCTCGAGGAACGACCAGTTGTGGCAGGCCAGGAACTGCGCCTGCGTGACCAGGTAGCTCGACCGGATCACGTCGGGCCCGAAGCGGAGGTGCGACACGGTGACCGCGCCGGCCTTCTTCGAGTCGTAGACGAAGTAGCCCTGGGCGAAAAACTTCGGGTCCTCGCCGATGATCTTGATCGAGTTTTTGTTGGCGCCGACGGTGCCGTCCGAGCCGAGTCCGTAGAACAAGCAACGCTTGACGCTGTCGGGCTCGGTCGAGAAGCCGTAATCCACGTTGAGCGAGGTGTGGGTCACGTCGTCGTTGATACCGACGGTGAAGTGGTTCTTGGGCGCCGGCTCGCCGAGCTCGTCGAACACGGCCTTGACCATGGCCGGCGTGAATTCCTTCGACGACAGACCGTAGCGGCCGCCGGTGACCTTCGGCATGGCGAAGGGCAGCTTGCCGGCGGCGTTGATCTCGGCGAGCGCGGTGATGACGTCCTGGTAGAGTGGCTCGCCGGCGGAGCCCGGCTCTTTGGTACGATCGAGGACGGCGATAGCCTTGACCGACTTGGGCAGGGCCGCAATGAGGTGTTCCATCGAGAACGGGCGGAACACGCGCACCTTGACCACGCCGACCTTTTCACCCTTCTTGGTGAGGTAGTTGACCGCCTCGTGCGCGACTTCAGCGCCCGAGCCCATGAGGACCACGACGCGCTCGGCGTCGGCCGGGCCCACGTAGTCGAAGAGGTGATAGGCGCGCCCCACCTGCTTGGCGAACTTGTCCATCTGCGCTTGAATGATGGCCGGCGCGGCGGCGTAGAACTTGTTGACGGTTTCGCGCGCCTGGAAGAACACGTCCGGGTTCTGCGCGGTGCCGCGCAAGAATGGGCGATCGGGCGACATGGCGCGCGCGCGGTGCGCCGCCACCAGGTCGTCGGTAACGAGCGCCTTGATGTCGTCGTCGGTGAGCTGCTCGATCTTCTGCACCTCGTGCGAGGTGCGGAAGCCGTCGAAGAAGTGAACGTAGGGCAGGCGCGTAGCCAGGGCCGCAGCTTGCGAGATGAGCGCCATGTCCATCGCCTCTTGCACCGAACCGGAGGCGATGAGGCCGAAGCCGGTCTGACGCACGGCCATCACGTCGCTGTGATCGCCGAAGATGGAGAGCGCGTGGGTGGCCACCGTGCGCGCGGACACGTGAAAGACCGTCGAGGTCAGCTCGCCCGCGACCTTGAACATGGTCGGGATCATGAGCAACAGGCCCTGCGCGGCGGTGAAGGTGGTGGTCAGCGACCCGGACTGCAAGGCGCCGTGCGTGGCGGCGGACGCCCCGCCCTCGCTCTGCATCTCGACGACCGCCGGAACCGTGCCCCAGATGTTCGTCCGGCCCAGCGCCGACCACTCGTCGGCCCATTCGCCCATGTTGGACGATGGGGTGATCGGGTAGATAGCGCAGACTTCGTTCGTCTTGTGCGCGACATAGGCAACCGCTTCGTTGCCGTCGATGGTGACCGTCTTGCGAGCCATTTCCTTGGTCCTCCCGTGAATTGCTCTTTGGGGAAAGAAAGCGTCCTGTTCTTACGTCTCCCGGTCGTGGACCGCAACACAATTGTAATGGGAATCCTGAAAGGGTTCCCAAACCCTCCCGCGCTATGGCTCCGCCGAGCAAAGCTCGGCTACGCCAACGCGATCGACGCGAATTTGCAGGGTGGTTTGCCCACCCTATCTCTATCTCTCGCTGCGAAAGAGCGCGCGGATTGCGTCGCAAGTCGCGTGGGAAGCCCGCCGGCTTTACCGGCGGCGGACCATCGCGGGAGGGCTTGGGAACCCTCCTAGGGTTCCCATTCCAATGACCGGCTACCCTACATTCTCGGTATGGGAAGCGGGTAACCCGGCCGCGCGAAGAGAAAGCCTTGCAGCCAGTCGGCGCCCAGCTCCAGCAAGGTATCGAGCTCGGCCTGCGTCTCGACGCCCTCGGCCACCAGGGGTGTGCCGAGCTCGCGACAGAGCGAGGCCAGGGCGCGCACCATGCGGCGCTTGGTCGGCGCCTTCTCGATTCCGCGAATCAGCGACATGTCCAGCTTGACCGCGTCCGGTTCGAGGTTCGCGAAGCTGTTGAGCCCGGAATAGCCCTCGCCCAAATCATCGACGGCGATCTTGTAGCCGAGCTTGCGCAGGCGCTCGATGCGGTCGTGCGTATCCGGGATCTTCTCGATGGCCATGCGCTCCGTGATCTCCAAGTGAATGCGCGCGGCGAACGGCAGCAGCGGGCTGTCCAGCGCGTAGAGCTGTTCGTCGAGAAGATCGAGCACGTGCAGGTTGACGAAGACGCCCGGCAAGTCGGGGTGCTGCGCCATCACCTCGGCGATGAGACCGCGGGTCCTGTGCCCGAGGGTGTGGATCTCACCCAGCTTCTCCGCGACCTTCAGGATCTCCATGGGCGAATTCAGCGTGGTGTCGGTCGTGCGCATGAGCGCCTCGTACGCGACCACCGATTTCGTCGACCAGGAAACGATGGGCTGAAAGGCCATCCACATGCCGGCCAAGGCATGCCCGAATCGCTCGCGCAACACCTCGGTCTCGTGGTTCTGCTGTTCATTGACGGCAAGGATCTGGCGCTGGCGCCGCGCCTCCTGGTGGGCGTGCATCTGCCGCTCGATGGCTTCCTTGAGCTGGGGCGACGAGAGCGGCTTGATGAGGTAGCTCTGCGCACCACACTCGACCGCCAGTCGCGCGGTCTCGAGCTCCGGCCCCCCGGTCATCAGGATGACGGGCACGTCCTTGTCGTGACTGCGCACGGCGCGCAGGAACTCGATCCCATTCGCGCCCGGCATGTTGATGTCGCTCAAGATCACGTCGAAGTCGCGCTCGCGCACCAGCCGCACTGCCGACTCGACCGTCGTCGCCTGCACGACCTCATGCTTCCAGCCCTGCAGGATTCTAACGCATGCGTGCAGGAAGGCATGGTCGTCGTCCACGATCAGAATCGCGGCGTGGCTGTCCTGGTGGGCTTCGCTCATTTCCGTCTTCCCATCATGTTGGTTTCTGGCCAGTCGCGCAGTCTTCTCTCCCCCGACAGATCCCGTTAAGGCTTGCATCGGCAGACCTTCGGAAAGATTGAGCCGAGGGTTCCCATCAATCGCGTAGGCGAAGGCGGGCTTTGCCCGCCGTAGCCATGGCGCGGGAGGGTTTGGGAACCTTTGAGGGTTCCCATCAATCGCGTAGGCGAAGGCGGGCTTTGCCCGCCGTAGCCATGGCGCGGGAGGGTTTGGCAATCCTTTGCGGGTTCCCATCAATCGCGTAGGCGAAGGCGGACTTTGCCCGCCGTAGCCATGGCGCGGGAGGGTTTGGCAACCCTTTGAGGGTTCCCATCAAAAAAACCACACCTCGGTGTACCATGCGCCGATGTTTGGGCTTCGGACTCTACTGCTGCTCGCGCTCGGCGGGTTCGGCGCCGTGTTTTCCGCCCTTTGGGGCCGCGACATCGCCAGGAAGCGCGCGCGGCCGCCGCTGGCGCAGGCCGCTGTTGGCGATGAGAATGACGCTGCCACCCGCACCGGCCTCCCCTCCCCGATCCAGACCGCCATCGGGTTCGTCACCAACTTCTTCGATACCCTGGGGATCGGCTCGTACGCAACCTCGACATCGATCTACAAGTTGTTCCGGCTGGTGCCGGACCGTCTCATCCCGGGCACGCTACTGGTCGGCCATATGTGGCCCACGGTGGCCCAGGCGGTCATCTACATCACCATCATCGAGGTCGAGATGACGTCGCTCCTCCTGCTCATTGGGGCCTCGATTCTCGGCTCGTGGCTGGGGGCGGGCGTGGTGTCCGCGTGGCCCAAGCGCAAGATTCAGATCGGCATGGGGTTCGCGCTGCTGGGCGCCGCCGGGCTGATGTTGTCCAAGGCCCTGCACCTGCTTCCCGCGGGCGGTGACACGCTGGGACTCCATGGCTGGCGTCTGGCCGCCGGCCTCATCGGCAACTTCACCTTCGGCGCGCTCATGAACCTGGGCATCGGAGCGTACGCGCCGAGCCTGATCCTGTTCGGGTTCCTGGGCATGAACTTGAAGGCCATCTTCCCGGTCATGATGGGTTCCTGCGCCTTCATCATGCCGACGAGCGGGATCCGCTTCATCGGGCGTGGCAGCTACGCGCCACGCGCGGCCCTGGGGCTGGCCCTCGGCGGTGTGCCGGGCGTCTTGCTTGCGGCGTACGTCATCAGGCATCTCCCCGTCGAATACCTACTGTGGCTGGTCATCGCGGTGGCAACCTACAGCGCCCTGGCCATGCTCCACTCGGCGCGGAGCGAAAGCAACCAAGTCGCTTCCTAAGAAAGCGCCATGGGTAACCCCCTCTTTTCGACCAAATCGGTGGACAAGTTGCGCTCGGACGCCGAGTACAGCTACGGGCTCAAGCGCAGTCTGAGCGCCTTCGACCTCATCCTGCTCGGCATTGGCGGCATCATCGGCACCGGCATCTTCGTGCTCACCGGCCGCGCCGCCGCGGCCAACGCCGGGCCAGCCGTCGCGCTCTCGTTCACCGTCGCCGCCATCGCCTCGGCTTTCGCGGGCCTCTGCTACGCGGAGATGGCGTCCATGATTCCTATCGCAGGCAGCGCGTACACCTACGCCTACGCCACCATGGGCGAGCTCATCGCCTGGATCATCGGCTGGGACTTGATCCTGGAGTACCTCGTCGGCGCCGCCACCGTCAGCGTGGGCTGGTCGGGCTACGTGTGCGCGTTCGTGAAGAACGTGACCGGCCACGATCTCTCGGCGACATGGACGCGCGCACCCTTCGTGTGGAACGAGGCCACACAACACATGCAGGCCACCGGCGCCATCGTCAACCTCCCGGCCATGTTCATCGTGCTGGCCGTGACCACGATCCTGGTCGTTGGCATCAAGGAATCGGCGCGCTTCAACGGCATCATCGTGCTGGTCAAGGTCGCCGTGGTGCTGATGTTCATTGTCGCTGCCGCGCCCTTCGTGCGCCACGAGAACTGGGTTCCGTTCATCCCGGACAACGCGGGCACCTTCGGCCGATTCGGCATCTCCGGGATCCTGCAAGGCGCGACCATGGTCTTCTTCGCCTACATCGGCTTCGACGCCGTCTCGACGGCGGCGCAGGAAACCAAGAATCCGCAGCGCGATCTGCCCATCGGCATCCTGGGGTCGCTCATCATCTGCACGGTGCTCTACATCGCCGTATCGCTCATCCTGACCGGCGTGGTCCACTACACCAAGCTCTCCGTCCCCCACCCCATCGCCCTCGGCATCGCCGCCACCGGCATGCGCTCCCTCGAAGTCGCGGTCGAGATCGGGGCCATCGCAGGCCTCTCGTCGGTGATGCTGGTCCTCTTGCTCGGCCAGCCACGCATCTTCTTCTCCATGGCGCGCGACGGCCTCTTGCCACCGGTCGCGGCCAAGGTGCACCGGCGCTTCGGCACGCCGCACGTCACCACCATCGTGACCGGCAGCCTGTGCGCCGTCGCCGGCGGCGTTCTGCCCATCGACATTCTGGGCGAGCTCACCAGCATCGGCACACTTTTCGCCTTCATGCTGGTCAGCCTGGGCGTGATGATCCTGCGCCTGCGGCGGCCGGACATCCCGCGTTCGTTCAAGGTACCCGGCGGCCCGTACGTCGTTCCCATCTTCGGCGTCCTGACCTCAGGACTGCTGATGTACACCGCCACCACCAACACCATCATCCGCCTTTTCGCGTGGATGGCCGTTGGCCTCGTCATCTATTTCACCTATGGTGTGAAGCACTCCGTCCTGCGCACCGGCCGGGAACCGCCGGTGCCCTTCGCCGATCCACACACGGAAACGCCGCCGCCGCGCCTGGTGGACTAGCACCTACCTCCGCCGCCGTTTCGGTGGCGGAGGCGGCGGGGGGGCGCCGAGGGCGGTCAACGCGGCGTCGATGTCCTTGATGACGCACGCATTGCCGGAGGCGCTGAGGAAGCCACCGAGCAGGCTGCGGCGCTCCGCGCGCGCCTTCTTGAGCGGCTCGATGGCGCGCGGGTCGCCGCTCTCGCCCAGCTTCTGCACCGCCTCACGCTTCTCCTCGCAGTTACGGGCCTGCGCCAGGTCCAGGCTGTAGCTGGCGACCAGGTCCACCTTCTTGCCACAATCGATCTGCTGACAACCCTCGCGCGCGTACCGGCGAAAATCGGCCCGCCGATCATCGGTGGCGACGTCGGCCAGGATATCGCGCGCGGGTTTGCCCACCTGCTTGACCAGCATCTCGAGGGCGGCATACCCCACCTTCTTGTCATTGAGCTCGGCGCGGATATTGACCAGCAGGGCGGCATCGCCGCGCAGCCCCGGATCGAGACGAAGCGCCTCCTCGTATGCCTGTAGCCCGGCCGCGGGATTCTTGTCGGCGAACTCGAGATTGCCGAGGAGGTAGCGCACGCGCCCCTCGTTCGGGTGCGCGGAGATCTGCTGCATGATGAGCACGCGCGCCTCGGTAAGAAGCCCCTTGGCCATGGTCTCTTCGATGTGCTTGATGGGCGACTTCAGCTCGACGGCCACCGGCTTGGGCTTGGGGGGCTCCTGTTTGAGCGCCACGGTCTTCTTGCTCCCGCCGCCACGCGCGAAAAGCAGCACCAGCAAGAGCGCCACGACGACGGCCGGCACGACGAAGCGCCGCACGTTCTCGGGCACGAAGCGCAGGACCGGATGCGCGAGCTTGTCGATCTTGGCCTTGACCTGGCCCACCCCCGCCCAGCCCCGGCGCAGGAACGCGAGGACGGTCGGCCACTTGGCCCACAACTTCGCCCCGGCCGAAAAACCCATGCGAACCGACTCGGCGGCGAAGCGCGCGCCCAGCTCGGCGACGTCGGTCGAGGAATGCTCGATGGCCTCGCGGAATTCGGCCGCGGTAGCGAAACGCTTGCCGCGGTCCTTTTCCAGCACACGCATGACCACCGTCTCGAGGGCGGGCGGGATGCGGGCATCAGGGGCCACCTCGGCGAAACGCGGTGGCTGCGCCGTGATCTGCATGCCGAGAAGCTTGACCAGATCCTCGTCGGCAAAGGGCTTCCGGCCGGCGAGCATCTCATAGAGGATGATGCCGCACGAATAGAGGTCGGCGCGGCTGTCGGCCTCCTGACCCGCGGCCTGCTCGGGCGACATGTACGCCGGCGTCCCGAAGATCATCATCCCGCGCGTGAGCGGTTCGTCNNTTGGCGGGCTTGAGGTCGCGGTGGACCACGCCCTCGGCGTGCGCGTGCTCGAGGGCGCGCAGGATCTGGCCCGCGATCTGGCAGGCACGACCGGGTTCGAGGCGCTGCTCGCGGGCGAGCACCTCGGAAAGCGGCTGGCCGGCGACGAATTCCATGACCAGGAAGAGCTCGCCGGCCGCGCCGTGGCCGAAGTCGGTGACCGAAATGATGTTGGGGTGGCTCAAGCGGCTGGCCGACTGCGCCTCGCGCTCGAAGCGCCGCGCGGCATCTGTGACTTTGCTAAACTCGGCGCGCAGGAGCTTGAGCGCCAGCACCTTCTTCATGTGGATGTGCTCGACGCGAAAGACCGTTCCCATCCCCCCCTCGCCGATGCGGCCGAGGATGCGGTAGCGCTCGCCGATGATCGTGTCGGCGAGGGGATCCCGCGAGACCTTCACGAGCTGCGTGGGGGCGGTTTCTGATTCGGACATGCCTAGGGCGGGGAGATTACCATGGGTGCGCAGAGCGCAGAGAGCGCACAGCAGAGAGCGCGGAGGAAGAATTGATAGCAAGGCGAGTTGTCGAGAATCACTCCACGCCCTACTTCGATTTCTCTACCGATCGCTTGTATCCGAAGATGGCCGGCGCCTCCTCGGGACGGTAGAGACGGATGCCGATCTTGTCGTTGCGGTCGGCGTAGAGGCGCGTGTGGTAGGGCAGGTAGCCCTCGGCCTTGATTTCGAGGTCGAGCGGGCCGCTGCCGCGTGGGCGGGTGATCTCGGCGTCCATCTTGCCTGCCTCGAAATGCGCCATCTGCTTGGCGCCCCAGAGGACGAGGGCGTTCACCCGTGGCGTGACGCTGAGCTTGAGCGTGACGGATTCCGAGTAGGGATTGGCCTCGGGTTCCTCGGTCTTGAGCTCTTCCTGCTCGACGATCTTCGGTCCCGCCGTGCCGGCATCGATCGCGGGAGACTTGGAAGGCGTGGGCTTGGCGCCGCGGGTCGCCATCGCGCCCGCCTTCGTCGCAGGCACGGGCTTGCCGTCGCGCGCCGGTTGCGACGCCGACGTGGACGGCGGCGCGGATGCGAGAACGGCGCTCCCGCGCGGGACGGGCGCCGCGGCCTTGTCACCCGAGCACGAACACGCGCAAAACCACATCGCCGCGAGTAGGAGAGGGCCGGCGGTTTTCATTGCCCACCTCCGGCCTTGCTGTCAGGCCCACCGGAGACCGGCGGCGGTGTGGCCCCGCCGTAGTCGACGCCCGGTTTCTGCATGTACTCGGTGATCGGGTGCTTGAGCTGGCCCTTGATCCGCCCCTTCAAGGTGTCGACCGGCATGGGTGGATCGAGCTGAAAGTAGAAGCCGCGCGTCGGCAGGCGCATGTCGTAGACCTCGCCTTCCCAGTAGAAGGTGCGACGGAACCCCAGGGCCATCGGCCCCAGCGCCTTGGCCCGCCGGTGCCCGAGCACGAACGAAAAGAGGCGCACGGCCAGGTTGTTGTACAGCCGGTGACAGCCGTGCGAGAAGCGGCCGCGCAGCGACAGGTAGTCGAACGAGCCGTGGGTGCGGATGCCATTGTCGAAGTACGCCAGGCCGCCGCCGTGCGAGCGCAGTTGCTCGTGGATGCCCGCGACCAAGCCGTAGGCCGACAGGTAGCCGGGCCCGGTCTCGTCGTAGTTCACCACCTTGGGATAGCCACCGGCGACCCACTTGGTCTTGACCATCGCGGCGAGCGGCGCCGAGGTCGGCGGCAGCCACACCGGCGCGGCGACAATGTGCCGCCACACCCGATGGCCCACGTCGGACTCCTTGTATCGGTAGTACTCCTGGCCATCCGAGGCAACCTCCGTGCGCCAGCCGCCGACGGTGGTGCGCCAACTAACCAGCGGCACCTTCTCGCCGCGCCAGTTCACGAACAGCGTGAACGAGGGAAAACGGTCGCGGTATTGCCCCCGGCGTTCGCCTTTCTCGCTCCAGGGAAAGGAGTACCACACGTCGCCGCGATCGATTTCGGCCACCAGATCCATGTGCGGTCCGTAGTACTCGGGCAGCGCGGGGAAGCGCACGACCGCGCGCAGGGAACGGAAATCGGTCTCGGCGTGCCGCTGGAAGAAGGCCAGCGCGTCCTGGGCCGTGCGGAGTCCCAGGCGCGCCATGAGTGCGTCGGTGGCCTGCCCCACGAGATCGGGAACGGCCACGTCCTGACCGGCATTGTTCTTGTACGTCGGCACCTTGCGCGGTTGGTTCTTCCTCGCCTTGGGCATGGCCTCGATGGCGCTACCGTCCTCGATGATGCGCCCGCTTCCCGCCGCCCGCTCGGCGAGCACGCGGCGCAAAGCCTGAAAGTCGTTCTCCAGAAGCGGGCGCGCCATTGCCTCCAGCGTCCCCCGCGTGAGATCGGCCTGCGCGAAGACCGCGTTCTTCTGCTGGAAGTCGAGGGCCGCGTTGCGCATGGGCATGTCGTACGAGCCTTCCTTGTGCTTGCTCGCGTCGAGCAGGCCCTCGCAGACCAGGCGCTTCTCCACTTCGACGAACGCCGCGCGCTCGGCCGTGATGCGCAGGTGCGTCTTCACCTCGCCGGCGTAGCGCGGATCCTTGACCGCCAACTCCTCCAGGGTCGCCGCTCCCAGCTTCTTCTGCGCGACCTCGAGGCGCTGGCCGCGGTACGTGTGATTGGCGATCTCTTTCTTCTCGGTGGTCTTGCCCCAGGTTTCGATGCCGTCCGCGGCCAGGAGCTTGGCGGTGTCGACCGTGCCTTCGCAGGCGCGGCCGCTGTCTTCGAGGAAGCGCTTGCGCATGACCGACAGCGAGGGCGGCACGCCGTAGAGCTCGAGATAGTTGCGCTCGCCGGGCGGCAACGGATCGCCGTCGCCGTCGGTGCGGTCGTTGGCCAGCCCCACGAATACCGCGCGGTAGCGGTTGGCCAGGGGCACGCCACCCGCGCCCTTGCCATCCTGGAAGATGGTGGGCGAGAAATCGTCGGAGAGATCGACGATGACCAGCCCGCGCTCGCGCGCCAGGTCCGCGTCCACCACGCGTTCCTTGCCGTCCACGACGGCAATCGCGCGCCGCTCGGGCGGCAGGCGCGACGATGCCTCGGGCAGGAGCTCGTCGTCGAGCTTGGCCGCCCCGTCAACCGGCGGCGCGGCCCGCGTGGGCTTGGCGCCCCCCGTCGTCTTCGCGGCCGACGCGGCGGCGGGTACGGCGGACACGCTCGGCGACGGCGTGGACCTGGCCGCCTGCTTGTCACGGCAGGCGACGCCACCGGCGCATGCCAAGACAGCGCAGAAGATACGTAGCGGGAAGATGTCTTGCACGGTATCGGGACGTGGATCTACCAGCGCGGGCCGGGCAATGGCGAGAATTGTCTGAATCGAATAGGATGACGCTCATGAAACGCGTCACGACCCTCTCCGCACTCGTCCTCGCAATCGCTGCCGCGCCGGGGTCGGCCCGCGCCACCGAGGTCGGCACCGCCCGCACCTTCGGCCTCGGCGTGCAGCTTTTCGAGCCGACCGCTCTCATCGGCAAGCTCTTCCTGGATCGAAACGATGCGCTCGATTTCGGCGTCGGCTTCTGGGGCTATGGCAGGTGCTACAACAACAATGGCCCCTACACCTGCTACAACGGCAACCAGTACTTCAGCATTCACTTCGACTACCTGTACGAGGAGTCCATCGTCGATACCGCCGTGCGACTCGACTGGCATGTTGGAGCCGGGGGCCGCATGGCGTTCGACAGCTACTACAATGGCGACGGGCGGCACGATGCGGCCCTTTTTGCCCGGGTTCCCATTGGTCTCGACCTGGGCTTCCGGCGGCCGCGCTGGCTGGAAGTGTACCTGGAAGTCGCCCCAGGCCTCTGGATCTACCCACCCCTGGCTTTCGACATCGACGTCGGCCTGGGCGCTCGGGCCTATTTTTGATGGGACCCCTGGGAGGGTCCCATCCCCTCCCGCGATGGTCCGCGCCGAGCAAAGCTCGGCGGCTCCCCACGCGCTAGTTCTGATCCGGGTCCTCGGGCACCGGCGTCGGCGTCCTGAGCAACGACTCGCTCATCACCAGGCCAGAGTTGGTCGCTGGCGCCTCTTCGGCGACCGCCCCCGACTCCCCGCCGGGCGATTCCGGCGCCGTCGCCACCGGCACCTCGGATTGGACCGTGCCGGATGCGGCGGGCTGCGCCGGTTGGGGCGCCCCGCCGGCGCGGGCCTTCCACCGGGCAATCGCGAAATCGAAATCGTTGTACGAGATCATAACCTCTACAGCTTACAGTCTTCACTCCCAGATGGGAACCCTCAAAGGGTTCCCATGCCCTCCCGCGTTCTGGCTCCGGCGGGCGAAGCCCGCCCTCGCCTACGCGATCGCGCGCCGTAGAATCAGTGGATGAGCTTGCGGTATTTGATCCGATGGGGTTGGGCGGCATCGGCGCCTAGACGGCGGCGGCGGTCGGCCTCGTAGTCCTGGTAGTTGCCCTCGAACCACACGGCCTGGCTGTCGCCCTCGAAGGCGAGCATGTGGGTGGCGATGCGGTCGAGNNACCAGCGGTCGTGGCTGATGACCACGGCGCAACCCGGGAACGACAGCAGCGAATCCTCCAACGCACGCAACGTGTCTACGTCGAGATCGTTGGTCGGTTCGTCGAGGAGAAGCACGTTGCCGGCGCTGCGCAGGAGCTTGGCCAGGTGCACGCGATTGCGCTCGCCGCCGGAGAGATCCTTGAGGCGTTTCTGCTGGTCCGGTCCCTTGAACCCGAAACCGGCCACGTAGGCACGCACGTTGATGGTGCGCTTGCCGATCTCGAAGAGCTCCGCGCCCTGGCTGATCTCCTGGAACACGCTGTTGTCGCCTTGCAGGGCATCGCGCGACTGGTCCACGTACGCCAGCTTGACCGAGTCGCCAATGCGCAGCACGCCGCTGTCGGGCTTTTCCTGACCGACGATCATGCGAAATAGCGTGGTCTTGCCCGCGCCGTTGGCGCCGATGATGCCGACGATGCCACCACGAGGAAGATTGAAGGTGAGGTTCTCCATGAGCTCGCGGTCGCCGTAGCCCTTGCAGAGGTTCTCGGCCTTGACCACCAAGTCGCCCAGGCGTGGCCCGGGCGGAATGCTGATCTCGACCGTCTCCTCGCGTTTCTGCGATTCCTCCGCCAGCATTTCTTCGTAGGCCGCGAGACGCGCCTTGGACTTGGCCTGGCGCGCGCGTGGCGAGGCACGCACCCACTCGAGCTCGCGGGCGAGCGTGCGTTGGCGCGCGGATTCGGCTTTCTCTTCGCCCGCTAGCCGCTTGCGTTTCTGGTCGAGCCACGACGAGTAGTTGCCCTGCCAGGGAATGCCCTCGCCGCGGTCGAGCTCGAGGATCCAGCCCGCCACGTTGTCGAGGAAGTAGCGGTCGTGGGTGATGGCCACGATGGTGCCCGGGTATTCCTGCAAGTGGTGTTCGAGCCAGGCCACGCTCTCGGCGTCAAGGTGGTTGGTGGGCTCGTCGAGGAGCAGGAGGTCCGGCCGCTCCAACAAAACCTTGCACAAGGCCACGCGGCGCCGCTCGCCGCCCGAGAGCTTGGTCACGTCGGCATCGCCCGGCGGCAGGCGGAGGGCGTCCATCGCGATCTCCAGGGTGCGGTCGAGGTCCCAGCCCTTGGCCGCCTCGATGGCGTCCTGAAGCCGGGCCTGCTCCTCGAGTAGCTTTTCCATCTCCTCGGGCGTGATGTCTTCGCCCAGGCGCAGGTTGACCGCGTCGAAGCGCGTGAGCAGCTTCTTGGTCGCCGCGACCGCTTCTTCCACGTTGCCGAGCACGTCCTTGNNTGTCCACGCCGGCCATGATGCGCAGGAGCGTCGACTTGCCCGCGCCGTTGCCGCCAATGACGCCGATCTTGGCGCCGGGGAAGAACGACAGGTAGATGCCTTTTAGGACCTCCTTGTTCGGTGGGTGAACGCGGCGGAGATCCTGCATCGTGAAGATGTACTGATGAGCCATGGGGCGTGCAGTCTACCCGATGACCGTAATCCCGCGATAGCAGCAGAAGGCCGTGGTCGTAGACGTGGACGTGGACGTGGCCGTGGCCGTGGCCGGAGTGATCATCGTCGGCCACGGCCACGACAACGACAACGACCACGACTACGACTACGACTACGACCACGACCACGACCACCACCCATCGCTCGGACCGGGTATGCACGTTCGCCGTGGAAAGGTGCCTCCTCCCCCTACCTTCCGCGCTTTCGCTGCGCTCGTCGCGGGATTAGGGAGCGCGTCAGTTCAGACCGGCGCCGGGACGTCTGACCAGCTCTGCCAGCTTGGCTCGCAGGTCGCCGCGCCAATTGTCCTTGGCGAGCTTCTGCTCCAGCAGAGCGATGGCGTCCTGCTTGCGCCCCATCTTCTCGAGGCATTTGACCTGCATCAGGATGGCTGGCGCGATTTCAGGCAGCTCTTGGCAAAGAGCAAGCGCCTCGTCGTAGTGGGCGAAGGAGATTTCGTACTCCAGCAGGTAGAAGCGGAGCTCCATCGCGTCGGTCTCGGCAAACTGACCGAAGGGATCGATGTGGACAGGGCGCCCGGAATCGTTCTTCCGTCCCAGGTTGTGGCGACTCAGCTGGTCGCTCACCGATCGCAGGAGCTGTAGCGCCGCGTAGGGTGCCGTTCGCCACAGCTCCTCCACGCGAGACTGCAGCCTGCCCACTGCGTCCTTGCGCGGCTTGCGTAGAGCCCGGCTCGCCCAGGGCAGCACCACGAGAATCCAGACGAAGAAGCCGACCCGCAATGGCCACCGCCACAGGCTCCTGATTCGTAGGTGCCAATGGTCGGCCAGCAAGTTCCCCATCTCTTCGCCCATGTGCCTCGCGAAGCACGCCCTGTCGCGCCAGCCTTTCGGTACCTCGCCTTTGGCCAGGGTGGCCCGGAGATCTGCAGGAAGCTGCATGAACCCTGTCTGATTATACACCCCTCCTCGGCCGACTGCGTTGCGGCTCACGGGTTCCCGCCGCACCGTCTGTGCTATTTTCGCATGCCGTGGACAAGCCCGTCGTCATCGTCAACCCGCGATCGGGCGGCGGCATCAGCGAGAAACGCTGGGCCTCCGTGCTGGGACCGCTGACCGACGGGCTGGGCGTCTTCGACACGCGCTTCACCGAGGCGCCCGGCCACGCGCGCTCGATCGCGCACGACGAGGCCAAGGCTGGACGCGGACTGGTCGTCGCCCTGGGCGGCGACGGCACGATTTCCGAGGTGGCCGACGGCCTGGTGCGGGCCGGTGGCCACACCGAGCTGGGCATCATCCCCCGCGGCACGGGTGGCGACTTCCGCCGCACGCTCGGCATCGGCAGCGAGCTCTTCACCGCGGCCAACCACGTCCGCAAGAGCAAGGCGCGCAAGGTGGACGTGGGACACATTCGTTTTGTCGCGCACGGAGGCGGGGAGACGTCCCGGCACTTCGTCAACATCGCCTCCTTCGGATTCTCCAGCGTTGTGGCCCGCCGAGCCAACGACTCGTCGAAGCGGTTGGGCGGCCGCGTTTCGTTCCTTGCCGCCGTGGTGCGCTCGCTTCTGACCTACGACAACGCCGAGGTGACCGTGTCGGTCGACGGCGGCGAGTCGCGCCGCATGACCGTACTTCTTGCCGCGGTGGGCAACGGGCGTTTCTTCGGGGGTGGCATGAAGATCTGTCCGGAGGCCAAGCTCGACGACGGCAGCTTCGATCTCGTGGCGGTCGGCGATCTCGGCCGGCTGGAGGTTCTGGCCAAGATCCATCGCATCTACTCTGGCAACCATCTCTCCATGGAAGAAGTGCGCTTCCTCCGCTGTCACCATTTGCGCGTTGCGCCGGCAGACCCCGGTGCGGAGATTCCGGTCGAGATCGATGGAGAAACCCCAGGCCGTTTGCCCGCCAGTTTCGAGATCCTTGAAGGCGCTCTGCGCCTTCGTTGTTGAAATCGTTGTTGAAATGGGAACCCTGGACGGGTTAGCTCTGCACTCGGCACCCACCACCCACCCTGCCACCCCCTCGCTGCGCTCGGCCTCGCCAAACCCTCCCGCGATGGTCCGCGCCGAGCGAAGCTCGGCGGCTGCCCACGCGCCCATCATATCGCGGCGCTCCGAAATCTTCCCTAGCCCTTGAAGCTCGGACAATCTTGGTGCTACGGTGGCACCCGCCGCGCCGCCGGGCGCCTTGCGCTCCATGCAAATTCACCTCGCGAAGTCCGACATTTCCGACATGGCAGTCGATGCCATCGTCAGCCCCGCGAACTCCCTCGGCATCATGGGTGGCGGGGTTGCCGCGGTTCTGTCGCGCAAGGGCGGCCCGACGATTCAGCGCGAGGCCATGTCGCTGGCCCCCATCGCGGTCGGCGCCGCCGTGGTGACCAACGCCGGTACGCTGTGGGCCAAAAACATCATCCACGCGCCGACCATGGAAGAGCCCGGGCTCAAGGTTTCCGTGGAGAACGTCCGCCGCGCCACGCGCGCCGCCCTTTTGGCCGCCAGCCAGCGTGGCTTCGTTGTCATCGCCCTTCCCGGGCTGGGAACCGGGCTCGGCGGCGCGGATCCCGCCGACGCCGCGCGCGCCATGGTCAACGAGCTGCGCGCGCACAAGCAGGCCCATCCCGCGACGGTGTGGCTGGT
>PNBO01000173.1 GCA_003136095.1 Myxococcales bacterium
CCGGGATCCGAGCCGAGGAGGTAATTGCGGAACAGGGTATTGGCCAGCTGATTGCCGTGGATGACGTCGCCGCCGATGCCGGGACCGATGTTGCCCTCGTACAGGTTGTACTCCACGCCGGCGTTGTGCTGGTCGGCCATGCCGATCATCCAATGCAACGGGTTGGACGAGAACCCGTCATCGTAGGTGTCGTTGACGGCGTAGTTGTAGGCATGGACCGAGCCCAGCGCCGGCTGCACCATCATCGGCGCGACCACGTGCTGGAGGATGTTGTTCTGCACCAGATTGTCCGTGGCGACGTAGGACTCGATGCCGTAGTTCACGGACTTGCCTTGGGTGCCGAACAGGTAGTTGCTCTCGACGGTGATGTGCGCCGCGTCCATCATCTGGACCAGATCGCGCTGGCAGGAACAGGTGCGCAAAAGGCGAGTCCCTTTGANNCGCCAGTTCGGAGAGTAGAGCGGCGGATCGATGGTGTAGGTGCTGCCGCTGATGGCGGTGACCTTGACGATTTGCACTTGGCTGCGCAGCACGTTCTGGATAGTGCGGCCGCCGTTACCGCCCTCGAGCGAACAAGGCGCCGTGGTATTGTCGCACACGAAGAAGCTGGTGCTCGGCGTACTGTCGTTGGCCTGGTCGAGGTGAATGAACTGGCCGATGGCGATGCCGGCGCTGCCGACGTTCGCCAATGTGATTTGATTCGCCCCCTGCGCGTACCCGGCCGTCCAGTCGGCATAGTTGGAGCCGCCCGGCAAGGCGCGCGCGTCACCGCCCCATTCGTTGGTTCCGGCGAAGCAGATCGTCGCATTTTGGTTGTTGCAGTAGGTGGTCGCAGTGAACGAGAGCAGGGTCTTGTCGGCACCGGCGCCGCGCAGCGTGACGCCGCTCTTCATCACGATGCCGGTGTCGGCGATGGCGTAGGAGCCGGCGGTGAGCGAGACCACCTGGCCGGCGGGGCAGTTCTTGATGGCGGTGTTCATCTGCGTGCCCGTGGCCCCGGGATTGAGCGCTGCACACGGCGTGGTGCGGTTCGGAATTCCGCCCTGCACGCCCGCATGCGTCCAGTCGATGGCTCGGGCCGGATCGAGGATGCCGCCCCAGAGCTGGCCGGTTGGAGCGGAGGTATCGCTCGGCGCCGGCGTATCGGAAGCGCGCGACGCGTCCGCGGTCGTGGCAGCGTCGGAGGGTGAGGTCGTCTCGGGGGGCGAGGGGGAATTCGAATCGGCGGGAGGCGCCGGCGTGTCGGCCGCCGCATCTGCGGCCGGCGAGTCCGAGGTTGCCGTCGANNTAGGATCCGTCAAGCAGCGCGGCGGCGGTGACGACCGGAGCTGGTGACGAGCTACGTTCCCAGGTTGCCTTCGAGCGCCAAGCCGATGAATGGGGCAGGGGCGGCCCGGGCAGCGCCCTGCCACCACGCCCCGGCGTACGCCGCCAGGCCGAAGGACCAACCGTCCGGCGGTGTGGCGAAGCCTCGCCAGCTTGGGGGCCTCGGCACTCCGAGCAGGCGGAAGGAAAGTCGCGGGCCATGCAGGACGGAGCGATGGTAGGCGGCCGCTTCGGCGGGCTTGCGGGCAGCATCCGGCGCGACGGTGGCGAGAACATTGTAACCCAGTTGCACATCCAAGGCGAGAGGGCCGCGCACGGTGAGCACATGCCCGGCCTCGAACGCCCCTCCCAGGATGTCGACGCTCGGGGCTCGCGGCGGGGAGCCGGCGGTGGCCACGACGCCCCGCTCGCCCACCAAGCCGCCCTCGAAGGTTTCAGCATAGGGGTTGATGTTCGCCGGCTCCGCACGTGCGATTCCGCACAACCGTGCGGTGTCGCCCACGGCACCGTGCGGACCCGCTTGTAGCGATTTCCGCACTTCCAGACGATTCCCCCGTCATAGTTCGCGGATCTCGGAAGCAGCGCGCGCCCAAAGAGCGTCGCAGCGCGAGGTGCGTTTCTTGCTAATGATTCCGCGCCGTGCACGCAGAGGTGAACCCCTTCGATGGGGAATGGAGCCCGAAACTGGGCGAAGAGTGGCGCGATTGGGATGGCCATGCCACCCCCGACGCGGCGGCCCCGAAGCGTCTCTTCTTCGCCCTCATTGCGGGCTACCTTGTCGTCACCATGGCCGCGAGTCTTGTGTCGTGGTACCTGGTGGCGCCGCGCCTTGCCGAGTTGCATACGGCGGCCCCCGGGGTGCTGCTCGTCCTCTTGGCGATCTTTCTCACCACGCTTAGCGTGGCGCTCGCGCTGGTGGCCATCATGCTCCTGACGAACTGGCCGCGCAGCACGCGCGCGTCGTCGCTTGCCCGTCGGATCCTCGCCATCGTCGAGCGCGGCGTCTTCTGGCTGGGCCGCATGTTGTCGATCAACAAGGATCGGCTGGGGCATGCCTTCATTCGCACCAACAACGCCCTCGTGCGCCTGGCCCCGCAGGGCCTCGCGCCGCAGCGCGTGCTCATCCTACTGCCGCGCTGCCTGCGCAAGGAGCAGCTCGACCAAGCACGTTCCCTGGCGAGCACGCGCGGCGTTGAGGTGGCGATCGTCGCCGGGGGCGAGCAGGCGCGCCAGCGCATCTGGGAAAAGCGACCGAGCCTCGTCATTGGCGTGGCCTGCGAACGGGATCTCGTAAGCGGCATACGCGATGTTCGTCACAGACTCTCGGTCTTGGGCATCCCGAACACGCGGCCGAACGGGCCCTGCCGTGGGACGCAGATCAATCTGACGGAGCTCGAAGGCGCGCTCGATCTTTGCGTGCGTCCAGCAGCCGCATCCAACTTGGCACCGTCGGAGCTTGGCACCTGACAACCTGGAAATGTCGCCGATGAAAGTCATGAGACCGCACCGGGAGGTTGGCATCGTCGGCTATGGTGCCTACGTGCCACGCTATCGCCTGCCGGGGGCCGAGATCAGCCGCATGTGGGATGGCCAGCAGACATGCACGCCGCCCATCAAGGAGAAGGCGGTGCCCGGCCTCGACGAGGACGTTGCGACGATGTCACTCGAAGCCGCGCGCAATGCGCTCAAACGCGCCGCGATCGATCCATCGCGCATCCGCGCCGTGTGGGTCGGCAGTGAGAGTCACCCCTACGCCGTCAAGCCGACCAGCACGATCGTTGCGGAAGCGATCGGCGCCGTGCCGCATACGCTGGCCGCCGACTGGCAGTTCGCGTGCAAGGCGGGCACCGAGGCAATGCAGGCCGCTCTGGGCTTCGTTGGCTCGGGGATGGCGGACTACGCGTTGGCGCTCGGCATGGACACGGCGCAAGGACGGCCGCGGGACGCTCTCGAGTACACGGCAGGGGCGGGCGGCGCGGCGTTTCTGGTCGGCCCGGCCGAAGAATCGCTGGCGGTGCTCGAGGGCTCGATCTCGTACGTGACCGACACCACGGATTTCTGGCGCCGCCAGTACGAGCACTATCCGGCCCACGCGGGTCGTTTCACGGGTGAGCCTGGCTACTTTCGCCACGTGCTCGCCGCCGCGTCGGAGATCATGACGGCCCTCGGTCGCCAGCCCGCCGACTACGCCCACGTCGTCTTCCACCAACCCAATCGCAAGTTTCCGCTGAAAGCGGGTCGTGAGCTGGGCTTCGAGAACAAGCAACTCGAGGCCGGGTTGCTGGTCAACGACATCGGCAACACTTACGCCGGCGCCGCGATGCTCGGGCTCACGAGCGTGCTGGACATCGCCCAGCCGGGCGAGCGCGTGCTCATGGTGTCGTTTGGCAGCGGCGCGGGTAGCGACGGCTTCGACTTGCGGGTGACCGACGCCATCGCCGCGCGCCGGGCCTGCGCCCTCTACACGTACGACTACATTGCCCGGCGCCACGAGATTGACTACGCCACCTACGCGCGTCACCGGGGGAAGATTCGCATGGAGTAGTTTGGCGACCACCACGACACCCAGGAATGACAGGACCAATCATTCGAGACAGACATGCGAGATGTATCCATTATTGGAATAGGCCAGACTCCCGTGGCCGAGCATTGGGGGAAATCCCTCAAGGACCTGGCGGCCGAGGCGATTCAGGAAGCGATCAAGGACGCACAGGTCGAGCGCGTCGATGCTCTCTACGTCGGCAACATGTGTTCGGGAACGCTCAACGGACAGGAGCACCTGGGGGCCCTCATCAGCGACTGGGTGGGATTGCGCGGGGTCGAAGCCGTCAAGATCGAAGCCGCTTGCGGCTCGGGCGCAGCGGCGCTCCGGCTGGGCTATGTCGCGGTGGCGGGTGAGCTGGCGGACTTCGTGGTCGTGGCGGGCGTGGAGAAGATGACGGACCGCCCCGGCCAGCAGGTGACCGCTGCTCTGGCCATGGCTGCCGACGCCGATTTCGAAGCGCAGAACGGACTGTCGTTTGTGGCTCTCAATGCCCTGCTCATGCGGCGCTACATGCACGAGTATGGCGTGCCGCATGGAGACTTCGCGCCGTTCACCATCAACGCGCACAAGAACGCCATAGGCAATCCGTATGCCTTGTTCCCGCACGCCGTCACCGCCCAGGATTTCTGCGTGGCGAGGATGGTCGCGGACCCGGTGAACTTGCTCGACAGCTCGCCGGTCTGCGATGGCGCCGCGGCGGTGGTGCTGTGCCCAACCAGTCTTGCCCGCTCGTTGGGCGCGCGGCCGGTGCGCATCCGCGCCTCGTCGTCGTCCACCGATACCATCGCCCTCCACGATCGCCGCGATCTGCTCGGACTCGAGGCGGCGGCCTTGAGTGCGGCCAAGGCGTACCGCCAAGCCAAGGTCACGCCCCAAGATATCGATCTCTTCGAGCTCCACGACGCGTTTACCATCGTGTCCGTACTCTCGCTCGAGGCGTGCGGTTTTGCCGAACGTGGACGCGGCGTACGTCTCGGTACCGAGGGGGACATCGCCATTGGTGGACAAATTCCCATCACCACCATGGGCGGGCTCAAGGCGCGTGGTCACCCCGTCGGTGCCACGGGCATCTACCAGGTGATCGAGGTGGCCCTGCAATTGCGCGAACAGGCGGGCGCGAACCAGGTGCGCGATGCCCACCTCGGCATGGCGCAGAATATTGGCGGCAGTGGCGCCACGGTGGTGACCACCATTCTCGAGGCTGTGGAGTAAGACGGCAGCGCGGTTTCAGCTCTTGACAGACACCACCGCGAGGAGTGAATAAGTCAATCATGGAGATTGCCAGGCACTGGAGATTGCAGCGACACCGCTACGGACTCGTGGGCGAGGTCTGCAACCATTGTGGTGTCAAAATCTTCCCGGCGCGGGACGTGTGCCCCGAGTGCAATGCCCCCGCCAAGACCCCCTTCACCTTCAGCGGCAAGGGTGAGGTCTACTCGTACTCGACCGTGCACCACCCGCCGGAAGGGTTCGAGCCCTTTGCCCCCTACGTGGTCGCCTTGGTCCGTCTCGCCGAAGGGCCCCTGGTAGCCGCCCAGCTAACCGACGTGGAGGGGGAGACGATCGAGATCGGGATGCCGGTGGAGATGGTCACGCGGAGGTTGCGCGACGATGGCAACAAGGGCACCATCGTCTACGGGTACAAATTCCGTCCCGTAGTCGTCGGTCGGGCGTCGGTGGAGGCGAAGGACGCATCGGTTCGTCTCTGACTATGCCGCGGCCGCCGCAAAGCGCGCGAGCGCCCAGATGGGAAAGGTGCGCCGGTAGTTCTCGTAGTTGATGAGCGCGGTTTTGTTGAACACGCCCGAGAGGGACTGCCGCGGCCAATCGCCATCTTCGAGTTGAGCGGTGACGAGGAAGCGGGCCGCACGGGCGCAGCGTGGGTCGCGGGTTTGCCCCGCCGTGACGAGCGTGAGGAGAGCCCACGCGGTGTTGACCGCGTGGCTGGGGCTGGCGATATAGCGCCGCTGTCGGCAGCTCGCGCCGCTTTCACCCCAACCACCGTCGGCGTTCTGGTGAGCGTAGAGAAACCCACAGGCGCGCCGCAACGCCGGATCGCTGTCGTCCGCGCCGGTGGCGCGTAGCCCACGCACGCCGAACCAGGTGCCGTAGGTGAAGCACACGCCCCACGATCCCTCCCAACTCCCGTCGCTGCGCTGGCACTTGCGCAAGAAGCGCTCCCCGCGGCGGATGGCCGTTCCGGCCCGTCGCCGCACGAGATCAACGACTTTGCGGTCGGGACACGCGGCGAAGCGTCGTCGGCAAAGCGCCAAGCTGTGCAGACATGCCGCCGTACACTCGGGATACGAGTGATCGACCATGATGTCGCCGAAGACATGCGCCGGGTTCAAGCTCTCTAGCCAGCGCCCAGCCCGCTGTCTTTCGTAGGTCGCCCACCCACCATCGCGGTTCTGCCAGCCGAGGAGCAGCTTGACTGCAGCGAAAATTCGCTCCTCGGGCAGCCCGGGCAGCCCCGCGTCCTCCAGCATCAGTGCCGCGGTCAGACCTTCAGCGGTGCAGTCGGTGATGGGCCAGCCGTGCGCGCGATCGGAAAATGGCCATCCGCCGCGACAAGGGTGCCGATAGTAGCGTTGGCAGTCCGGTAAATCTTCGAGCACCTGGTTGTCGACCACGAAGGCGTGGGCGCGCTGCAATGTTTCCCGATGGGACGCCCCGAGCGGCGTGTCCAGCATCGCCTGCGTGGCGAAGGCCGTGTCCCACAGCGCGGTCGAGTTGTAGCCGTTCATCTTGGTGCCGTCGTGGCCGTCCCACAGGTAACCCTCGAGAGCGGCAAAACTGCGCTTCGTCGCTTCGCTCAGAGGTGAGCGGAAATAATGCACCAGCGTGTTGAGGACGGCGTTGACCGGGCCGATGCGGATGAACTGGGTGGCACGGTCCTCGAACTCGATGTGATCCAAGAGACGCGCCAGCGAACGCGCACGCAGCGCCCGCGCGTGCACGCGTTCGTAGAGGCCCGTGACGAAGCTGACTGCCTTGAGTGCCGTGGATGTCGGTACGTAGACATCACCGGGCGCGATGGTATTGCGGTGGTCGGCGAAGCGGATGCTGTCATAGGGACGATCGTAGAGCTCGCGCCGGAGCGCGTGCGTGAGCTCGTTGGCCGGCATCCGGGCCCTGCTGCCATAGAGGTGGGCCATGGGCAGATACACCTGCCGACAGTGACACCACAGCCGGCTGGGATGGATCGGCAGGCTCGTGGGCAAGAGCCAGAGCTCCGGTAGGACCGGGTGCAGACCTTCGTATTCATAGAGATTGAGAAGGGCGAGCGTGAACTTGCCCCAACTGGCGCACGCGAGCGCCGTACCGTGCGCGTGGATGAAAGCTCGGGCCTTCGTCGCCCGCTCGTCGGCCGCCATCAGTCCGAGCAGCCGAAGCGCCACGTAGCACAGGACCGTGGTGAACAGACATCCGGAATCTTCCACATGGAGACCGAAGCTGCCGTCGACTTGTTGGTTCTCGCTGAGATAGGCGATCATGCCATAGCGCCGTCGCGGCTCGATCGGCCTGCCGCCAATGTGACAGGCCGCCACGTACATCGGCAGTAGGAACATCGGTCCGCCATAATCGCCGCGCCACGCGCCGTCGGCCTCTTGTCGTGAGGAGAGGTTGGCGAGACCGCGCGCCACGGCGCGCTCGCACCAACCGAGCTCAACCCCGATGCTCTTGGGCATGGCGGTCGCCGGGTTCACCGCTTTCACGCGGGGTTCTGCCTGTCGTGCCAGCGTTGTCGCAGCATCTGCGCTGCGGTGCGGGTGTAGGGCTCCCAGAAGGCACCGCCCTCGATATCCCCGAGCAAGTCCCCATAGATCGGCTCCAGCTTGGCACGCCAACTGGGATCGACGGTGACCGCGCGCGCCGCCCACTCGTGGCAGTAGCGACAACTCTCGCAATCGGTCGACTGGCAGTTTTGTTGCGTGAAGCGCTCGAGGAAGCCGTCGAGCGCGCGATTGTCGATGGTGACCGGATTTTGGCCCTCTCTCGGATACAGCATGCTGGAAGCGTGCCCGAAGTCGACGAGTTTGCGGAAACGCAACAAGTTGATGGTCCGCGGTTTGATGAAGTACTTGAGCATCCGCCGCCACGAATAGGCGTCTTTGCCCACGGCGCCGAGCTTGTCCTTTGGGTAGGCGTAATTCTGCACGAGATCGAGGAGATTGCCCTCATAGCGCCGTTCAGCGTAGGCCTTGACCCGCTCGAGCAAGATCTGCGTGGGGGTGTTGCGCTCGACGATTTTGAAGGTCTCGAAACCGAGCTTCTCGTAGTAGTGGAGATCCTCGGGGCGAATCCAGTTGGCGCGGATGTAGTTCACTGGATCGCGCAGGCGAATCTGGTTGCATAGGATCGAGCAGTAATCGAGCGGGAATCCCCGACTCTTGGCTTGCGACGCGGCCGACAGCGCCACGGCATGGTTGCCGGCGATGGCGCAATCCTGACGACACCAGTTGTTGACGATGAGCTGCAGGTCGATGCCCTGCGCCGCTTGCTTCATGGCGGCAAGGGTCTTGAACTCGCGGTGCACCCCGACTTCGGAGACCACGATGACGTCGGCGCCGTGGTCTACCCAGAAGCGTACCTTACGCGGCGTATCGGTGAAGCGATGCGAGCTGACGCGTACGCTCAGCCGCGGATGGCGCCGCTTGATGAGGCGCAGAAAGTAGACATTGGCGACGGTGATCGAATCGACGCCGATGCCGTCCACCCACTCCAGCATCTCCTCCATCTTGCGTTGCCCGATGCGCGTGAACTCGGTATTGCCCATGGCCGACGCATTGAGCAGATAGTTGAACTGGATGCCGTTTTTGTGCGCCTGCTTCACCGTCCGCTCCAACAATCGGCGATTCACTTGGGGGAGGTAGAAGGCAGGGCGCCCGCCACCGAAGTAATCGGTGGTGAGCTTCCCGTAGACTTCGTAGACCGGGTAGCCGGAGAGACCCTGCAGGAGGGCCTCATCGAAGTTGCAGGCGACGGACAGTTTCATCGTGTGGCACCTCTCTTCACGCGGCGAAGGCAGGTCACGTGCTGCAAACTCTGAACCACCCGTCCCGATCGCGCGAACCCCAGACCTTCCTTGGAGTCGAGGCGCGGCTCCCTCGCCCTCGCGTGCGGAAGCACACGCGCGTGCGAAATCGCACGCATCTCTCCGGCGATTCCGGTTGGGGCAGCGTTGCCCACGCGAGTATCATCGGCTTCGCCACCATGGTCGGGTCGACCAATCTCAAGCAGTTTCTCGAGGCCGTCCTACGCGGCGCCGCGAAGATTGTCGGCTGCGGTTCCACGAACCTCATTCTCTTCAACGAGAAGGCGCAGGAGATTCGTGTTCACCTGGGCATCACGGCCGACGCCTTCCCCATCATCGCCGAGATCGAGAAGCTGCTGGGCGCGCGATTTCCAGGTTTCTCGTGGCCGATGAAAAGCGCCGAGGGGAGCCTGGTCACTCGCTCCTGGCGCGAGGCCCTGTACTACGAAACCACCTCCCTCAAGGAGCTGGTGGGCGCGGCCCTGCCGCCCGTCATCCTCGTGGCTGTCACGCGGCTCGTCGGCGAGCATCGCTTTGCTTGCGTCCCCGCGCTGAGCAGCACGCGAAACTACGGTGTCCTGCTCTTCGAGAAGGACGGGCATCAGCCGTTCAACCGCCAGCAACGCGAAGTGCTCTTGCGCTACGCCCGCCGCATCGGCGAGATCCTCGAGAACGACCTCATGGGCCAGAGCCAAACGCTCTTCGACCACCTCCCCGACGACGAACCGGACATTCTTCTCTTCGATGCGCGCGGTGAGCTGCGCGGCCACGGCCCCCGGGGCGGCGCGGCCATGGAGCGGATCTTGCGGGAGGGGGACCTCGTGCGCACCATCGGCACGAACGCCCGTGCCTTTCTCGAGGGGCCGGAATCTGAGCGTGAGCGCAACTTTGATCTGACATGGGAACCCTCAAAGGGTTCCCATTCCCTCCCGCGATGGTCCGCCGGCGGCGAAGCCGCCGGGCTACCCACGCGACTCGACGCCGAGCTTCGTGTCGCGCTGTCGAGGCTCGATTTCGACGGGTCGCCTGGGGTTTTGTGCACGCTCTCCTCGCCACGGCAGGCGGCGGCGTCAATCGAGAATCAGCTCGTGCGCTTGACGCTCGGCGACCCGGCGCCCGCGCTGTTCGTGGATCCGGAGCTTCTCGTGACCTCGTGCAATCCCGCCGCGGCGCAGCTCCTGGCTTGTGGCGCGGCGGATCTTGCCGGCCGGCCCATCAGAGAGTTCTTCTCGGCGCCGGACGAGGTCATGGACATTCTCAGCCATCAGACCCTGGATCCGCAGAAAGCGTATTCGGAGCGCGCGACGGTGCTTCGTCGCCGCGATGGATCTCTGGTTCCGGTGCGCGTCGAGGCGCTCCTTCTCGCCAACGACTCCCACCAACTTGTTGGCTTCTTGCTTCTGCTGCGCGAGCCGACGAAGCGGGACTCCGACCATCTCGAGCAACAGGAGCGGCTCGCCACCATGGGGGAGATGGCGGCGCATCTCGCGCACGAGATGCGCAATCCACTCGTCGCAATCGGCGCCACCCTCGAGAGTCTCATCCGCGAGCCGGAAACCGCGGCCAACCAGCGCCCGATCCTGGCCGCGCTGGTGAAGGAGATCGTACGCATGGATATGACCCTCAAGGACTACCTCGCGGCGCGGCGCGAGATGGCCGTAACCCAGGTGCGCGTCGGGGAAGTGGTTGAATACGCACGCCGCTTGCTCGCGGGCGCCCAGCGCTTGGCGGGCAAGACCATTCGTTGCCAGGTGGATCCGGAGCTGACGATCGAGGCCGATTACGATGCCATCAAGCAGGTCGTCTTCAACCTCCTGCTCAACGCGCTCGAGGCGACCACCGGCGCGGGCGAGGTCACGTGTCACGTCGCCCAGCGTGGCTTCGAGCTGACCATCACCGTCGAGGACCGGGGGCCAGGTCTACCGGCGAGCGCGGCGGACTGTCTGCGTCCCTTCTTCACCACCAAGAAGAACGGGACCGGCCTCGGCCTCGCGGTGTGCCAGAAGATCGCGCGCGCCCACGGCGGCTTCGTCGATCTCAGAAATCGCGACGGGGGCGGGTGTCAGGCGACGGTGGTGCTCCCCACCCGCCACAGCGCGATCGACGGTGCGGCATGAATCAGCCCTTCTGGGCCTTGATCGTCGACGACGAGAATCTCTACGCCCAGGCCATCGGGCGCGAGATCGGCCGCCAAGGGATCTCTTGCGACCTCGCATACAGTTGCGCCGAGGCGCTCCGCTGGGTCGCGAATCGACAATATGGCGTGATTCTGCTCGATCATCGCCTGCCGGATGACGATGGCATTCGCATCATCCCGCAGCTTCTCGCGAAGCAACCGGACGCCGCGCTCGTCATGATGACGGCGTACCAGACCATTCCCAACGCCGTGCGGGCGATTCGTCACGGCGCCGAGGACTACATCGTCAAGGAGGCCAGCCTCGCCCCGATCATCGAGCGCGTCCTCGAGCTGCGCCAGCGCGCGCAACTGCGCCAGGATGTGCAGGGCACGGCCGAAGCCAAGTGCCAGGGGCTCCTCGGTCGATCGAGCGCAATGCGTCTGGTCATTGACGAGCTCATCAAAGTGGCGGCGGCCAAGGACACGACGCTGCTCCTTACGGGGGAAACCGGCGTGGGCAAGGAAGTGGCGTGTCGTTTCGTCCACTCTCTGTCGCGCCCCGCGGGCTCGCCGTTGGTCGTGGTCGATTGCCTCGCCTTGCCCGAGAATCTCGTGGAGAGTCTGCTCTTCGGGCATGAGCGTGGTGCCTTCACGGGCGCGCAGGACTTGCAGACGGGCGCCTTCGAGGAAGCCCGCGATGGCACGGTCTTCCTCGACGAGATCGGCGACATGGAATTGGGTCAGGGGAAGCTGCTCCGCGTCCTCGAAAGCCGCACGTTTCGCCGGCTGGGATCGAGTCGCGAGATTCCGCTGCGGGCCCGCGTGGTCGCCGCCACCAACCAGGACCTGTCGGCATTGGTGCAAGCAGGCCGCTTTCGCCAGGATCTCTTCCAACGGCTCGCGGTTTTCCCCATCCGCATCCCGCCCTTGCGCGAGCGCGGCGATGACATTCTGCTTTTGGCGGAGCACTTCCGCGTCATGTACGGTGAGCGTCTGAACAAGCCCACGGAGCCATTTGCCACCGAGGTCAGCGAAGCATTCTTGCGCTACGCGTACCCCGGCAATGTGCGCGAGCTGAAAAACATCATCGAGCGCGCCGTGATCCTGACCGAATCGCCGCGCATCGAGCTGAGGCACTTGCCCCAACGGGTGCTCTCCCTCGGCGGCAAGGGACGATCGCCCGCTGCCCAACCCCTCGAGGTGGTGCCCGGCGTCGATTCGCTCGTCGACGTGGAGGTTCGCATGATCCGTCAAGCGATGAGCCGCGCCAGCAACATCCGCACAGAGGCGGCGAAGCTCCTCGGCATTAGTCGCTTTCAGCTCTTGCGCCGCATGCGGAAGTTCGGCATGGAAACCCCGTCCGAGAAGAGCTCCGACAAGAGCTCATGAGGAAGGCTTGAGACAAAGCAGCATGACCACCGAGCCCAACGCAATTCCATGGAAGAGGTTCAGCGAGCGCATCAGCTACTCGTCCTGCAACGAAGACTCCAAGAGTGAGCTCCAGGCACTGCGGCTCGGCCCGGGAAAACGCGTGCTCTGCATCACCGCTGGCGGAGGACGCGTGCTCAACCTCCTTCACGATGTACCCCGCGAGATCGTCGCGGTCGACGTGAACCCGACCCAGAACCATCTGCTCGAACTGAAGATTGCGGCCATGCGGTCGCTCAGCCACCAGCCCTACCTCGCGTTTCTCGGCGTGCGGCCGGCGCGCGATCGGCTCAAGGTCTACCAAGAATTGCGGCCAGCTCTCTCCGGCGCCGCCGGAGCCTACTTTGACGCGCACCCGGAAGTCGTGCGGCGCGGCGTGCTTTTTCAGGGAAGCCTAGAGCGCTTTCTTGTCCACGTAGCGCGGATCCTGCACGTCGTGCGTCCATTCTGGATCCGACGACTGTTCAGCTTCGACGACATTACGGAGCAGCGCCATTTCCTGGAGGGGTGGGACACCCGGGCCTGGCGCTTCGTCGGCGAGATGCTATGCCGCCGCTCCTTTCTCGAGTTGTTCTCGCGCGACCCGGGCTTCTGGCGCTTCGTGCCGCCCGAGGTACCGCTCCATCGGCGCATCTTCGATCTCATGCATCGGTACCTGTGCAACCACCTCGCGCGCGAGAGTCACCTGCTCCAACTCGTCTTCTTTGCGCGCTACATCTACGAGCCGGCGATGCCAATCTATCTTCTACCGAGCTCGTTCGAGCGCATCCGCGAAGCTCTCAAGACGACGCAGATCACGATTGTGACGGCGTCGGCCGCCGCCGCGCTGGCCGACGTCGCCGACGCCAGCTTCGACGCCTACTCGATTGCCGACGTGTCCTCCTACCTCAGCGACGCCGATTTCGGCACTCTCATGGACGAGATCATGCGCACCGCTCGGCCCGACGCGCGGCTCTGCTCGCGCGGCATCTTCATGCATAGGCCGCTGCCGCCCGACCACGCTCGTCGCGTACGGCGCGATCATAACCTCGAACGGCGGCTCGCCTTCGACGATCTCGCGATGGTGCACGAATTCCTGGTGGGCACGCTGTCGACGGAATCGTGTTGATTGCAAGCGATCGCGCAGCTGCGCACGCAGACATTCCGGACTTTGGCGTACGCAAGAGCGTGAGACCTGGAATCATGGGGGATTTGACGATTCGGGCAGCCGTGAATCAGGACATTCGGGACTCTTCGGGATCCCACTCCTGTGGTTCGCCAAGTCCTCGTCCGCAAGCCTGCTCCTCCGTCGGCGAGCGCACGAATCTATGGAGATGGCGAGACCGAGTTGGCATCACGCGCCACCTGGCCATGCTCCCCCTGCTTCTCCGCCGGCTCGCCACCCTGCAAGCGCTCCACGCCACGGCCTCGGCTGCGACCAACCGACCGCGCCTTTGGGCTGCTCCTGTCCCGGATCTGGTTGTCCGCCGCAAACACTCCGTCCCGAAAACCCCACGATCGAGTTTTGGCACACGCCAGGGTTGCTCCGGCGAACCGCACTCGGCCGCTTAGAACTGGGTGATGAACTTCCATGCCTCCGGGGGGTCCCAGCTCGTCGTCTGACCGGGATCCACCGGTTGCCAGCCGTGAGCGCCGTTGAAAACGCAGTATTCGGTCGGGTGGCCCGCGGAGCAGCCTTTGTAAATCGTACAAGTGTGCGGCTGGCCGCTGCCTGGGTACGTTGTGGACGCAGGCTCTGGCGTGCATCCGTTGACGGCGGCGAACTGGGCTTGCTTCATTTCCCCGGTCATGGGGTCGGTGATTGACATGCCATTGGCGTCCTGGCTGGCCTGCGACGCATAGTACGCAATCGGCTTGGTCAAAGTCGTGGGGCAGGAACTGGTGAGATCCGCCCCCGAGAAAAACGCGACGGCGCGGAACACGTCAGCCCGCGTGCACGCGAGGGCCATGGCCATGGCCCCGCCAAAGCTAAATCCCGTCGCGAAGACGCGGGTCTCGTCGATGCAGAGATCGCCTTCGAGTTGAGAGAGGATCGCATCGGTGAACGCCACGTCCGTGTTGCTCCAGGACCCTGCGCTGCCCACGGCGTCGGGCGCGGCGAAAATGGTGGTGTTCTTTGTGTCCTGGGTCTGCATTGTGAAGTACTTCCTGTCCGCAACTGACTGGGCCGATGACCCGGACTCCGCGAAGGCGAAGACCAGCCGATAGGGCTGGCTGTTATCGTAGCTGCTGGGCACGAGCAGAATGTATTTTCGCGAGGCGCCACCACTCGTGATGTTGATGGTCCCGTTCTGAAGCGTCCGTGTTTTCCCGCACCCTGCGCTTTGCGCCGCGCCGGCGTCTGCTCCGGAGCCGCCAGAACCGCCGCCCGATCCAGAGCTGCTCGCGCCGCCGGAGCCAGAGCTGCTCGCGCCGCCCGAACCGGATCTGCCACCCGAACCCGAGCCGGTCGCGCCGCCCGAACCAGAACTGCCGCCCAAACCCGAGCTGGTTGCGCCACCCAGTGCTCCGCTACCGCCCGAGGCGGCGGGCAGCGTGCCTCCGGTGCCGGTTGCTGCGCCCCCAACCCCGGCGCCTCCCGAGCCCAAGCGACCACCCGTGCCCGCGCCACCAATTCCCGAGCCGGTGCGCCCGCCAGTACCATTCACTCCACCCGTTCCTGGTTGTGCGGTTCCACCGCTTCCTATCGTTCCACCCTGGCCGGGCGCTGCCCCGGTGCCATTCGCTCCACCCGTTCCCGATTGTCCGCCACCTGCTGTTGTTCCCCCTGGGCTGGGCACTCCGCCAGTGCCATGGGTTCCGCCGGTTCCCGAAGCAGGCGAGCTGTTCGATGAGCAAGCACTTCCCAGAACCGCGAGCACGGCCACCATCGAACGGACGGAACACGTCGATGTCATGTATGCCTCCTTGCTTGCCGAAAATCCGAGCACCGCTGCGAAGATGAATATTCTGGACTCTTGCGTACGCAACTGCAACACGCGCGAACTTGCCAGGCACATAGCCCAGCCGTGGATCATGACCTCCAAGAGCTCTCGGTATGCAAAGACGAACCAGCGGAAACCACGCGGGATTGCGGCGTCGGGTTCGCCGTGCCGCCCTCCGCGCAGGTTGTCCGCTGGTTCGTTTCGATCCGCGCGGGCTGTGGTGGTTGGAGCATCCACGAAATCGGCCGTGCTTGCCGGAGGGTTGCACTTGCACACAGGGATCCCCCAGATGTCCTGATCGGTAGCGCCGCTGGGGTGAGGCAACACACGAGAATCGTCAACATCTCGACCTTGTGCTCAACGAATTTGAAGCTCGCTCTCTTCCATCACGACGCGACTCGCTTTCTGGGGGGTCAAGTCCCGACACCGCGACGGGCACAGGGCGCACAGGCACCCCCAGCGCCCCTTTCGCACCCCGCATTCGCGTGAACGACGGTTTCTTATCGGACATTCCGCGCCCCGGTGACGCACAGAGAAAGACGGGCTGATTTGCCGTATGCTCATGTATGACCATTCTTGGCTCCCCCTTGGCCACCAATACAATGAATGAGTAATGGAGCTCACCTCAGGCTGATCCCGGGTGGCCAAGCGCCAATGGCCCCGGTCGGACCCGTGGATTTCGATCGTGTTTTCCGCGAGCACGCAGCCTATGTAGCCGCCATCGGTCTCAAGATCATGGGCCGGGACGACGACCTCGACGACCTGGTGCAGGAGGTCTTCATCGAGGCCCACCGCGGTTTGCGCCGGCTTCGCGACCCTGGGGCGCTCAAGAGCTGGCTGGCCCGCATCACGGTGCGGCGGACGATTCGGAAGCTCCGCCGCACGCGCGTCCTCATGCTCTTCGGTCTGGAGGCGCCGTCGGACTACGCGGAGATCGCGGATACATCGGCCACGCCCGATGAGCGGGCCCAGATGGCGCTTGCATACCGCTCGTTGGAGCGTCTGCCCGCGGCCGAGCGCGTGGTCTGGGTACTGCGCCACGTGGAGGGCGAGTCGCTCGACGATATCGCCCAGATTTGCGCCTGCTCCAAGTCGACCGTGCAGCGACGGCTGCGTTTGGCCCAGAAAACCCTTGCGCAGAGGATGAGCCATGTCTGACCCGACGAGCGAAGGGGTCGAAAAGGCCTTCCGGCACATCCAGGTGAACTGGGACGTCGCACGTACCGAGGATAATCTGCGCCTCGCCCGCCAAAAGATCCGGCGTGGTGGTCGGACACGTATTGCGGTCTCCGCGCTCCTGCTCGGGGTGGGGATCGCGACCGGGGTGTCGTATCGCCTCTTGCCGGGGGCGCGAGAGGCCGCAAGGGCACCATCGGTGGTAGAGGATTCCTCCGGCCACGGACTGCGCTTTTCCGACGGATCCTCGGCGCGCCTGCTGGATGACCGCTCCCAGGTCGAGGTGGTGGCCGTGGCGGCGAGGGCCATCGACTTGCGCCTCACGGCGGGGCGGGGCGAGTTCGATGTGGTGCCCGATCCAGGTCGCACATTCACGGTGCTCGTGGATGGGATCGTGGTGCGCGTCCTCGGCACCCGGTTCCGCGTGGAGCGGGAAGACCGGGGCGCCTACGTCTCCGTGTACCGTGGCAAGGTCCAGGTTCGGTGGCCCGGCGGCGAGCGCGTGCTGGCGGAGGGACAGACAGCGCACTTCCCCGAGGAGGTCGCGGAGCCGCAGGCTTTGCCGGAAGCGGAACGAACTAGTACGGTCGAACCGGCCGCGCCCGCGCTTCCGGCCGCGGAGATCTCGCGTCCGGCTGCGCCGGTCTCGCGTGCGCGCTTCCGCGCTCTCGCCACGCGCGGCCGGTACGCGGAAGCCTACCGTGTGCTCACCGGTGCGCCGGGCGTCGTCGACAGCGGCGCCGAGGATCTGATGCTGGCCGCGGATGCCGCCCGTCTCTCCGGCCACCCGGCGGAGGCGACGCCCTATTTGGAGCGGATCGTGCGCCAGTACCGCAGCGATGTGCGCGCGCCGCTGGCCGCGTTCACGCTCGGTCGCATCCTGCTCTACGAGCTCGGACGCCCGGCCGAGGCTGCCGATGCTTTCGCTCTGGTTCGCAAGATTCTCCCCGAGGGCCCGCTCTCGTCCGACGCCCTGGCTCGTGAGACCGAGGCCGCGTACCGCGCCGGCCAGCGGGAACGCGCGCGTGGTCTGGCCGAAGCGTATATGGCCAAGTATCCGACCGGACGACGGCTCGAATCCGTGCGACGATATGGCCAGTTCGAGTGACTTCTTCTCTCAGGCGATTTTCTATTGGCTTGGCGGCGCTGGGTCTGGCATTTGCAGGCACGTCCGCGTGGGCAGCAGGACCGATGGATGCGCAAGTGAAGCTCGTGACGGAGGCGTGCCCGGGGGTTGATGCCACTCGCCTGGAAGACTTGGTCGCGATTGAGCTCGGCACGGTGGGCGCCGGCCGGACACTGCGTCCCGCGGTCGTCGTGTTGACTTGCGATGGCGAGCGCGTCGCGATCACGGCGACCGACGCGCAGACGGGCCGCCAGTCTCACTCGGAGGTGCCCTCGCGCGACGCGGCCGGGCCCGCGCTCGTGCGCTTGCTCGCGCTCTCGGTGAGCGAGTTGGTTGCTACTAGCGAGGTACCCGTCGGAAAGCGGCTCCCGCTTGTACAGGAACCCACGTCCACGCAGCAGTTTGAACCAGCGCGCCGGTTTGGCGTTGCCGCGGCCGGATCGCTTCGCAGGGTGGCGCGGCCCGCGACTTGGCTGGGAGGTTTCGCACTTGGCGCCGAGCTTGCATTCGCGCGCCACTTCGCTCTTGCCATCGAGGGGCGGGGCGAGCTCGGCTCCGCCGCCACCGGCCTCACCACCGTGGACTGGCAGGCCGCGAGCGGCAACATTGCGTTGCTGGTCGGCGCCGGCAACGGCGCCTGGCGGATCGAGGCCGGGCTGGGAATGGAGGGCGGCCTCGTGAAGCTCTCCGCGCACGACACCGCGACCGGCGCCAAGGGGAATAGCCTTTCCGAGCCATGGGCCGGACCCATCGGCAGGTTGTGCGTGACCCGCGCCCTCGGCAGTCGGTTTTTTTTCCTGGGACGAATCGACGGCGGCTGGATCATGCACCGGGTGGCCGGCGACGTCAGCGACGGCAGCACCCTCGTCGAGCTCCGCGGCGGCTGGGCCGGATTGACCCTCGGCGCCGGGATGCTGATGTAGAGAGCCGAACGGTTTGGTTTCTCCGAAAAATCCGGCCTTTGTGCAAGACAAGGGTAGCCGAAGGAATGAACCACAGAGGACACGGAGGACACAGAGCCCGGACCGGAATGGGAAGGGTTCGGATCCGGATCCGGGAGCCCTTCCCATCCGTCTCTGTGTTCTCTGTGTTCTCTGTGGTGAAAGATCCGGGAATTGCCCGGCTTTCAAACCGGTCGGTGCTATGGCAGCTACCGGCACGGCCAGCGGGCCGCGTCCAAGCTCACGTTCTTCTTCATCGAGTTGAAATTGAGCGCGTTGGCCTGCGGGCAGAAGGCGCTGGTTTCCAGGTTGAGCTCGACGTGAAACACCGCCTTGCCCGCCTCGACGAACGGTTGCACCAGACTGCACTCGCTATATTCGAAGCACTGCTCGTCGAACATCCAGTCAAAATCGCCGAGCAGATCGAGCGTCTGACTTACGTCGTTCGCGAGCCCGATTGCAAGCCCGCGTGCGTGCGCTTCCGTGGTCAGAAACCGGTTGTAGACGAGCTGGTCGGCGGCCGTGAGCGGAAAACCGGTTGCGTTCGTGTATCCGTCCACGTTGTCCACGTCGACGCCGTCGAAGCCTTTGCTGCGGCAGAGCTCCAGCCGCGCCTTCATGATGGGCCCAAGCACGTCGGTGGCACGGATGTCCAGCCACCTCTCGTCAGCCGAGCCGAGCGTGTTGCCGAGAACGGATGCCGGGAAGCTGGCGGCATCCGACCGCCAGTCCTCGAAGCTACCAGCACTGACGTGGCAGATTACCTTGGCGCCCTTCTGGTGCAGATTTGCGACGATACTGGCATCCACGTCGAATAGATCGAGGTCGAACATTTGCACGTCGGGCGCGGTGTCCACGGTGCCGGTGAGCTGGATCTGCCAGCTCGTCACTGGCGCTGGATGCCAGACGGTGGCGTCTCCGAGCGTGAGGATCGTACCCCGGCTTTCGCCGCACCCGCCAAGCGTCGTGGTGGCAAGACAGCACAGCGCCATAGTGCCCGGGCCATGGTTCATCGCCAGGCAAGACTACCAGATGGCAAGCGTGAACCCCGAGCGAACCGGCGCTTGATTCCTGATCGATGTCGATCTCTTGACCAGGTTTTCCCGCATTCTGGCCACACTAAGAGTATGCGAAAACAACCTCCGCTTTCCAGCTTCGTGACCATCCTGGCCGTTGTGCTGCTAGGGGTCGCGGCGTGCGGTAATTCGTCCTCAAAGACCATCCAACCCGCGGATGGAGCAGCGGCGAGGGATGGCGCGCCAGATCTCCCCAAGAGTGGCGGGACAGGTGGCGCAGCCGGAGGCGCGGGCGGCACGGCAGGCGCAGGTGGAAGCACGAGCACGGGCGGAAGCACGGGCACAGGCGGAAGCACGAGCACCGGCGGAAGCACGGGCGCAGGCGGAAGCACGAGCACGGACGCAAGCGCGGGCACAGGCGGAAGCACGAGCACGGGCGGAAGCACGAGCACCGGCGGAAGCACGAATACCGGCGTGGGTGGGCGCACGAGCACAGGCGGAAGCACGGGCACAGGCGGGAGCACGGGCACAGGGAGGGGCGGAAACACGGGCACGGGTGGGAATACGGGTACGGGCGGCAGGGGTGGATCCGGGGGCACTACGGCGCCGGACGCATCGGTTGGCACCGGCGGCACGACGGCGACGGACGCATCGGCTCCCGCCGGTAGCTGGTGGATGCCAGTGGCGGGACTTTCCTGGCAATGGCAGATCGGCGGCGGCACGATCGACCCGAACCTCGCGGTCGACGTCTTCGACATCGACTGGGAGGAGGACGCAAGCGTGGTTGCGCAGCTCCATCAAGCGGGCAAGAAGGTGATCTGCTACGTCAGCGTCGGCAGCTGGGAAGACTGGCGACCGGACGCTTCCTCGTTCCCCGCAGCGGTGCTCGGCAACGACTATCCCGGCTGGCCAGGCGAGAAGTTCGTGGACATTCGCGCACAGGCGCTGAGGGACATCATGGCCAAGCGCCTGGACGTGTGCAAAACCAAGGCCTTCGACGCGCTCGAGCCCGACAACATGGACGTGTTCAGCGACAATTCGGGCTTCCCGCTGACCCAGGCCGATGGTGTCGACTATGCGAAGTGGCTGGCGACCGAATGCCACGCGCGGGGCATGGCGATCGTGCAGAAGAACGCGTCTGAAATCACGGCGAACATCCAGTCCGTCTACGATGGGGCACTGACCGAGGATTGCTACAACGACGGCTGGTGCGCCGACATGCAACCGTACATCGATGCAAACAAGCCGGTGTTCGCGTGCGAGTACACGAGCAGCATCTTCACCGCGGCCTGCGCCTGGGGCAA